>CAZQHJ010000076.1:0-11672 GCA_964593225.1 uncultured Thiotrichales bacterium
GCCGGGATCGAACGCCTGTGTTCCACATGGCATGTCTATCGCAACCGTAAAGGCCGGGATGATGCCTTCATGCTTCCGGCATCCGCTCTCCGGAACTTCCATCTCGAATACATCTGAATACTTAACGGAAAAACTATACGCGGACAGAAAATTTATTACGCAACAGGTCTATTATGTTCTTCGAACGGATAGAGATACATCATTTCCGGGGCATCGAGTCGTTGACCATCGATAACATCAAGCAGGTCAATGTGCTCACCGGGAGAAACAATTGCGGAAAAACCTCCGTTCTGGAGGCGATTTTTCTATTGGTGGGGATGTCCAATCCGCACCTTGCGCTCAATGTTCACGGATTCAGAGGTTTGACCTTAACCGATGACAAGGACTTCAGCTATCTCTTCAATGGGTTCGACTTCTCAAAAGATCTTTCCATAACCGGGCGGTGGGAATCCCAGGAAAGGACTCTGGAAATCAAGCCGATTTACCCGACATCCACGGGCATTCAAGAACACCTTTCCAAGAGCGGTGAGGCATCCGAAGAGACATTCCTATCATCGAGCACCTCGACCATGATGGAAGAGGCTCTCGAAGGATTGGCGTTCGATTTCAGCATGGATAAAAACGGGCCATTTCATGCCGAAATAAAGCTGAAACAAGGAAATCTCAATATTCCGGGAATAAAACTCGAACAAGCGAACGTCCAATTTTCTCCCCATTATAGGGAAAAGCTCAGCGCCAGTTTTATTAATCCCAGGACGATTATGAATAGTCTTCATCAGAGGCTGGAGGCTATTCTAGTCAGGAAAGATTCTGAAGGGATCATTAGTGCATTGAAAGAGATAGAACCGAACCTGAACGATATCAGACTGGGGGCCGGTGGAACCATTTATGCCGATGTCATCGGCATAGACAAATTAGTCCCCATCCATCTCATGGGCGATGGCATCATAAAGATAATAGCCATTTTGGCCGCCATATCGGAAGGGAAGAATGGAATATTATTCATCGATGAGATCGAGAATGGCCTGCATTACAGTTCGCTCATGCCGCTATGGAAGGCCATATTGAAAATGGCCCTTGAAAGCCATGTGCAGCTATTTATTGCGACCCATTCCGACGAATGTATCCACGCCATGGTCAGGACATATCAAACCTATCATGAATCCGGCATTGGAGAAGATTTCGTTAGTTTATTCAGGATCGATAGAAACCGAGACGGTCAGCATCGAGCCATCCAGTATGATTCCGATATTCTGCTCGCGGGTCTTGGGGAAGACTTCGAGGTTCGGTGATGAAGAAAAAAGAGAATACTGAACCCGTGATTTCAGGTTATTAAGGAGGAGAATAGATGCGGCTTTTAGAACTAAGCAAGCTGGGTGCTCGGCAACGTCCCGGCAGTAAAACCATTGATTTCGGCCTATATCTCCCATGGATTAATGCGGATGAAGGATACGCTGTTCTGGTCAAATTAATCCATGAACGCGACCAGTTTATTCAAAAGCTATCCTCCTTGGAGTTTCCCTTAAACCAAACAAATACGGATCCTACCTGCGGTGCTTATTGGTCTGGTAGTGTAAACATAGAAACCACCCAACCATCTGTGGGGATGAGAAATTGGGGCAACTCTGGTCGCTACCTTTACCGTTTTGAAATCAAAAACACATCATCGGGTCGATCTGTGGATTGGGTCATCGATCCTTTCGCACGGGAGTATGGCGTGGGGAAAACGTCTGCCTTTACACTCGATTACGAATCCTATCGATGGAGCGTGGCTGAAAATAGCTGGAAAGTACCCAATTTGCATGACTTGGTAGCTTATGAACTGCATCTTGGTGAATTCGCCAACGGGATTAAAGGGGCAATTGCTCACCTCGACTATTTGGCTGATCTTGGTATTAATTGTTTGGAGATTATGCCGATTAGCAATGTTGTCGAATTCGTGCGTTGGGGTTTTCAGCCCATCGGTTTTTTCGGTGTCGACGACAGATTTGGCGATGATAAGGCATTTCAAAAACTGATTGATGAGGCACATCAGAAAGGAATTGCCGTAATACTCGACGTGGTCTTCGGACACACCGGCCACCATTTTCCTTACAGCCATCTGTATCGGGAACTGGGCTTCCCAAACAATCCGTTTCATGCCGCATGTTTCGGTACGGATTATGAATTCGGTGAGCGAACCGATTTTTGCAATCCTTATGTGGAAGATTTTTTTTATACAGTTAGCCATTACCTGCTGGATCACTACCATGTAGACGGTTTCCGTTACGATTGCGTGCCCGAGTACTGGGACCCTATTGGCATGAAGGGATATCATGCCCTTGTATTCAGTACTTATCAGGAGGTCAAAAAAAGCCTGGGAACTGGCTACTGGCGACGCTTTCGTGGAGAAAATAGCGAAGTTTCATTAATTCAATGCGCCGAGCAACTCGACGCTCCCAGAGAAGCCATCGCCAATACATACGGAAACTGCACTTGGCAAAACTGGACACTGGATACCGCTTATCAGGTAGCAACTCAAAGGGGAGATAATCGTGGTTACGCTATTCGTAATTTTGGATTGATGCTTGGCCTGCACGGATTTTCCCGTCACGAGACGATGAACGGAGAGGGTCGTGCAAAAACGGCTTTCCAGTACATAGAAACCCACGATAAATCGCGTTTTATCAATCTGTTCGGTTTGGAGCCCGATCCGAAGAGTTATCACCTGTTCCCTGTCGGCAACCGGGAAAACTGGTCAAAACTCCAACCGTATCTGATTGCCATGCTTCTGGCCGATGGCATACCGATGCTATGGCAGGGACAGGAACTTTGTGAAAACAACGCCCTCCCCGGCAAAGGGGAGGGGCGGGTAGGGTTTCTGCGTCCCATGCACTGGGAATATTTTTACGACAAACCGGGGAGAAAAACACTGGAGCTTGTCCGCAAACTTTTGGGGTTACGTAAGCGTGAAAAGCCGTTTCGTCGTGGGGAATATTATTTCTTCGATAACTGGAACCACCTCATTCACAACGTTCTGATCTATCGTCGTCGGCTTGATGAGGCAGAAAGCATCGTTGCTGTAAACTTTGGCGATACAGATCAGACGATTGATTTCTCCTTCGAACGAGGGGGAAATTATCGTGAAGAACTACACGGTAGCGCTCTCGACCTCGACCTTCTCAATATTCAGTCGGGAGCAACCTACCTGCTCGATATTCCAAGTAACTACGGTCGTGTCTGGACTCGCAAACCATAAGGTTGGGAAACTTCTTCCTCCGCGAAGGTTCCGATAGCTCCTCAATCAAGCAAGATCCCAAACCATGCCGAAAAAAAACACCTCCTCCCCCTCACACCCCCCCATCGACCCCCACGACTTGGCGTGCATGGCAGCGCTCAACAAAAAGGTCCACTGGCTGTCCGCCTGGACCATCCACCACGCCAATCACCTGCGCCCCAAGCGCGATAGCCTTAAGGTGGGCGGGCATCAGGCCTCCAGCGCTTCGCTGGCGACCATCATGAGCGCCCTCTACTTCCATGTGCTCACCCCTCGGGACCGGGTCGCCGTCAAACCCCACGCAAGCCCCGTCTTTCACGCCATCCAGTACCTGCTGGGGAACCAAACCGAAGAACAGCTCCGCAAGTTTCGCGCCCTGGGCGGCGCCCAGTCCTATCCCTCCCGCACCAAGGATGCCGACGATGTGGATTTCTCCACCGGTTCCGTCGGCCTCGGGGTCGCCCTCACGGTCTTCGCCTCCTTGGCCCAGGACTATCTCCTCGCCCGGGATTGGCTGAATGAGAAAGACAGGGGCCGGATGATCGCGCTGATGGGGGACGCCGAGCTGGACGAAGGCAATATCTACGAGGCCCTGATCGAGGGCTACAAACAGGAGCTGCGCAACACCTGGTGGATCATTGATTACAACCGTCAGAGCCTGGACGCGGTGACGCCGGACCGGATGTTCGGGCGTTTCGAGGACATCTTTCGCACCTCCGGTTGGGCAGTGACCATCATCAAATACGGCAAGCAGCAGGAGGCGGCCTTCACGCGGCCCGGGGGGGAGGCGCTCCGCCAGTGGATCGACGATTGCCCCAATTCCCTCTATTCCGCCCTGACCTTCAAGGGGGGCGCGGCCTGGCGGACGCAGCTGCACAAAGACAAGGGTCATGTCCCCGGTTTTACGGCGCTGCTGGACAGCTATGACGACGAGGCCCTGCACGCCCTCATGGTGAACCTGGGCGGGCATGATCTCGAAAGGGTATTGGAGGCCTTTTATGACGCCGCCGCCGACGAACGGCCCCACTGCTTCATCGCCTACACCACCAAGGGGTTGGGGATGCCCTTCCAGGGGCACAAGGACAACCATGCCGGCCTCATGAGCGAGGTGCAGATGGCCGAGTACCAAAGGCATATGGGGGTCCCGGAAGGGGAGGAATGGGCGCCCTTCGCGGGGATGGAGGAGATGCGTCCGGCGCTGGAGGATTTTCTGGCCAGGGTGCCTTTGCGGGCCGCCTATGCCGAGGGCTCGGCGTTCAACGAGGCCGCCGCGCGCACCACTCGTCGGCGTTATAACGCGCCCAAGATACCGGTGCCGTCGGTGGCGGAATTCCCCGTGGCCGACGGCGAGGCCCAATCGACACAGGCCGCCTTCGGCAGGATATTGCACGTCCTCGGACGGGGAAAAAGCGCGCTCGCCGACCGTATTGTGACCTCTTCGCCGGATGTGACCGTCACCACGGGCCTGAGCGGTTGGGTCAACAACCGGGGCGTCTTCCACCGGGAGACGCGGGAAGACGTCTTCCACCAACAAGAGATCGTCTCCATGCAAAAGTGGGAGATGTCCACCGGCGGTCAGCACTGGGAGCTGGGCATCGCGGAGAATAACCTCTTTCTGGCCCTGGCCGCCCTGGGTCTGACGGGGAGCCTGTTCGGTCAGCGCCTGCTGCCGGTGGGCACGCTCTACGACCCCTTCATCGCCCGGGGGCTGGATTCCCTCAACTACGCCTGTTATCAGGACGCCCGCTTCATTCTGGCCGGGACCCCGAGCGGGGTGACCCTCGCCCCGGAGGGTGGGGCCCATCAGTCCCTCTACACCCCCCTCATCGGCATGGGGCAGAGCGGACTTCTGTACTTCGAGCCGGCCTATGCCGAGGAACTGACCGAGATCCTCCGTTGGGCGCTGGCCCACATCCAGGAAGAAGACGGCGGTTCCGTCTATATCCGCCTCTCCACCCGGGTCATTCCCCAGCCTTCCCTTCCCAAGACCCCCGCCTGGCGCAAGGAACTCCTGCGGGGGGGCTATTGGCGGGAGCCCCCCACCCAAGGCGCTCCCATGGCCATCGTCTACGCCGGCGTCGTCGCCCCCGAGGCCCAATCGGCCTTCGAAACGCTCCTCGACACGGTGCCCGGCGCGGGTCTGCTGGCCGTAACTTCCCCGGATCGCCTGCACGCGGACTGGATGGCGGCCCTGGGCGCCCGCCCCCGCCATGGCCCCACCCTGCGGTCCCACATCGAGCGCCTGCTGCGACCGCTGGCCCCGGACGCCACCCTGGTGACGGTCCTGGACGGCGCGCCGGAAACCCTCTCCTGGCTCGGTTCGGTCCGTGGGCATCGCGTGGTCCCGCTGGGCGTGGATCGATTCGGCCAATCCGGCGACATCGAGGACCTCTATCGCGTCTATGGCGTCGATACACCCGCTATCCTCGCCGCTTGTGAAACGGCGCGGGTTGGCTGAACCTGCAAAATGGCGCAAGCGAGGGCGTTCCATGGCCAGTGCCGCGCGCCGCGGATTCGTTATTATGAGGGTTTCTGTCATCATCGACTGAGACAACCGCGAGTGGCGGAATGGTTGCGACGCGCCACGTCGCCATCGCTATCGCATTCGATCTTTTTCGACCCCTTTCGATCGCGATCCCGAGGCCGCCGGACCATTTCCCTATGCCGTGGGGCCATTGCCCAAGGCCGCCGGGCTATTTCTCCAGAACGCCGGGCCATCTCCCGAGATGCTTGGGCTATTTCACAAGGCTAATCGGCCATTGCCCGAGAGCACGGGGCCATTCCCCCGGGCCGATGGGTAATCGCCCGGGGTCATACGGCCATTTCCTCAAGCCGTCGGGCCATCGCCCGGGAGCGTTGGGCCATTTCTCTGGAGCCCGGGTCCATGGCCCGGGCTCCGGAAAATCTTCGACAAAACGATCCGGAATAGGCCCGCTCGCTATCGCCATCAGCCATCGGGTTCGCTATCGAAAGGGATCGGATAAAGATCGAACGCGACAGCGATGGCGACGTAGCGCGTCGCAACCATTCCGCCACTCGCCCCCGAATCCGGTGTCCGGGTTTGAAATTTGGCGTTGGCGTTCTTTTTGCCCCGAAGGTCCATCCCGATGGCTCTAGCGAGCAAACGACCTTTCCCGATAGATTCCCCTTCGGATCACCCCCCCCCCGGATACACGCCTGTTGTGAATTCCGACGCCAAAAAGCGTACCATGAGCGCTCTCGATAATTGACCGCGTTTCACCCCGCGCGGCGCGGCGGGATGCGACCTTGTGAGGCACGATAGATTGCGCGCCGTAGAATCCGTGTGACTTAAGGAGAACGCCACGTTGGTAGAAAGGGTTACAAAAAGCGTTACCGTCATCGGCAGCGGATTCGCCGCCTTGACGGCGGTACGCACGCTCCGCGCCCGGGACAAAAACCTCGAAATCACCGTCGTCTCGCCCAAGGCGGAACTCGTTTACTTACCCAGCCTCATATGGATACCTTCCGGTCTGCGCACCCGCGCGGATGTCCTCGTACACCTGGAGGGGTTCTTCCGCCGCATGGGGGTTACCCACCATGCCGGTGTTGCCGTCGGTATCGAGGCGGGTGGGCGAAGGCTCCGCACCGACGCCGGGGTGATCGAAAACGACGGTCTCATCATCGCGTGCGGTTCGCGCTATATGAAAAAACTGCCGGGCGTCGAACGAACCATCGTCCCGTGCGAAGGGATCTCGTCCGCGGAGGCGCTTCGAACCCGGTTGAGTGGCATGAAAAAAGGGACCATCGCCTTCGGTTTCGTCGGCAACCCCAAGGAACCGGCCGCCGTTCGGGGCGGACCGATGTTCGAGTTCCTGTTCGGCATCGACAGACAGCTGAGGCGCGAAGGCCGACGCGACCGATTCGAGCTGGTGTTTTTCAACCCCATGCAGGACCCCGGACAACGCTTGGGCCCCAAAGCGGTCGTGGGGCTCAAATCGGCCATGGCGAAACGCGATATCGAAATGCATCTCGGCCATAAGATGAAAGGCTTCGAGCCCGGGAAGGTGGTTACGGAGGGGGGCGAGATCAAGGCCAATCTTACCCTGTTTCTGCCGGGGATGACGGGGCTCGCGTGGTACGCCGAGGGCAGTTTGCCCCTTTCGCCGGGCGGTTTCGTCCGGGCAGACGCCCATTGCCGGGTGCTCGATCACGAAAGGGTCTATGTGGCCGGGGACGCCGGCAATTATCCGGTCCCCGACTGGCTGCCCAAACAGGCCCACATGGCGGACCTGCAGGCCGCGGCGGCGGCGGAAAACCTGCTGGCGGAACTCGACGGCCGGGCGCCGACCGCGACCTTCCGGACCGAGCTCCTTTGCGTCATCGACGACCTGAAGACGGGTATCCTGGTGGCGCGCACGCCCAAGCACAACCTCATACTGCCGCCCCTGCGGGCCATGCACTGGTCCAAGACCTTTTTCGAGAAATGGTACCTGCGCAAGTACCGATAAGCCGATGCCCTCCGTGGTGGGCGCGGATGGCCGGAATAAGCAAAGTGGGCGGCGCTTGCCGCTGGAGAACCTTCGGCCGTTTCGATCCGAAAACCACGAAGGCGCGTCATCCGTTTGCCGGATGGCTGGACTTTAGCGGAATTACTCTGACATACTCTGAAGATCAACTGCTTAGAAATCTATCCACTGAATTCCGAATAATGACTACATATAAATCCCGGCTACGCTGGAATTTATTAGGGGACAGGTTATGGTGCAAGAAAAAGATCAAGTAAAAGATCAAACAAAAATACAGGCACAGGCAACGAATACGAACAACAAGGGTCCGGAAGGAGAAAATAAATCGGCAAAGGAGAAAGATTTGCCACTGGAAGGTATCCGCGTGGTCGATGTGGGCACCTTTATTGCAGGTCCCTATGCATCGGCCATCATGGGGGAATTCGGTGCCCAGGTGTACCACGTGGAGCATCCTATCGCCGGCGATCCGTTTCGCCGCTTGGGGACGCCTTCCAACCGCGACGGCGACACCCTGGTTTGGCTGAGCGAAGCGCGTAATAAAAAGTCGGTAACCATCGATCTGCGCGTGCCCAGAGGGGCGGAGCTGTTCAAACAGATGGTCGCCAAATCGGACGTGTGCGTGGAAAGTTTCCGTCCCGGTATGTTGGAAAGCTGGGGGCTTGGCTGGGAAGAATTGAACAAAGTCAACCCCGGACTCGTGATGCTTCGCGTCACCGGATACGGGCAGACCGGGCCTTATAAGAATTATGCCGGTTTTTCCCACCTGGCCCACGCCTTTGGCGGCTTGTCGTATCTGTCCGGCTTCCCGGGGCAAACCCCCGTCATCCCAAGCTCAGCCCCCCTTGGGGATTACATGTCCGGCTTATATGGCGCCATTGGCGTCTTATTGGCGCTGCGTTACAAAGGACTCACCGGAGAAGGTCAGTATATCGATCTGGCCAGTTATGAAGCGGTCTTCCGGCAACTGGACGAGATGGCGTCCGCTTACGGTATGTTCGGCAAGATCAGGGAACGCGAAGGTTCCGGGACCGTCATTGCGGTGCCACACGGCCACTTCCAAACAAAAGACAATAAATGGGTGGCCATCGCCTGCACCAATAACAAGATGTTTGCTCGGCTTGCCGAGGACGCCATGGGCCGTCCGGAACTGGCGGCGGAAAATCTGTATGGACTCAAGGTCAATCGCATGGCGCGTCGTGACGAAGTCAATGCCCTCGTCAGCGAATGGACCGCTTCGCTGACCCGCGACGAACTGATGGAAAAATGTCTTGCCGCCGAGGTGCCCATCGGGTCGTTGAACAGTATCGCTGATATCTTTGCGGACCCGCACTTCCAGGCCCGGGATGACTTGGTTCATCTGGAAGAAGAGAAGGTGGGAGAGGTCGTGGTACCCGGCGTATTTCCCAAGCTCTCCGAAACGCCGGGCCGGGTAACCAGCCTGGGGCCCCCGCTCGGCAAGCACACCGATGAGGTGTTGAACGAACTGCTGGGGCTTTCCGCAAGCGAACTCATGCAACTCCATAAAAGCAAGGTTATTTAGTCCGAATCAGTCATACGAGGCCAAAAGTCATGGTTGAAGAAAGAAAACCGCAATCGAAACCGAAAATGCCCCTGGAAGGCATACGGGTTATCGATGTTGCCACGTTCATTGCCGCACCGTATGCCGCGGGTATGATGGGCGAGTTCGGGGCCGAAGTCTTGAAAGTCGAGCACCCCCTTGGTGGCGATCCTTGCCGAAACTTCGGTTCGGCAAGCAAACGTGGAGACACGCTTGCCTGGCTTAGCGAGGCCAGGAACAAAAAATCCGTTACCGTGGATCTCCGTAACAAGGAAGGGGCGGAAATCTTCAAGAAACTGGTATCGAAAAGCGATATAGTCTGCGAAAACTTCCGGCCGGGGACCCTGGAAAAATGGGGGCTTGGCTGGGAGGTCCTGCGAGAGGTAAACCCCAGTCTTGTGATGCTGCGGGTCTCGGGATACGGACAAACCGGACCCTACCGGGATCGTCCCGGGTTTGCGCGGATCGCCCATGCCGTCGGAGGCCTTGCCTACCTTGCCGGGATGCCCAGGGAAACGCCGGTGACGCCCGGTTCCACCACCCTGGGTGATTATCTGACCGGCATGTACGGCGTTATCGGTGTCCTGATGGCCTTGCGCTATAAAGAGAAAACCGGCAAGGGACAATATATCGATGCGGCCCTTTTCGAATCCGTATTCCGGGTTACCGATGAACTGGCGCCCGCCTATGCCAAGTTCGGCACCGTTCGGGAACGCACCGGCGCCCACAACAAGATCGCCTGTCCCATGGGCCATTTCCGAACCAAGGATGATAAATGGGTGGCATTCGCCTGCACCACCGACAAGCTGTTTGCTGCGCTTGCCGCGTCCATGGATCGCCCGGAACTGGCATCCCATGCACTTTATGGTGAACACGACAAACGCATCGCTGCGCGTCATGAAGTCAACGAGATCGTTGCCCAGTGGTGTGGCGCCCTGACGCGTAAGGAAGTCTCCGATAAATGTTATGCCACCGGCGCCCCTTATGCACCGCTGAACAACGTGCGGGATATCTACGGTAATCGCCAGTTCGTGGCGCGCCGCAATCTTATCTCCGTCGATGACCCGGAATTGGGTGAGACCATCGTGGTGCCGAACACGGTTCCCCGCCTTTCCAAGACACCGGGCCAGACCAAGTGGCTGGGACCGGCTCTCGGCAAACACACCGACGAGGTGCTCCGGGAGCTCCTTGGGATGTCGAGCAAAGACATCGAGGGGCTCCGAACGCGACGGGTAATTTGATGATTTCGCCTCGCGAAATCATATGATTCTAACCCCGCTCTGCGGGGTTAGGCGTTATAAAGATGGCGCAATACATAGCTCCTTCCCACAACTCCCACGTGGGAAGACCAGCCCCTGCTGAGATTTATTGTGTTTGAACTAAGCTGCCTTTACCATCCGGCGTTTCAGTTGTTTTCGAAATCCAAAGAATGGCCCGCTCGAAGCATAGCTCCCGGGCAAGCCCTACTGATGGAAAAATGACATGGCAAAGGCAGCAACCGCCGAAACGACAGGCAAGCTAAGAATCCTCAAAAAATACTCGAACCGACGCCTGTACGATACAACTCTAAGTAAATACATTACACTGGCGGATGTGCGACGCTTGGTACTCGATAACGAAGAGTTTGCGGTACGGGATGCAAAGAGCGACCAGGATATCACCCGTAGTGTTCTGTTACAGATTATTGTCGAGCAGGAAGAAGGGGAAGAAGAACAGCCGCTGTTTACGATGGACGTGTTGCAACAGATAATTCGGATCTATGGAGATTCCCTCCAAGGGGTGCTCGCAAAGCATTTGGATAGAAATATAGGCCTCATTGTCCGCCAGCAGCAGCGTTTTCGTCAGCAAATGCATAACGTCGTCGTGCGGGACCCTGTCAATTTCCTGGGTGAATTGACCCAACAAAATCTGTCTTTATGGGAAGATATGTGTGAGGTGCTTTCTGTGAAGAAATTGCCCAATGCCAGGGACGATACGGTTATCACTGACTCAGGCCCCCAAAAATAATTTGGAACGAGGCACTGTATTCCAGACCATAAATACTTTGCTCAATAACCGGCAACGACCTATTGATTATCGTAAGATCATAATCGGAAAGAAATTGCAGTGCGCAGCGCGAGTGCTTCTGTGTCGCACAGTCATAACTTCCCGCAAGTTATATTGACAATGTTCGTTGTGCATCGCACCATTTATTGAATTTTCTCTGGAGCGGGCATACATGATGCCGAGCCATCAGCAAGCCTCGAATCTTGCGCAGTGCAGCGAGCCGTAATTCGGGGACTGTCCCAGTAAACTGAGGATTTTTCAGACACCCTCTAAGAAGCTGTTTGGAAATTCGCAATCTACCGCGGCGGCGCCCGAATTGCGTCCT
>CAZQHJ010000077.1:0-11226 GCA_964593225.1 uncultured Thiotrichales bacterium
TTTGGAAAAACAACTTGCACGGTTCACTTCACTTTTTTCAACCACCTAACCCTAAACATCAACAGCCCCTAATATTATTCCACATCAGGATTTCTTCTGCCGGAGCATGCCAAACGAGTACCTGATTCAACAGGCTCGAATACCTACGATTGTTGGAGTGGGAGAAAATGATAAATATGTAGACAAATGTTATCTGGATTTTCTGAAGTCCTTATGCGCTAATTCAGTACTCGATCATCAGTTTTATTATTTACCAGGATGCCAACATAACGTGGATGCTACCGACCAGGGGGTAGACAGATACTTGGGTCTAGTATTCGGACAATAACGCCCGACTCAAACGACACATTTTATATGTTAGCAATAAACTACACCATCTTGTTGTCATGAGCTTCCTGAAAATAGAAAACATTTCCAAGATATTTCATGCAAAAAATGGGAGCCCTGTTCCGATTTTATCCGACATATCCATGGATGTTGCCGAAGGTGAGTTCATCAGTCTCTTTGGACCGAATGGCTGTGGAAAATCCACCTTGCTTCTCCTCATGGCCGGAGTTGAAAAGCCCAATTCCGGGAAAATCCTGTTAAAAGGGGAATCTGTAGCGAAAAACAATCGCGTGGGCATGGTCTTTCAGAACTATCGAGATGCCCTCCTGCCCTGGCGTACTAACCTGTCCAATCTCTGTTTGCCATTGGAATTGGAACATGTCCCGTCGGAAGAGCGAGAGAAGAAAGGGTTAGCACTGGCCAGGGATCTCGGGATCGAGATCGATATGCAAACCTATCCTTACCAGCTTTCAGGTGGACAGCAACAATTGTTGAGTTTGGCTCGGGCCATGATTTCGGAGCCGGATTTTCTATTGCTCGATGAACCTCTGAGCGCTTTGGATTTCCAGACAAGGCTTCATATGGCCGACCAGATACAGAAAATATGGCAGCAAGTAAAGATCACGACTATCTTTGTATCTCACGATATTGAGGATGCCGTTTATCTATCAGACAAGATCTACTTTCTGACCGAAAGGCCCGCAGAAATCCACGATAAACTTGTTATTTCCCTACCGCGCCCAAGAACATCCGAGACAAAAACCACAAAGGAATTTTTTGACTTCAGAAACCAAGGGCTGGAGATATTCCGGAAGGTTGTAACCGATGATTAGGCACGCTATTTCCGTTCCTGTACTGCTCATCTTCTTTTGGTGGGGTATCGCGAGCGCGGGTATCGTTAATCCACTCTTTCTGCCATCGCCCGTGGAGGTATTCAAGACGCTTGGGACTATTGTGGTTGGCAATCAGATGACCATGGATATCCTTTTTACGTTGGGTCGAACTATCATCGGTTTTCTAATCTCAGCCGTGCTGGGGATTACATTCGGGCTCATCGTCGGCATCGACCGCCGGGTGTACAGCTACTTCGAATTCATTATCGATTTTCTCCGCTCTATCCCGGCAACCGCCCTGTTCCCGCTTTTTATTCTGTTTTTCGGGGTTGGCGATGTTGCCAAAATAACAGCCGTCGTTTTCTCCTGTTCCCTGATAGTATTGATCAATACGGGATATGGGGTCATGAATAGCCGTAAGACACGGCTTCTCATGGTGCAGATGTACGGTGCCTCCCGCTACCAGCGGTTTACAAAGGTCGTCCTCCCGGAAGCATTGCCACAAATCTTTGTTGGGCTTCGCACGGCGATTTCTATTGCCTTGATCCTCGTGGTGGTTACGGAAATGTTTATTGGGACAACGGTCGGGCTCGGTTACCGAATTTACAACGCACAGATGATCTACAGAACATCAGAAATGTACGCTGCTATCTTGCTTACCGGAATTCTTGGTTATGCGTTGAACCAACTTTTTGCTTTTGTAGAAAAAAGATTGATTCATTGGGGAGAGCGGTGAATGAGAATATTTAAAATTATATGGATGCTGCTTTCCTTTTCTCTCGTTCTTTTTTTTGTTCTTTTTCTTTAAAGATATTTTCCCATCTTCTACCCCAGAAGAAAAAAGATTAATATATAGTTTAGCCGTTTTTTCAATTACTGGAGTTCCTCTCATCGTGGGATGGATTGAAGACCTCCTTCAATCGAAGAGATCATATTATACGTTACATGCTAGCGGTTCGGATATATTCAAATTCGAAACCATGGATCATTTTGTTTCTCATCATGTGCGAAAGATGAAAGGAAATCTATATTTCTTCAATATACCTCTTAAAACATTTATAGATGATGAATCATTCCGGAAGATCTGGAAGAAAGCCATTGGAAGAAATCATCATATAACGAAGATACATATGCTTCTTGATGAGTCATTACGTAATCAATGGAGTGAAATCGTTGCATCCCACTGGGACTATTTTTCCAAATATGGAAGCCGGTTCGTCGTTAAATTCAAGAATATCCGAAGATGCGAAACCAATGAGACAAAACCGCAGCCTTACGAATCGTTGAATTTTGGAGTGTGGTCAGAACCAGATATTATAGAGGGAAAGTCACGTACCGATTTGGTAACCATGACGGGAGTAGACTATCCATGGGGAAATGAAAACGAACCCTCGCATTTTCTAGCTGTGACAGAACGTAAAGATCTCTGTAGGGAAATTCGATCTTTTGTGAAGGGACAGTACGATTCAGCACCAGATTCTGGGAAATGGGTTAGCGATATTCTTATCGGAGAAATAAGCAGCAACGAAAATGACAAAAGAAAACGACGCTCATATCCTTGGAATTGGTGGGCTCGTACATGACGCAAACTTCTGTCTGCTAGATAACCAAGGGAATCCCATCTTCGTCGGTGAAGAAGAAAGGTTTTGCCGTGAAAAGCGACGGGGTGGATTTCCTACTTACAGTATTTCTTACCTTGCCAAGAGTTACCATATTGAAGTAAGCGAAACATCAACCATTGTATTTTCTCGCGAGACAATTCCAGACGATAAAGATCTCAAAAGTTTCCTTAAATCCACCTCGGCTAGTGTAGTTCACGTCAATCACCACCTTTCCCATGCGGCGGGTACCTTTTATAGCGCCCCATTTCCCGAAGCCGCGATTCTAACCCTTGACGGGTTGGGTGACTCCATATGCAGCATCATGGCGATTGGGCGTGGGAAACGCATCGAAAAATTAGCCGCTTTGCATTACCACCATTCACTGGGAATTCTTTGGATGCGAACGGGATGGTTCCTCGGCTTCATGGCAGATCACTTTTTTTCCGGTGCAAAGGTTATGGCCTTGGCTGCGTATGGAAAACCAGTGTATGAAGACGTTTTTCGAGGGTTATTCAATCTGTATGCCGATGGGAGCTATGAATTAAACCCAGGGCGTTTCCCCATCGAATCGGTAGCAAGATTCTGGGAAAAAGAGAAACCGTTTTTCCTGGAGAAAGCACTTGGCATTCCACCAAGAGAGCCCGATTTGCCTGTATTACAGGTTCATAAGGATATCGCCGCCAGCATGCAAAAGGTCTCCGAGGAACTAACGCTCCACATGGTGCGAGGATTACATCGGCGCACCGGATTGGAGAATCTCTGTTTGGCGGGTGGAGTGGCACTGAATTGTTTGCAAAACGCACGGATTCTACGAGACGGACCGTTCGAGAAAATCTTCATTACTCCAAATGCGTCCGACTGTGGTAACGGCATGGGTGCGGCCCTGTATCACTACCACCATAACCTAGGAGGCGAGAGACAATGGTATATGACGACACCGTATCTTGGTGCCGGATATTCGACTGACGAAATCGAAAGCGCTATCACCAAAGCGGGAGTCGAATATCGTATACCCGAGAGCATTGCGAAAACAGCAGCAATGACACTTGTCCAGGGACATGTTATCGGATGGTTCCAAGGCCGCGCTGAAATCGGACCACGCGCACTTGGAAACAGAAGTATTTTGGCCGATCCACGTAAGCCAAATATTCGTAATTATTTAAATCAGAAAATCAAACATCGCGAGTGGTTTCGTCCTTTCTCAGCTGCGATATTGGAAGGAAAAGTGCCTGAATACTTCGAGTGCAAAGGCGATTTCCCTTATATGCTTTTCGCTTTTCCGGCGCGTCCTGATAAGGCAGATAAAATCCCGGGCGTTTTGCATGTAGATATGACATCTCGGATCCAAACGGTGTCCGATAAAAATAATCCATTGTTCCATGGATTAATCAATGAGTTTTACATCGAAACAGGGATTCCGATGGTTCTCAATACAAGCTTCAATGATCACGGAGAACCCATCGTGAATTCTCCCACGGACGCACTACGGCGTTTTTTGGCATCCGGTCTTGATGCCCTCGCCATAGGGCCTTTCTGGATCGAGCGCAGTTAAGCAAATTGGTATGGTAAAGACTGCCATAATCTTATGAATATATTCCTGCTTATCACCACCCTCATGGCGGGCATTGGCCTCGCGTTCGTCATCCCGCCGTTGCTGGGGCGCGGACAAAAGACCGCCGGGGATCGCAAAGCGCTCAACGCCGACATCTATCGGGAACGACTCTCGGAACTGGAACAGCAGCACCGGGACGGGCTCATGGACGAGGCGGAATTGGTCCACGCCCGCGTCGAACTCCAGCGGGCCGCCCTCGCCGATCTCACCCCGGCGGACCCCGCCGAGGGCGAGGCGCCCGCCGGGGCGGCGTCCCGTGGGGAGGCCGAGGCCGATGAGATGACGATGGAGACGGGACGGGGCGGGTCCCAAGGTCGAATCCGGTCGATCCCCGCCCTGATTACGACGCTCTTTGTCGCATTGGCCATCCCGGCGGCCGGTTTCGGGCTGTATTTCCAATGGGGCAATCCCGACATTCTCACCGGTGCGGCGGGTCCCCTATCCTCCGCCCAACCCGCGGGACATCCCGCCCCCGGCCCCTCTCCCGCCTCCCCCCCCCTGGCGGACATGGTGGACCGTCTCGCCGCGCGCCTGGAACAAAAACCCGACAACCCCGAGGGGTGGCTGATGTTGGGTCGTTCCTACGCCGTCATGGGGCGCCTCGATGAGGCGGGCGCCGCGTTTGCCGAGGCCTACGAACGGCAGCCGGACAGCCCGGAAATACTGGTCAGCTACGCCGAGTCATTGGCCGAGCGCAACGAGGGCAAGATGGCGGGCCGGCCTTCCGAACTGATCCAATCCGCGCTTTACATCGATCCGGACTTCCCTCCAGCGCTCTGGCTCGCCGGTGTCGCGGCCTACCAACAAAACGAGTACACCGGGGCCATCGAACATTGGGAACGCCTGCAAAAGGGTGCAAAGATCAGCGAACAGGAACAGCGGATGCTGGCCGATATCCTGTCGGAGGCGAGGCAGGCCGCCGGGAAATAAAAAAGTCAGGACACTCTCCAAACCGAATGGCGAACAAAATGCAAAAAATTAGGGCGACACTGTGGGTCTGGAACCCCTCGGACGCAAGCAAACCGGGCGTGGAAGTCGGCGCCCTGGTGGACACGAGCGCCGTCATGCCGGTGTTGCCGAAAGAGGTCATCGAGAGGTTGGAGATCACTATTATCGACAAAGTGCGGGTCACGCCGGCCAATGGACAATGGGAAGAAAGGGATGTGGCGGGACCTGTCACGATAGCCATCGGTGATAGAGAGATGTCCGGTTCCTGTTTCGTCGGGGCCGTAAAATCGGAGCCCTTGATTGGGCAGATTGTAGTGGCGTCCCTGGATCTGATTATCGATTGGCCCCGTAACGCCTTGCGGCCGAGATCGGAGTTTCCGACTCGTCCCTCTTAGAAGCTGTTTGGAAATTCGTATCGTAGCGAGGTGGCGCCCCGATTGTGGCTCCCGCAAGGCGTGATGGGGGCGAAAATAAGGATTGTAGTGGACTACACGACGCCCCCAAGCACATAAAACGAACCTCGCCCCCGTCCCAACGCGGCAGGACGCAATTCGGGCCCCGCCGCGGTAGATTGCGAATTCCCAAACAGCTTCTTAAGTCAGTTGAACCGAGGCCTCTGTTGTCCATTCGATTGACACGATAGCGAAAACAAAGTATTCCCCCCCTTCGCGCGCAACCAACAAGAGAAACCCATGTCCCACAAACACTCGGTCATTTTATTGATTCTCATCGTCCTGGGCGTCGTCGCGGGCCTGCTCTCGAGCTGGTTCTTCGGGGACGCCATGGTGAAGGTCGCCTGGCTGGGCGAGTTATTCCTGAACGCCCTCAAGATGATGATCCTGCCCCTCATCATCGCCGCCGTGATCAGCGGGGTGGCCGCCATGGGCGATGTCCGAAGGCTGGGCCGCATCGGTGGCATTACACTGGTCTACTACGTCACCACCACCGGCATCGCGGTCCTTATCGGCCTTGTCATGGTCAACCTCATCGAGCCCGGCGTTGGGCTCGACATCGCCTCCGGCGACGCGGCGGCCGCCCAGGCCAAGGTGGCGGGAAAGGAGGATGTCGGGGTATCGGATATCATCCTGTCCCTGGTCTCTCCCAACCTGATCGCCTCGGCCGCCGAGACCCAGTTGCTGCCCATCATCCTGTGGTCCATCCTGTTTGCCGCCGCCTTGACCACGCTGGGAGAAAAGGGCAAAACGACCCTGCAATTCTTCCAGGGCATGAACGAGGCCATGATGAAACTCGTCATTTGGCTCATGTATTTCGCCCCGGTGGGGATCTTCGCCCTGATTGCCGGGCGCCTGGGGCAGGCCGGCGGTGGCGCGGCGTTCCTGCAAGAACTCCAGGCCGTGGGCTGGCACGTGGTCACGGTGTTGAGCGGCCTGGCCGTACACTTCGTTATTTTATATTCAATCCTGTTTTTCGTCGCCAAACGCGGTCTCGATTACCTGGTCGGGATGTTGCGGGCGTTGTTCACGGCCCTGGGAACCGCCAGCTCTTCGGCCACCTTGCCGTTGACCATGGAATGCGCGAGAGGAAACAAGATCGACAACCGAGCGGTGGAATTTACCCTACCCCTGGGCAGCACCGTCAACATGGACGGCACCGCCATGTACGAGGCCGCCGCGGTCATGTTCATTGCCCAGGCCTATGGGATCGACATGACATTCGGCCAACAGACCATCATCTTCATCACGGCCACCCTGGCGGCCATCGGCGCCGCCGGCATCCCGGAGGCGGGCCTGGTCACCATGGTCATCGTGCTCGGCGCGGTGGGCCTGCCCCTGGACGGGATTGGTTTGTTGCTGGCCGTGGATTGGTTTCTGGACAGATTCCGCACCGCCACCAATGTCTGGGGGGATTCCGTGGGGGCGGCGGTGGTGCATCGCTTTATCGCCCGGTGATTCTTCCTGTCGGGGCCCAAGGTGACCCCGTTCCGGTGGATAATCGCCAACCGCCTGATTGGCGCGGGCCTCGGACCGCCCGGCCCGGACGCCGGCGGGAGAACCCCGCGCCATGGCGGATAATCTATCTTCCATGGCGGATAGAGCCCCTTCTATCGACTATCAATCCGCCGCCATGGCGTGGACATCCGTCGCCATGGCCTCTCCGCCGGAGCGGGCGGCGGAGAGGCAACCGGTTTCGGTGGCTTTATGGCTCGATAAAGGCCGATGGGTTCGGTTGTTATCGGGAGAAAATTCGATGCCCTCATTTTGTCGGATTTGTCACGGTTCGATGGCCCGATGCAACGGATTCGGTCATTCCCGCGAAAGCGGGAATCCGGTAGAGATTCGTGAGCGAGGCGAACACGAGCAATGAATCGAGCGCGTTAGTTTTTTGAAAACAGGATATGTGACACAATGGGTTAGCGAAAGGGGGGGGTAGCGAAGGGCGCGGCTCGGTTTGTCCCGGTCCCGATCACGGCGTGATCCGGTTTCGTTCATGCCGAGGGTGTCGGTGATACGGGGATTTATGGACGAGGATAAGCGCGAATCGTTGTGACGCCTGCCCCGCATCGCTATCGAAAGGGATGGGCAAGATCGAATGCGATAGCGATATCAATCCGAGTGAACAGACGCTCGCTTGTTATGTGAAACGTGTATAAAAAACAGGAAATCGACGGATAGTCGTACAAAAGGTTATGGAGATTATGCTTTCCGACAGAGTACAAGGGGTAAAGCCCTCACCGACCCTGTCGCTCGCCGCGCGGGCGACGGAACTGAAGGCCGCCGGACATGACATCATTTCGCTCTCCGCAGGGGAACCGGACTTCGATACGCCGGTCCATGTCAAGGCGGCGGCCAAACAGGCCCTGGACGATGGGTTTACGAGATACACGCCGGTGGATGGCATCCCATCCCTCAAAGAGGCCATCGTGGCCAAATTTGCCCGGGACAATGATCTTAAGTATGTCCCGAGTCAGGTGCTGGTGTCTTGCGGGGGCAAGCAGGCCCTGTTCAATCTGGCCCAGGCGTTATTGAATCCGGGAGACGAGGTGATCGTTCCCTCGCCCTACTGGGTCTCCTACCCCGATATCGTCATCCTGGCGGGGGGGGTGCCGGTCTTCGTGGAGACGGGGGTAGAGGCGGGGTTCAAGCTGACCCCTGCGATGATCGAGGACGCCATCACCCCAAAGACGCGCCTTATTATCCTCAACAGCCCCTCCAACCCCAGCGGCGTTTGTTATCGGCGCGATGAGCTGGCGGCGCTGGGGGCGGTCCTGAGCAAGCATCCCCAGGTGTTTATCGCCACCGATGATATCTATGAACACATCATGTGGGGAAAGGCATCCTTTTCCAATATCCTCATGGCCTGCCCGGATCTCTACGATCGGACGGTGATCCTGCATGGCGTCTCCAAATCCTACGCCATGACCGGCTGGCGCATCGGTTATGCGGCGGGGCCGGAGAAGATCATCCAAGCCATGAAGAAGATCCAGTCCCAGAGCACCTCGAATCCCACCTCGTTCGCGCAAATCGGCGCCCAGGCGGCCCTCACCGGGGATCAGGGTTTTATTCGCGAGATGGTGCAGATCTTCAAGGGACGGCACAATTTCGTGGTGGCCGATCTCAACAGCCTGCGGGGCGTCATGTGTCTCCCGGCCCAGGGGGCGTTTTATGTCTTCCCCGATATGCGCAGAGTCATCGATACACTGGAGGGTATCGATGACGACATCGCGTTTACCGAGTACCTGATCGAAAAGGCCGGGGTGGTGCTGGTGCCCGGATCGGCCTTCGGCGCGCCGGGGTTCATGCGGATCTCCATTGCCACCAGTGAACGGGATCTGCACCTGGGACTGGAGCGGATTGCAAATGTCATTGGGACTTAGCGCCCGCTGCGCGGTGGCAATGACTTGGGGGTGATGCAATCCGGTCGTGACCGTTGCCATCAAAATCGATAGGTCGCTGCCGGTTGTCAAACGGGGCGCGTCCGTAGCGCGGGGTAATGTGCCGCGCACGGCGACGCCCTTCGACGATGGCGACTGTTAGAAGCTGTTTGGGAATTCGCAATCTACCGCGGCGGCGCCCGAATTGTGTCCTGCCGCGTTGCGACAGGGGCGAGGTTCGTTATGTGCTTGGGCGTCATGTAGTCCACTACAATCCTTATTTTCGCCCCCATCGCGCCTTGCGGGAGCCGCAATCGGGGCACCACCTCGCTACGATACGAATTTCCAAACAGCTTCTTAAAAGGGTAAAAAACCGGAGATCAGCGTCATCACCCGCGCCAACGTCCCGCGGTTCTCTTCGACGAATGCCCTGGCCTTCCCGCCCATGTCCTGGCGGAGATCCGTATCCCGAAGAAACCTGACCACCTCGCCGGCCAGCTCGGCTTCATCCCGCACCTGTTTGGCCGCGCCAATTTCACGCAGGTCCTGGGCGATCCCCGCGAAATTGAACACATGCGGCCCGAAGAGTATCGGAAGCCCCAGGGCCGCCGGCTCCAGCATATTGTGCCCGCCAATAGGGATGAGGCTCCCGCCCACGAAAGCCACATCGGATGCCGCGTACAACATCGGCAATTCCCCCATGGTGTCGCCGATGAAGACATCGATACTGGCGGGCAGGGTATCGGCATGGATGTCAGTGCCGGAATCCGGCCCCACCAGGCTGCTGCGCAGCAAGGTGCCATAGCCGCGCCCGCGCGCCAGGGCGTGCGCCTTGGAAAAACGTTCCGGGTGACGCGGCGCCAGGACCAGCAGACAATCCGGGACCGACGCCCGCACCGCCCGAAACGCATCCAGCACCTGCTCCTCCTCGCCCTCATGGGTGCTGGCCGCGATCCAAACGCCCCGGCCCGCGCCCCAATACCTTCGGATAACCTGCCCTTCTTCCCGGAGACTCGCGCCCGGTTTCACATCGAATTTCACGCTACCCGTCACCCGGACCCGGTCGGGATCGGCCCCCAGGGCAATCAGCCGATCCGCGTCGGCCCGTCCCTGGGCAGCGATGGCCGAGATGTCCCCCAGCATCCCGCGTGTGATTCCCCCTACCCGCCGATAGCCCCTGGCCGACTTCTCCGACAAACGCGCATTCACGAGCAGGACCGGAATGGCGCGCCTTCGGCAGGCATGGAGGAGGTTCGGCCACAGCTCCGTCTCCAGGATCACCAACAGGGTAGGCCGAACGCGGTCCAGAAACCGCCGGACACAGTCCGGCAGGTCGTAGGGCAGATATCGATGGGTCACCGCCCCGCCAAAGGCCTCGGCCACGCGGGCGGCCCCCGTGGGGGTCGTGGTCGTCACCAGGATAGGGACCTCGGGATATCGGGCGCGCAGGGCATTCACCAGGGGGACCGCCGCCTGGACCTCGCCCACCGACACGGCGTGGACCCAGATCCTGGGATCGGTCGAGTTGGCGGCTTTCGGATCAACAGGCCCCCCGAAACCGAAACGCTCCGACCATCGCGCCCGGTACGCGGGGGCCTTCACGCTCCGCCAGAACAAGCGAAGCAGCACGAGTGGCATCAGCAGGTAGTGGAGGATCGAGTAGAGGGGTCGCATAGGGGCGTTCGAACGGGCCTTTGGACTGGTTGAAACCGAAATACAGGGCCGCTAAAGGTATCACAGGCGCCGATTGGTTTGTCTATTTCTTTAGGACTTACGCAAAAAGAGCCCCATAGTGTTTACGTATTCTTGAGGTAGAAGTAAAGTTATCGGCATGAAAGAGCCAATAACCTATTCAGATTACCGCCAATATTTATTGGTAAGCCAAATCAACCACACCCTGACCAACTTTGCAGAGCACAGCGAGCATTTCAGTCATGATCGCCTCAATCGATACCTTGGAAATATCAAGCTCACTGCGCGTTCAACCTGGAAAAACACCAAAGCTCATTTGGTTCTGTCTAAGAAGCTGTTTGGAAATTCGCATCGTAGCGAGGCGGTGCCCCGATTGTGGCC
>CAZQHJ010000078.1:0-11152 GCA_964593225.1 uncultured Thiotrichales bacterium
GCAACAAAATACGTCAATGGCAATTGGAAAACAGTTTCATTCGGTTGCCCTGGATCCAACTGTTGTACTTGCGACTTGAATTCGCGTATCTTTTATCCGGCCCGCATCGTTCAGTGATCAACACTCTCCGATGAGTACTGATCACTCAACGGAGAATGATTGCCATTCAACGATGAGTGTTCACCATTCAACAGAGCGTGTTCGCCACTCTCCGTTGGGTTTCGAATACTCGACGCCGATATTGCGCATCCCACCGCTGCGTTCCGGCATCCCATGGATGCCGTCTCCGGCGCTCGTTACCACCCCTTCGCATTATCCCTCCGAATCGTCCGACTTCTTCTGTCCGCCCGTCCTTTGAAAGCGCTCGCCCAACTGATCTGGCCACCGGTTTCAGGCCCGGAGTCGTCTTGGCCCCCGTCTTCACGTAGTCGTAGACTCGGATCGCTTCCTGCATGGCCTCTCCGCCCACCGCAAGGCGGGTATCGTCTATCTGGGAGGCCACCGATTCGGCAAGTGTGTCAAGCTCCGTGAGCGTCGTGAAGAGATCCACATCATTCTTGAATTCGGTTGTCTTGAAACTGGGGGGAAGGATCGCCGGATGGTCCTGGGCGGCGGTCAGGGCATTGTGGATGAACGATACGCTGTCGTCGGGCCCGGCTTTGAAGGTGGCCCGGCGCTCCTACACCGTCAGGTTGACCAGAAAAGGCAATCTTTCCAGAACGACCGCAAAGGCATCCTTCACGGCTTGTACTTCCTCGGGCGAAAGCGATGCATCGATGTTCGCATATGGCATGATGATCTCCTCGTGGTGGTTGGCCGGATTTTTAGTTGGCTATCCTCTCTTGAGTCCGCCGTACGCGAAGGCGGTACAAAAAAGTATGGCGACAACGAAAAGTGCTGTCGTATCCATTATGTTGTTTCTCGCAATTCCAAGAAACTTCGGTTCGTCAGGTCCCGTGGAGATCGAATCTACCGGCTATGGGCTGATAGTGGTGGGATCAAAAACATCTTTGCGCAAACTCGATTGTTTACAATACTCCATGGTCCCTGTAACGCCTTTTATCTCATAGCCCGATCCTGGAGATAGGATATATTCACTGGCCCCGACTTCCGATAACGGATTGCCCCAGTCATGGGTATGTCCCAGACCTGTCCATGGAACTCCATCACTCGATCGAAAGCTTTTATAGTACAGATCCCTGTAAAACCGGCCATAGTTTTCGATTCCCTTGACTTGCGGCATGTCGTCCTGGAAATGCAAGCCGCACCGGGAATCATGGATCTCCGGGTTCACGCAAGGCCTGAAGAGATCGTTCGGTGAGACCCCCATCTCGACAAACACATCGTAATACCATGTGTGCTTCAACCCGAGGTATTGTTTCAGCCTGAGATCCAGTGCTTCTTTTGTAGCCCCCGGGTTTTCTTCGATATAGCCATGACACAGTTCATAAACCTGTGGGGCGAGTGTCACCCATACGACATGTTGTTCGTTTTCCGATGTTTTGTCATAGGGCTTTAGGTATTTATCGAAGCTGTCTTGCGACTTCCAGGTGAGCACCAGGACCTTGGAGCCATCCTCGCTCCGAACGACCTTCCTGTTCTCTTCATTGACAGCAAAGAGTTCATTCGACAACTCCGTTTTGAGCGCCTGTGCGGCGTCGGCGACGGCTTCCCGGTATTTTTTGTCCAAGTGACTGCCGGTAGCACAGGATGACAAAAATATCGAACCTGCCAGAAGAATGACTGTTTTCTTGTTCATGAACCGTTTTTCTCCGCTACAAAAACAAAATGGATTCCGGCGTCGCCGGAATCCATTTTACTCGCGCGTGAGGAATGTCGGGACTTGCCGGATTCATCGTAATTTCCCGGCGCCCGGGATTGACCACCAGATCCATATCCTCCATGGGCACCGCGCCCAACAGTACTTCGTCGCCCAATACCAACGCGCCCACGTAGCAAAACCGCTTTTGGAAGCTCACCTTTATCGGCCCCGCATAGGGAACCTTCATACTACGACCGTCCGCGACAGAGACCTCCCGTAGGGATTCCATGTCGAGATTCAATTGATTGGCCACGTGTTCCGGTATGCAAGGCATCAGCGCGCCGGTATCGGCCAGCGCGGTGACTGTTACCGAATCGAGTTCCGGCTGGCGGGGATTGCTCAAACCGAGTTCCGCGAAAACATGCCCCATCAGTTTTGTAGGATCCCAATAATAATCGAAAATATTTTCTCGATATCCTCGGGTACGCGATAAGTATGCAGATCCCGATAAATGCTGCTTTTGTCTCTTTCCAATATACCGAAGCGCCACAGTTCCCCGATACTGATTGCGCCGTGGAGTACTGCCGGGCTATCTTTCTCCTCGATCTTATCCAGGGCAATCAATTCCGCGGTCAGTTGATTGAACCCCTTGTCCAGATCGCCTTTCTTCGCCTCGATAACGACAAGCTGCTGTCTCGACCGTATCAAGTAGTCCAATGAACCACTCAGCCTGTCATCCACCTCGACAGGGTACTCGACGTTGATTCTTGCCTTCACGCGGCGGATGGCCGCCCACAAAATGGGCGCTATCATAAAGTCCCTCTTGGCCATCTCCGAGTTCAAGGCAATCTTCGGCAGGACTTCGTAAAACTTGCCCTGTAATTCCATGATTCCTTTCTTGTCGGACCCTTCCAGGTCAGGGAATTCGAGAATCTTCGTTTCGAACGAATAGCCGAACGCATTGGCGATCTCTTCCGTCGGACAATTGAAATCGAAATAATCGCTGAATGTGTATTTCTTCCCTTCCGTGAAAAGTGCCTTACCCACTAGTATCCCTCGTCACAAATAAGTCGCTGAGCAACAGACAACAAGTCATCGATTTATCTATAGAGAATAATCGAAGGAATTCGCGGTGCGCGGCACATATCTCCAAAATGCAGAGATTGGACGCTCTGTTCGGGTTGCGAAATGCTTTATACCATGCATCGCCCATGCTCAATGTGATACTCGAACTCCTCCCGAAACCGCTCGACAAAACTCCGCACCGGCCAGGCGGCGGCATCCCCCAGCGCGCAAATGGTCCGTCCCTCGATGCTCTTTGCCACATTCGCCAATTTATCCAGGTCCTCCGGGCGTCCCTGACCGTGCTCGATACGGCTCACCATCCGATACAGCCAGCCGGTCCCTTCCCGGCACGGCGTGCATTGACCGCAGGACTCCGCGAAATAGAATCGGGATATGCGCTCCAGCGCTTTGACCATGCAGGTGGTCTCGTCCATGACGATAACGGCCCCGGAACCCAGCATGGAGCCCGCATGGGCAATGCTGTCATAGTCCATATCGACTTCCATCATCACCTCGCCCCGCAGCACCGGTACCGACGATCCGCCGGGAATCACGGCTTTCAGTTCTCGTCCTTCCAGAACGCCGCCGGCCATCTCCAAAAGCGTCCGAAACGGCGTGCCCAGGGAGACCTCGTAATTCCCCGGTCGATTCACGTGCCCGGAAACCGAAAACAGCTTGGTGCCGCCGGCGTTCGGGGGATTGCCCAGGGTCATGAACCAGTCGGCGCCGTTTCGGATGATGGAAGGCACGGAGGCGAAGGTCTCCGTGTTATTGATGGTGGTGGGACGTCCGTAGAGACCCACGTTGGCGGGGAAGGGGGGTTTGTATCGCGGCAGGCCTTTTTTCCCCTCCAGGGATTCCAGTAGCGCCGTTTCCTCGCCGCAGATGTAGGCGCCCGCCCCGAGATGCGCATAGAGATCGAAATCGATCCCGGAACCGAAAATATTCTTCCCCAGTAGGCCATTCTTATAGGCATCGGATAACGCCTGTTCGAACCGGAGAAAGGGTTCGTCCATGAACTCGCCGCGCAGATAGTTGTAGCCCACGGTGGCCCCCATGGCATACCCGCCGATGGCCATGCCCTCGATCACCGTGTGGGGGTTGAAGCGCAGGATATCCCGATCCTTGCAGGTGCCGGGCTCGCTCTCATCGGAGTTACAGACCACATATTTCTGGCCCGGTGTCCGGCGGGGCATGAAGCTCCATTTTAGGCCGGTCAGGAATCCGGCGCCGCCACGGCCGCGCAGACCCGAACGTTTCACCTCTTCGATCACATCCTCGGGTAGGTGGCGTTCCTTCAGGATCTTGCGCCAACCTGCATAGCCGCCGATTTTGAGATAATTCTCGTAGGTCCAGGGTTCGGGAAAACCGCGGGTTGCAAAACAGACTTCGTTGGCCATCCGGTTATTACTCTCGAAGGTGTCGGAAAGACAAAATTTTGAAAATTTACTTACCTTGGGTGGAATGTTTGTCCGCGGCAGCGCGCTCGCGCCTATTCCACCCTATTTCAGACTATCCAGGATCTCATCCACCTTTCCCGGGGTCAGGTCCTCATGATACCTGTGGTCCACCATCATCATGGGCGCCCCACAGCAGGCCGCCAGGCACTCCTCTTCCCGCTTGAGAAAGATCCGCCCATCCAGCGTGGTTTCCCCCGTTTTTACACCCAGCCGCTTTTCCACATGTTCCACGATCGCCTCGGCGCCCCGCAGCAGGCAGGAAATATTCGTGCAGACCGAAACACTGTGGCAACCCACGGGTTCCGTCTCCAACATGGAATAGAAACTTGCCACCTCATAGACGGCAATCGGCGGCAGATTCAGATAGTCGGCCACCGCATCCATGGATTCGATGGTGAGAAACCCGTGATTCTCATGCTGCACTTCCCTGAGTGCCGCCAGGAGTGCGGAGCGCTTTTGTTCCTGTGGATACTTTGCCATCCACCGGTCGATCTCTGCTTTTGCGTGTTTTGATAGCATAATTTTACTTCGTAAAATTATATGGCCCGCTTCGCGGGGTGAGTGATTATGGGATCTCGGTGTTTTATTGCTTCAACTTTCAGCCATCCGATTTTTATCCATGTCTGACCATAATCCCGTTCCGAAAATTATACCTATAATTCCGGGAAACGCCTTTGGCGGTTGCCGGGAATTATTTCAGGATACCCCTGATGATGGAGAAAATATCCTCGATATCCTCCGGGAATCGAAAAGTATGGGCATCTTTCGTGATGATTTTCCTTTCTCTTTCCAAAATGGCGAACCCCCAAACCTGGCCGATGGTGATGGCGCCATAAATGGCGCTCATTCCATTGTCCCCTTCATAGATATCCATGGCGATCATTTCCGCCGCCAGTTGGTTGAAGCCTTTTTCCAAATCCCCTTTTTTGGCTTCGATGACAATGAGTTCTTGGGTGGAACGAAACAGATAATCGATCATCCCGCTCAATCTGTCGTCGATCTCCACCGGATACTCCATATTCAATCTGGCATCCGATGTTTTGAGCACGGCCTGTAGTAGCGGTGCGATCATGAACTCCCGTTTGGCCGCCTCGGAGTTGAGAGATATCTTGGGGAGCAATGCGTAATACAGGGTTACGATACCATCCAGGCTGTCTTTCTCGATATTTTCATCCCTGGGAAGCGCCAGCGGTTTGGTTGAATAATGATAGCCAAGCTCGGCGATGATCTCTTCGGCGGGGTTTCTTATATTGAAATAATCACCGAAAGTGTATTTTTTCTCTGGCTTGAGGATTTTCATCGTCTTGCTTTGCATGATTTCGCTTGGCGAAATCATAACAGTGATTAGCTCGGTTCCTTGATAATATCCTTGAGCAGGATATCTTTGATTTTGCGGTGTCGGGCTATCGGTTGGGAAACTTTTGTATTCGTATTTTGATACCAATCGTAAGTGATTGCCTTGATGGTCGAACAGGCAAAATCGGGACTCAATGGATTGACCCGTAATGTTCCATCTTTCGGATTCACGATGAGATCCAGGTTTTCCATGGAAATCGCGCCGAAGAGGACACTATTCCCTATCACCTAGGAGATGAACTCCGTTCATGTAATTCCCTTCTGAATTTCCAAAGGAAATGTGCAAGGAAATTACCGATCCACCTCTCCGAACACGATATCCTGTGTTCCGATGATCGCCACCACATCCGCCAGCATGTGTCCCCGCACCATCTCGTCCATGGCCGCCAGATGGGCAAAACCCGGTGCCCGGATCTTCAGGCGGTAGGGTTTGTTGGCGCCATCGGAGATGAGATAGATCCCGAATTCACCCTTAGGCGCTTCCACGGCGGCATAGATCTCGCCTTCGGGGAGGCAATAGCTTTCGGTGGCGAGCTTGAAGTGATGGATCAAGGCCTCCATCTCGCCCTTCATCTTTTGGCGCTTGGGCGGTGCGACCTTGTGATTTTCCAGCATCACGGGACCGGGGTTGGCCCGCAGCCAGTCGATACATTGTTTAATGATGCGATTGGATTGCCGAAACTCTTCCATACGCACAAGATAGCGATCATAGCTGTCGCCAGTGGCCCCGACGGGGATATCGAAATCCATCTTGTCATAAACCGCGTAGGGCTGTTTCTTACGGAGATCCCAGGCAATACCCGAGCCTCGCAACATGGGGCCGGAAAATCCCAGTTGCAGCGCGCGTTCCGGCGTTACGATGCCGATATCCACCGTGCGCTGTTTCCAGATCCGGTTGTCGGTGAGTAGGGTCTCGTATTCATCGACGCACTTCGGGAATCGCTCCGTGAAGTCCTCGATAAAGTCCAGTAGGGTTCCTTCCCGGGCATGATTGAGCCGCTTAAGATTAGCCTCTTTTCTCCAGCGGGAGGCCTCATATTTAGGCATGGTGTCCGGCAGGTCCCGGTGAACGCCGCCGGGGCGATAGTATGTAGCATGCATTCTGGTGCCGGATACCGCCTCGTAGACGTCCATGAGGTCTTCGCGCTCGCGAAAAGCATAGAGGAAGATCGTCATGGCCCCGATGTCCAGCGCGTGGGCGCCGATCCACATGAGGTGGTTGAGGATTCGGGTGATTTCGTCGAACATGACCCGGATGTACTGCGCCCGGATGGGCGCCTCTATGCCGAGCAGCCGCTCGATGGCCAATACATAGGCGTGTTCATTGCACATCATGGACACGTAGTCCAGACGGTCCATGTAGCCGATGCTTTGGTTGTAAGGCTTGTTTTCGGCGAGCTTTTCCGTTGCCCGGTGCAGGAGACCGATATGGGGATCGGCCCGCACAATGACCTCGCCATCAAGTTCGAGGACCAGGCGCAGAACACCATGGGCCGAGGGGTGTTGGGGCCCGAAGTTGAGCGTGAAATTACGGATCTCCGACATGGTTTTTTCTGTTTTTGTTTGCGTTTCGACGCAGGTGAGATTGTATAAAGTATTCGGGTGCAGTGCCTTGGTTATGGCTAATTTCTTGGTATGTCAAAATATGCAATACTATCAGTTGTATTAGCAATACCACCAATCTGACCGGAAGGAGTTGCATATCCACTATTGCCACAATAGACAGATGGCAAAAAACGACCATATGGCCTCATTCCGATAGCATTCGCCCCAATAACATGAGCTGTTCCCAGATACTTTGCTGCTTTCGCTGCATAGCGAGTTGCATTGAAGTACTCCTTTCCGCATTCCTCATGCTTACTTGCAGCAACGCCCCATGGAATAATTACAACTTCTGGAGAAAGCGACTTAACCTTATCTAAAGTTGTAGTGTCATATGCATCAGCACAAACAAGCAGTGTTGTTTTACCAAAAGGGGTTTCAGCTACAGTTATCTCGGATCCGGCCATATAATTGCAACCATTTATACCAATTGATGACGGGCATTCATCAGAGTTAAATACATTTTTTAATACATTATTTTTCCTGTGATGCAAAACGATTTTGCCTTTTGGATTTAGCAGAATACTAGAGTTATACACATGATGAAAATTATCCTCTGCTTTTGGGCCTTTTTCAGCGATTCCAGTCGCGATCCAAATATTTGTTCTTTTCGCGATAGATGAAAATTTATCAGATATAGGGCCAGGAATTGGTTGCGCGTCTATAAATACCTTTGGATTTAGCCATCCAAAAGCAGATGATTCAGGATAAACTACAAGCTCAGCACCAGCCGCTCTCGCCGTTTTAGCGGCACTTAACATTTCAGAATAGTTTCCTACACTAGATGATTCTAGCTGAACTAATGCAACACGAAATGTATCTTTTTCCTTATCTCCTTCAGCACATGAAAGCTGAAAAAATAAAAAAGACAATAATAATAAGAGTGTTGATTTCCGTAGGTTCATTCATGCCTCTATATTTTGTACTTTTCCTTGCTCCCCCCACGCTTAGAGACTGTGAGAGTATTCAATTCCTTAGTATATGCCATATCCAATATGCTGATGAATGGTAACAAGACTTTCCAGAAATCTGATATTCCCGAATACCTTCACAGTTTCAGGTGTGTGGGAACAGAAAAAGGAACTACCGGATTACCCGGGGTACCAGGGTCCTCGGCTTTATGGACACCGGTTCATAGGCTACCCGTTTTTTCTCGGGATCGTAGCGCGCTTGTACCGTGCCCGTGAGTGGGAAGTCCTTGCGTAGTGGATGGCCGATAAACCCATAGTCGGTCAGAATTCGCCGCAGATCGGGATGACCCTCGAAAAGAATACCGAAAAGATCGAACGCCTCGCGCTCGAACCAGTCAACCGAGTTCCAGACCTCTGTGACTGAGTCAACCCTGGGCGGGTCGCCGAGGGCATAGGTTCGCACCCGCAGGCGTTGATTGTTGGAATGAGAGAGCAGGTGATAAATCACGGCGAACTGCTGTTTCTCCTGCTTTTCGGTATCTTTTACTCGTGCGCTGGCCGATGGCGTGTCGAAAATGACGCCCCGGGAAAAACTGCCGGATCCCGTATCGGCTTCCCAGTTGACAATGCCGTATTGGCCGTAATCGACACCGCACAGATCTACTAATTGCCCAAACCCGAATGGCGATTCATTCCGCAGTGCTCTGCATACCGCGAGGAGGTGCCGGGCCGGGATTTCCAAGGTGACGTCACCTGCGAAAATATCACAGGACATTAACTCATTTGAAAAACGTTTCTGTAGGGACTCCATGAGTACCCTGGGCGAAAAGGTCTTGGGGAGGTTGTTAGAGATTGTTTCCATGGATTTTATGTTGTCTATGACCGGAATTCAGGGCTTATGACGAGATTGGGCGTGGATTGCGCGCTCATCCTTGTGGGCAATTGTGTTAGTGCGCCTGATCTTTTCCTGGAGTTGAAGGATGCCGTAAAGCAAGGCCTCTGCCGTGGGGGGACAGCCAGGGATGTAAATATCCACGGGAACAATCCGGTCGCAGCCTCGAACAACGGAATAGGAATAGTGGTAGTAACCACCACCATTCGCGCACGATCCCATAGAAATGACCCATCGGGGTTCCGCCATTTGGTCATATACCTTGCGCAGGGCAGGGGCCATTTTGTTGACTAGGGTTCCTGCCACGATCATGACATCTGATTGTCGAGGGCTTGGACGAAAAAGTATACCGAATCGGTCCAAGTCGTAGCGGGCCGCGCCGGCGTGCATCATTTCCACCGCGCAACAGGCAAGACCGAATGTCATTGGCCAAAGGGAACCGGTTCGCGCCCAATTGATAAGTTGATCTGCCGTCGTGGTAATGACGCTCTCCCGCAGGATACCTTCTATTCCCATTCTAAAGCTCCCTTTTTCCACTCATAAATGAAACCCACCACCAGTATTCCAAGGAATATCACCATTGCCAAGAATCCAATCATGCCGATTTGCTTCAAGACCACCGCCCACGGGAACAGGAAGGCAATCTCAAGATCGAAGATGATGAACAAGATCGCAACCAGATAGTAGCGGACATCGAATTTCATCCGGGAGTCTTCGAATGCTTCGAATCCACACTCGTAAGGAGACAGCTTTTCCTCGTCCGGGCGGTGGGGTGCCAGGACGTTGTTCAGCGTGATTAGTACCACGCCAAGTCCAAATCCGACAAGAATGAAAATCAAAACGGGTAGATAACCATTTAGCATTTTGTTTCCAAAATTTAGCTCGTTTGTTGTTGGGTGCCGCTATTGAGTCGGCTGACCATGGTACGGATAGGGCTGTTGGGGATAGCCATATCCGGGCATCGGGCCAAATGGTGGGCGATAATAGGGATAAGGCGGTTGATATGGGTGTTTTAGCTGTGGCGCGCCGGCCGCCGATGTTGTATAGCGAGTTTTTTCCTTTTCAGTCGTCCTGGTGGCCGCTTCGGAAGCTGGTTTTTCCATGGCAGACTCCCGTGTAGTTTCGAAATCTTGGGATGGGGATGCCGCTAGCGGGGTACTATCCGTATCTATCTGTGCCTGGATATCGGTGGTCTCCACGGACTCCGGTGTCACTGTATCTGGGGCAGACGATTCGGTGGCATGACTTGGTGTGGTGACTGTCGACGTTTCTCTCTCTTCCGTGTCTATTCCCGTCTCTGAATGTTGGCTTTTGGGCTCATCACCTTCCGTTATTTCAGGTGTTGTCGTATTGGTTGTTGTTGTATTGTTTCTCGAAATGGAATGGGGAGAAGTCGTTGGTGTCGTCTCCTCTAGGGATTCCTTTTCCGTGGTGATACCTTTATCCGGTTTAGTCAGTGCCGAATGAGTGAGAACCGTTGGAGGTTCCATGAGCTTTTTGATTTCGACGGAAGCTATAGATGCTTCCTGTTGTCCCCTTTAGTGTTACCCCACCCTGTTTTTCGTTTCGCTTAGGTTCCTCGAGCCACAAAAGGAGGACTGCGCTGATTAGAATTAGAGAGGCTACCCGGTATAAAATTGTTCTGGCGTTTCGTTCCAACTCTTTCGGTGCCAGCGTTGTTTCCGATGTTGTGGTTGACGAGGATGAGCTATCTGTATTGTTTCTAAACATCAGGCCCATATCTTTCATTTTAGACGCGATTTTTTCTCTCTTGCGTTCTTCCTCATCTCCTTCTGTTGTTATCGAAGTGGCGTCCGATGCAAAAGAATCACCTTGAGTGAGGTTTTGCGAGGTGAATTTTGACGGTGATGGTTCGGGTGTTTTCGGATTTGTCGCCATCTCCGTAGCTTCTTGTTTTGCAGCAGTCGTTTTCTTTGTTCTAGGCTCTGTTGACATTTGGCGAGAATCCCTTATTTTTCAATTTGTTATACGAAAACGTCAATTTTCAAGAAATCATTGTATATCAATGGGTTGAACAAATCCTGAAATCAAATGTCAACAGAGCCTAGTGGTTCGTCAATCTGATAATTTAGGATACTGGAGT
>CAZQHJ010000079.1:0-11002 GCA_964593225.1 uncultured Thiotrichales bacterium
CTTTTCGCTTTAAGGTTTTGTCTCAGCAATAATTATCATTCGGTTGCCCTGGATAGTACCCGTCTTGACTCACTGACCAGTCATTGCGGAAATTACCAGGGGAAAACCGGATCTTTGCCCGTCGTAAGCGTCGGTGGCGTCCGATGTCTTCGCTAGGGGCGAATGCCGGGAGGAACTTATTCCTGCTTTTCCCCACCAAGGAAGGCGGTGTGGCTTGCACCTCGAACCCGGCCAATCATCCCATTCACCTGGGGCTACCCGATGCCGACTGGTTTTCGACAACGGGCGGTATCCCGGAGATCGCGGCGATGATTCCCTTCCCGCGCCTATGCGGTTCAGGGCAAATTCCAGGGCAGCGCCTCGGTATTCGTGGAAACCTTCAGCGACAGTTTCCATATCGCTGTGACCACCACCATTTGCGGCGGGTTGGTCCATGCGGTCTGCTTTTTGCTGAGCGCCCTGGATCATTGGATTACCGGGGCGGCGGAGCCTTGATAAGCGGATTGAATCTGGCCCGGCGCGCGCCGCAGCTTCTGATCCTGCCGGACATCCTGATGCTGTGGGTCTTCGCATTGCTGAGCCTCCCCCTGGTGGAGTCGGGCCTGCGCTATACGGTGCACGGCGCGCCGGTGGGGAGCGTTATCATGGAGGGCATGGCGCCCGCATCGGCGACGCGCGCTTGGGTCATCGGCGAAGGCGGGCCGCGCGCGGTCCAGACCGGCCCCGGTCTCGTCCTGCCCAGCGATACGCGTATCCTCGTCGAGGATCGCTACGTGCTCTCGCCTCCCGCCCCCTATGTTCAGTCCGTCGGGCGTCTGTTCAACCATGCCTGCTCTAATGGCCGTTGCGAGCGCGAAATCCACGTGTACAAGGACGGCAAGGCTGCCCTATGCGGTGGCGATGGCCGGTTCTATGCCGCGTACCCCGACGCCGCGCCCTATGTGGCGGCGGAGCGCTGTCCACCATAATGGAACGTCAGTCGGTTTGCCGCCGGGCCTCGTGGCTATCCGGCAATAAGAGAGGAATTATTTCGATTCACAACAGGAGATTCACGGATGAAAATGAAAGGCCTCATCCGGTTGGTGCCCCGCGTCATGGATACTTCGTTCGACAACCGGCGGCAGCCTATGGATTCTGACGGGAACCATCACCGAAGGAATCCGGCGTGCGCAGCGCTGAGGCTACTGGTTTGTTGCGCTGTGTTGATCAACTGCCCGGCTACTGGAAGCGCGGAACCCTTGCCTGCCGGCTTTGTTCATGTCGACACAATGATCGATGGTTTGGCCGTGGATATGCGTTATTTCACCACCGGGAACTTTGTCGGCGAGCGGATCGACGGCTATGAAGGGTCAAGGTGCATTCTGACGGAACCTGCCGCGCGGGCATTGGGCGCGGTGCAGGAGAAACTGCGCCCACTGGGACTGGGATTGAAAGTCTTCGATTGCTACCGACCGCAGCGCGCAGTGGATCATTTCGCGCGCTGGGCCAAAGCCCCGGAGACCGGCGCGACAAAGGCGGCTTTTTACCCCGGAGTGGACAAATCCGATTTGTTCGTTCAAGGCTGCATAGTTGCCCAATCTTCCCATAGTCGCGGCAGCGCCGTGGATGTCACGCTCATGGGCGGATCTTCCGGTGGCCCCGACCCGGATACGGGCGTGGATATGGGCACTCGCTTCGATCTTTTCGATCGGGCGTCCTGGCCGGACTATGGTGGCCTATCGTTTCAGCAACGCGCCAACCGGCTGTTGCTGCGTCTTATCATGGAGAAACACGGTTTTCTGCCTTACCCCAAGGAGTGGTGGCATTTTCGACTGTAAGGACGAATTGTTTCCAGAGACCTATTTCGATTTTCCGGTACGCTGAGCCGGTCATTTCCCACCGAGCGCCTCCGGCGTTGGGGGGAAATGAGATGAGGGGAAACGGACGCGAACCGGTTCATCACCCTCAGGAATACCCCGCGCAGGTTCGGCGCCGGCGCCTCGACGCGCCCTTCCCATGATTCATACCCGTCCCATAATTCCGCCAATCTGAATTTGGCCAACCTGGAACCGTCGATATCGCGATTGTCGCTGGGATATCTTCTCGGAAGACCATGGCTCGACGGCAATAATCCGCCGGTTGCTGTTTCAACAATGGGAAAAACGGCCCGTTCGAAGCCTATCGACTTTATGTCGGCATGGTTTCACCATGGGTCCACAACTCATGTTCGCTGATATCCATTTCGTTGTTCCAGATCACGGCATAGCCGCCCCGTTCGACCCTGACCGACCGGAACAATCGCGCGTCCCGCAAGGGGGCGAACATCTCCCAGTTCAGCAAAGGCGCAATATCGTACTTCTTCTCTTTATCGTTATCGAATCGAACGTGCAGCGTATGATCATCCATTGCGGTAACCGCCGTGACCCTTGGTCTCTTATCGCCGGAATCCCCAACAAGATGACCGGGAAATTTTTCCAGACCTTTTGGGTTTCGGCTATGTCGGGTTGGGATGTTCATGATCGTTATTCCAGTGGCGGAAGCCTGGGGAATTCCTGCCTCTGCCACATCGCTTTCAGCTTGCCCTTGTATGTTCCGGCCCACTCCAGCACCAGTTTCTCCGCTCTCTTCGGCAGATCACCTTCTATTATCTCCAGCGTTTCGATATCGAACAACCCAATGTGCTCGCCATACACGGCATGGAAGTGAGGTGGTGGATGATCGCCGAAGAACAGCTTGATGATGATCCCATAGAATCTTGCTATTTCAGGCATGTCGTCGGAATTGATATTTACCGTTTGGCCTCTTATGCTTCACGTATCGAAAAACCATATATGGTCCGCCCCCGAATGCAAAGATAAAGTCGAACGAAGGCAAAGATGAGGTATTGCACACATATATCCGGCCTTTGGATGAAGCATTGGCCTCTGGCCCCGATGGAATTCGCGTGTTCCAAACCTAATCAAAGTTGCGGCCTGGGAAGGGCCATGTTTTTCCACAGGTTCGAAGGAACACAGGTTCTACCTTTATGCCATCATTTCACTTTATCCACGCAACTACGGGATGGGAAGTTTCTCCTGGAGCCTAGTAAATATGTTGTTGTAGTTTCAGGATTTTTCAGGCTGATACGAGAGCATAGGGGCGTTTTTTGGTCAGCACGGTCCACGCGGTACGGGCATTTTTGTTCGCTACAGCCATCGCCGAGATGTTTTCTCCACGGCGCTCGCGCAGGCGTGTTATCCACTGGTTGCGGGTATTGAGATGTTTATCCCATATTCGCACAACGGAACGTCCCCCGTGAACCAACAGGGTTCGTAAATATTTATCACCGCGTTTACTGATGCCAAGCAGGGTCGATTTGCCGCCTGTCGAGAATTGTCTGGGAACCAGACCCAACCAAGCGGCCGGTTCCCGAGCGCTTTTGAATACTGAAGGGTCGCCGATCGCCGCCAGTAACGCCGTTGCCGTTAACAAACCCATGCCTGGGATTGTCATTGGAAGCCGGCAGTCCTGGCTTTGCTTGCTGATGAGGCCGAGTTTTTTCTCCAATGAAATAATCCGTTCTTCCAAATGGTTGACTTCAGCGTATAGCCCATTGAGCTGTTCTCGGAATATCGGCCTTAAACCGTTTCCCTCATCCGCGATAACCTCCGGAAGCCGTTTCATCAGGTGACGTTTTCCTTTGGGAATGGCGATTCCATATTCGAGCAACAGTCCTCTGATTTGGTTTGTTTGGGCCGTAAGCCTGGTTTTGAGATGTTCACGAATACGATGAATACTCCGGATATCCTGTTGTTCGATACTCTTTGGCGATACAAAGCCCATGGAAGGGCGTTGAACGGCTTCGCGGATTGCCTCGGCCTCGGCGGCATCGACTTTACGAACGGTTTGACGAACTGTGCGGCCATGAGATGAACGGTATGGCCCATCTCGGTGAAAACTCGATACCAGTGATTCGCGCCGCCACAGGCCTCCATGCCGATGATGCACGGAGGCAGATTGGCGATGAAAGCTGCCAGCTTGCCTCTACTGAGCTTTTTCTTCAGTACGACGTGTCCGTCTTTATCTACGCCGTGAAGTTGAAAGCTTTGTTTGGCTATATCGATTCCAAGCACCTTTACTTCGCCTTTTCTGATACGATTGCTCGTGGTCTGCCCTCTCCAGTTTGATGTTTGAAATGTTCATCGTGGCCCATTCGAGGCCGTCTGGGGAGGGGGCGGACTATTATTAAAGACGATTTTCCGAGCCTCGGTCATGAAGAGATACGGAGGGTCTTTGCCTTGCCGCCGCCTCGTCCATCTGACTCATCGGGATTAAAGAGAACGCCCGGAACGTGGGGAACGGGAAACATGACGGATAGCAAAAAACACGATTACCTGAACATCATGGGGATATCCGCCTGGGAATCACGGGAGGCGGCCTCCGTCGCCGAGCCCGTCTCCCCGTTTACGGTCACAACGCCCTCCCACGCCCAAGAGACCCTCGAGCTGCCCGACGGCGCGCCGCCCCACGAGACATCCGACGCGCCCGAGGGCGATGCCGCCCCGGCAGCGGCGTGGGAGGAACTGGCCGCCCAGGTATCGGCCTGCACGGCCTGCGAGCTTCGCAAGACCCGCACCCAGACCGTGTTCGGCGTGGGGTCCAGGACCGCCGACTGGATGTTCATCGGCGAGGCGCCGGGAGCCGATGAGGACCGCCAGGGCGAACCCTTCGTGGGGCGCGCGGGAAGGCTGTTGAATTCCATGCTCGAGGCCATCGGTTTCAGCCGGGACGAGGTCTACATCGCCAATATCCTGAAATGCCGACCGCCCAATAACCGGGACCCGGCCCCCGCCGAGGCCCAGGCCTGCGAACCCTTCCTGCTGCGCCAGATCGCGCTCATCGAGCCCAGGATCATCCTGGCGGTGGGGCGCATCGCGGCCCAGAACCTGCTCGCCACCACCACCCCCATCGGTCAAATGCGGGGACGCCGCTATACGTTTCGGGAGACGGGCATTCCGGTGGTGGTCACCTACCACCCGGCCTATTTCCTTCGATCGCCCCTGCAAAAACGCCGGGGTTGGGAGGACCTACTCTCCGCCCGGCGCATTTGCGCGCAATGAGGGTCCGGGCCGCGCCCGTGCTGCGTACGGCAATTCCTTCGATGATGGTTTTTATGAAGAGCAGCCGTTTGCCGGCGGTTGTCGAATGGCGTATTTACTGCTGTAAGTTGGTGCGCAATATGAAGGCCCTGGAATTATTAGTATCGTGTCTTGTTGAAACGACATACGATTTATTTTGATCCCACCAGATTCCGCATAGATGGCCTTTTTGTCTTTAGTTTTTTAATGACAGAATTTTGAACAAAATGACGAAGAAATTCTCATGAACCTTTTTGGTTCCGGCTTTGTCGGGTTGGGTAGTCCATACAGGAAACGAAGACCGTTCTCAGAGTCAGCATCAGCATTCGAGATCTGCTGAATCTTTGTTCTACAATCGGTGAGTTCCTTTTCCACACATGCTTTGAGATAGTCAGAATCCATGGTGCATGTTACCTTACTAATATTCGGTTGAATTATTAAACAAATTCAGTTTTTTAGAGTTGTGGTGGTTTTCGGTTTTGCAACCGATGGCCTCCCGCAAGAGTTCATTTTAACGTTGATTTTTCGAACAACGTTAGGCTTGAAATCTGTAAAATATGATGCCTCAGTCCGCTATAGACTTCCGGCACTTCTCCCTTGCCTTCTCGAATTCCAAGGATAATGTGCCTCTGAAGGTACTTCATCACATTTCGTTTTCCATTCAACCTGGAGAAATCGTCACTATTGTCGGACCAAGTGGTTGTGGCAAAACAACGCTATTGCGGGTAATAGCGGGACTCTTAACACAAGAGGATACTAATGTAGTCTGTGACGGTTCTTTGAAGATCTTTGGTCTGCCCCCATCCGAAGCCAAGCGGCAAAGATTTTTTGCATTTACCTTTCAGAATCCCGTACTGCTTCCCTGGCGTAACGTTCGACAGAATGTTGGTCTGCCCCTTGAGATCATGAGCAGCGATGGCGAGAAAAATAAGAGTCGGATCGATAAAATGCTTTCCACAGTTGGGATAAGTGAATTCGAGGAAGCGATGCCTTCGGAGATCTCGGGTGGAATGAAGCAGAGAGCAAATTTAGCTCGGGCTCTCGTACAGGAACCCAAAATTCTCCTCATGGATGAGCCGTTCGGGAGTTTGGATGAGGTGACACGTGAACGGCTTAATTTCGAGCTACTCCGAATCCATCGTGTAAGAAAGCCGACAATTCTGTTCATAACTCACAGCCTATCGGAAGCCACACTTCTCGCGGATCGCGTTTTCATTCTCAGTAAACGCCCGACCACCGTACGAGAGATCATCCCTGTTGAGCTTGAACAGGAACGAACCGAGGAAACATTACTATCCCCGGAGTACCTGGAACTGGTACGCAGAGTTCGAGATGTCTTTGTGCAAGAGGATCCCGCAGTATGAGACGTTTTATTCCCGCGCTGGCTTTCATCGTTTGCATTATCGTTTTGTGGGAACTTGTTGTTTGGGGATTTTCTATCCCAGAGTACCTTTTACCGGCGCCTTCGGTGGTTTTCAGCCGCTTGTTCTCCATAAAAGCGGTATTGTTAACACACACGGCCTACACCGCTTTCGAGTCGGCACTGGGTTTCATCACTGGTAGCGCGCTCGGTATCTTGCTTGCCGTACTTTTTGTCCACTCGCGTACCCTTGAGCTTGGCATCTATCCCTATGCCATCGCGCTCAAAACGGCCCCCATCGTTGCCATAGCGCCGCTTCTGATCGTATGGTTTGGAAATGGACTCCTTCCAAAAGTCATTGTCGCCGCGATCATCTCGTTTTTTCCGGTTGTGGTGAATACCACCAAGGGCCTTCGGAACGTCGATCCTGAAGCTTTCGATCTCTTCGACTCCATGTCCGCGACACAATCCCAGATATTCTTCAAACTTCGCGTTCCCTCGGCATTGCCTTATCTGTTTTCTGCGCTCCGTATTTCATCGACACTTGCCGTCATCGGGGCGATTGTTGGGGAATTTGCCGGTTCTGATCGTGGTCTCGGTTTCTTTATCATGATTTCCTCTCACCGCCTGGAAACCGTGGATATGTTCGTTGGGATCTTGTTTTCGTCCCTGTTGGGAATTCTATTCTTCTATGGAATTGCTTTGCTTGAGAAGATCGTAGTTCCATGGGGAAAACATATTGCAGCCGATACGGCATAAAGGAGGTTGGATTAGCATGAGTAAAAGGTTTATTGCAGGAATTGCAGCAGTGGCAATAGTCGCCGCAGGAATGGCCTTATATTTCGGGAGCAACAACGCCATACACGTCGATAACGACAATGGGAAACCGGAGAAAGTATCTGTCCGCATGAAATGGTTCTTTGCCGGCACAATGACAGGTTGGTTTGCGGGGAAACAAGAAGGCATCTTCGAACGGCGCGGCATTGATCTCACCATTACGCCCGGCGGTCCCGATAACAACAGCGTCAAGCTAGTAGCCGCAGGCACGGATCTATTTGGCGTCGCCGGTGCGGACGAGGTTCTTCTTGCCCGGGCGAAGGGTATCCCGGTAGTTGCCATTGGGGTGCTTTTCAAGGAATCGCCCATTTGCTTTATTTCCAAAAAGGCCAAGTCTATTCAAACCCCGGAGGATTGGGCCAGCAAGACAGTTGAGGTAAGTTACGGTAGCAATGCAGAGGTTCAATACCGGGCGCTTGTTGCCAAATATAATGTGGGGGATATCAAGGAAGTGCCTTATACATTTAGCCTTGCGCCGTTTATCGATAACAAGGCCGACGTATCCGTGGCCTACAAGATGGACCAAGTGGTTACGCTCCAGCGTAAAGGCGTGGATCTTTCAATCATCACAGCCAAAGAACACGGCATCAATCCATACGGGGATGTCGTGATAACGACTGAGGCCACCTTAAAAGCAAAGCCGGAGCTTGTTAGATCATTCATGGCAGCCGTCGTGGAAAGTCACGCCTGGGCTATTCAAAACCCGGCACCTGCCGTTCGGCTTCTTGTCGATAATACAGGGGGAAACCTAACGGTTGAAAACGAAGGCGAGGTATGGCGGGAAACGATACCTTTTCTGACGGCTGATGGAGGACTTGATGAACTGGGGCGCATGACAACCGCGCGATGGAAAGAGACAAGCGATATTCTGGTCGAATACGCCCAGCTAGATTCTGCAACCGATATAGGCAAGGCCTTTGTTAATATCGTTGATGAGAAGTAGCCGAGACATGGCATATGATGGCTAAAAAATGGCACATTCAGCAAAAAGTCAAATCGCTTATTTGGTGGTTATCTGGGCAGAAGAATATCGCCTGGATAATGCTGATCGGGTATATCCTAATCTTTTTTGAATGGCTTTTTTTCTCAGGTCCAAGTACTTCCGCCCAAGCCTCTCCTCTAGAGCAATTCTGGGATAAGCGCCTTCCTATCATCGCAATATGGGGTATTTTTATAGCGTTCATGAACTCTATTTTGCCCCACGTACGCAGCGAGTCCGAACAAGCTAATAGACTTCGGAGAACACAGAAGGAGCGTATCCGGATATTGGATAATTTTGGGCCGGCTAATCGGATGATTGAGTTCTTCGATGATCGTTCAATCTACAACGCGATTATCTCAATGCTTGATCGCCTTTCCAACGAACCCAATCTTAATGCGGGGGAAACGCGATACGAAGTTTGTATGCTGCTTTGTTCTCCCGCCTTGGACTATCCGGAAAATCCTGAATCAAAGTCAACTTCTGGAAGGTTTGAATGGGGGCTGGAATTCCGTGATCGAATTGAAGACTTAGCTGGAAGAAGAGCAATCGGATTCGATATTTGCCATCTTCCACTGGATTCTTTCTCCGGTATTAATGCGATGAAAGACTTCATCGCTGTTCTCGCGAATTATATTGCCAAATCGGACGATGATTTCCAAAACGCCTTCGACTCTCTGTGGAGAAGAGCCGAAGCGGTTGCAACGGATTTCACGCATTGGGCAGGTGAGTTATCGGATAAAAAGCATAGGTTTCATGTCAAAACTCACGTCGATATTCCATTTCAAATAGTTCTTGTCAATAGCGCGAAATTTACGGAAGTGGTTATTTCATTTGCCGGACGGGATATTTTGGAGCGCGAACAGGAGTATGAAGTCAAAGGATTCTTTAGTAATGACCCCTATGTCGTTAAAACGCTCCATGAAGTATTCAAGACATATGTCCAATCAAAGGGGCAGATACCCTATATCCCACCACACACTTGCGCAGTGATTAAGGAACATGAGGTATTCGGAGATCACATAATCCCGAGCTTCTACTATGATCTGGTCAAGAACCTTCATGTCCCCAAGGAAACCTTCTCCCCGGCCATTGGTAACTCCAGCAAGTTTGTGGTATGGCTCCTGGATAAACTACTTACGGCAGAGTGTTCTGAAACCGGATCTCACTGGTGCCGGAGGGTTTTGGATGTTGGATCTGGAACAGGTGTGTTGGCCCTTGCGAGCAGCGCGGTACTACGTAAATGTATAGGAGAGGATTACAGTGTTGTGGCTCTCGATTCATGCCCACATGCATGGAAGGTGCTCAGTGAGAATTGCGACAGCGACAAAAACATCAAAGTTTTCCCCTGGAAGCTTTGCTATAAGGAAAATTCTCAAGGTGGAATTGAATCTTCATGGTTTCAAAATGAGAAAGGAAAAAAAGTAGAAATTCAGGGTGATTTTCTTAACTTCGACTTAATCATTGCCGATCTTCCCTTCGTCCACGCAAAACCATCAGATCTGCGTTTCCTGGACCTGAATCACAGTCTTCATCAAGCGTTTTTCAAAATTGCCGCAGACACCAGCCTCCTTTCCCGAAATGGCCGAATCGTTACCGCATTCTCCAGCCTAGTGGTTCGTCAATCTGATAATTTAGGATACTGGAGTTTGTTTACATGCCGAAGTAGAAAAGCTGGCTTAATCCGGCATCCTAATTTATCTCATGGACAGACCACTAGGTGGTCCCGATGATATCGCTGAATTGGACAGACACATTCGATGTCATTCCCTACAGGTGATTCAGCGGGTCGAGTTCTATGAATCCGAGTATATGTGGATGGTCTATGTGCTTATGAAAAAGCAAGACTTCGACGATTATGGTGGGCAATTCTGGTGGAATATGCTTGACGCGAAGAACACGAGAAAAGTGGGATCCAAGCAAGCCTGATTAAGAATCTCAGAGAACCTTCCGTATTAGAGACTATCGAAGGAATCAGTTTACTATCAATCTGAACGAAGTCGCCGCTGAATAGGGGTAGGATTAGACACCATCCAAACTATCCCCGGGTGAGGGCGTTCCACAGCTCGCTCACCAACGTGTGGAAGCGCGGCGTTCCGTAGAGGGCGTCCAGGTCACGGGGTCTCGGCAGGTCGATATCCTTCTCCAGCGCCACCCGGGCAGGTCTTGGCGTGAACAGGATGGCGCGATCGGACAAGGCCACGGCTTCCTGCACGTCGTGGGTGACCATGAGGATGGCCGCGTCCATCTCCTCCCATAGCCGGATGACCTCTTTCTCGATCTGCAGCTTGGCATAGGCGTCCAGGGCGCCGAAGGGCTCGTCCATCAGCAGAAGGCCGGGTCTCGTGGCCAGCGCCGCGGCCAGGGACACCCGTTGGCGCATCCCCTGGGAAAGCGAGGCGGGGTAGTACTCTTCGAAGCCCTCCAATCCCACCGCCGCCAGCCAGGCGCGGGCGGTATCCCGGCGTTCCGAGGGGGATTTTCCCAAGACGGTGAGGGGGAATTCGATGTTTGCGCGGGCCGATTTCCAGGGCATCAGCGCGTCCTGCTGCCAGACCACGGCCAATCGAAAGGCGGGGTCGTTTCTTCTTCGGGGAGACGGGCCGATCCGTCCGTGGGGGCGCCCGCCGATCTGGAGGGTCCCTTCATCCAAGGTATCCTGTCCGGCCAGGATATTGGGTAGTGTCTCGGTTTGAAATTTTCAGGGTTTCATGCCCCAAAAGGGGCTAC
>CAZQHJ010000080.1:0-10789 GCA_964593225.1 uncultured Thiotrichales bacterium
GTTTGGGTTTGGACTGCTTTTTTCAGGATATATATCCGGTGTCGTTGTTCTCGGGTAAGCTGCGTGTATCTACTCATCGGCCCCTCTCATTTTTGCCCGAACGAAAGGCTTCCATGCTAGCGCAGCTTGCCTTCTATATTCCGGATTCCAGACTTCAGCACCGGCTCCTCCGGCCCCAATGCCGGAGTCTCGCCGCCCGGGTCCAGCGCATCCTGACGCAGCACCCTGCGCCATTGCTCGACGACCGACGCCTGGACAGGCTCTCCGTGGGATTTATAGACCTCGCTCAACACCTTTTCACGGAGCTCGTCCAAGGCCAGCGTTTGCATTTCGGTACGGATTTCCTCTCGAACCTGCTCGAAAGGGCGTATTCGGGCCGGGATTTTTTCCCCACGCTTGAGAATATGAAGGCCGGTATTCGATCGGACGGGATCGCTGATCTCGCCTTCGTCGAGTTCGATGAAGGTTTTTTTCAGTATCGGAAGGAGTTGCGAGACATCGAAGACGCCCAGATATCCGCCGCTGGAACGACTGAGCTCGTGCTCCGAATATTGGGCGGCGGCATCCGAAAAACTGAGCTTTCGGGTTCTTAATTTTTTGACGACGGCCCGCGCGTTCCCCATAACCTTTTTGAATTCTTTGTCGGAGGCCTCCTGGGGGAGAACGAAAAATATTTGCCAGGCGTGCAGGCGTTCTTCGATACGAAAACGATCATGATTCCGGTTATAGAACGCTCGCACCTCTTTTTCGGAGGGGAAATCTTTGAGGAGGCCGGCATCGAGCTTCCTTTCCAGATACGCATCCACCAGCACCTGTTCGGCTATCCTTCCCATGCGATGGTTGAGATCCGGATCCTCTCGTAACCCTTCATCGTCTTTGACCGCCGTCAGAATCGATTGGCGAACCACCCGGTCATGGACGAAGCGCTGAAACAGGGTTTTGTCGCCGAGGGCCTTCTTGCGTTCTTCAGAATCCAATTCCTCGATGGCCTGTCGGATGAGCGGCAGGGTGACGGTGCTCTTGTCATGCATGAGAACCTTGGCCCAATGCGCTCCCTGGTCCCGTTCCCGGGCCAGCTCTTCGGTAAACAAGAATGTCAGCATGACGCCGAGCAGCAGCAATATGACCGCATTGGCCACTACCAACAGCACCGAGGCCTTTTCGGTACGATCGTCCATTCCCCCTCCTCATATAACTTTGCCTTAGAGCGTGTCTAAAAATTCCCGGTGGTCACAGGCAGCGGGGCCCGATTGCGGCGCACAAGGCGCGGAATCGGGGAGTGTAGCTGTCCTACATGACCCGATTTCGCGACTTGTGCAACGCAGCAGGCCACAATTCGGGGGCCGTCGCAGTAGACCGGGGATTTTTTAGACACGCTCTTACAAGAGCTACCCCCAACGCGCCCGGACATCCATCCAATCCCGAAGCCGGTCACCCAGGGTATTGATGGACAACACGACCAGCATCAATGCAATGCCAGGGGCAAGTACCAAATGCGGGGCCACCAACATGTATCGCGTGCCATCCCGGATGATGCTCCCCCAGGATGGCGTGGGTGGTTGCACGCCCAATCCCAGAAACGAAAGACCGGCCTCCGCAATGACCACATTCGCGACGCTGAAGGTGGCCTCGATGAGTAAAGGCGCCGCCAACAACGGCAACAGGTGCCGGGATAGGATCCTGGGGAAACGACAACCCAGGGCAATGGCCGCCCGGACATGGGCCCGGTGCTTCAACGAAAGGGTTTGGGCGCGGGCAAGTCGCGCAAAACCCACCCATCCGACTGCCGCCAAGGCTATGACAATATTTTCGATACCGGGTCCCAGTATTCCCGCCAGGGCAATGGCCAGCAGGATTCCCGGAAAGGCCAAAAAGATGTCCATTATCCGCGCGACCAGATGGTCCGGGATGCCGCCTAACCAAGCGGTCAGAGTACCAACAATCGTGCCGATGACACAAGAAACCAAGGTGACCGAAACGGCCACAAACAATGAAATACGAGCGCCCACCACCAATCGATCCCAGACCGGACGACCGAGCTCATCGTAACCGAGCCAAGCGTCCGGGGCGGGACCGACCAATATATCGGGCAGCGTTATCTGATTGGGGTTCAGGGGTAGCACGGGCCCGGCGATTGCCAACAGTATCCACAGCGCCAGGATAATGCCCGGACAGATGCCGAATGCCCGGCCGAGGATGCTTTTCATGGATCGCTATTCCGAATCGAGATTCATGCTACTTATGCCACATTCGCCCGGACGCAGGTTGGAGTTCCGCGCCCCTGGGTAATAGAGCCTCCGGTAGCCGCTTCGCGGCTGTGCCGCTGGCCATCGCTGTCGGAATCGCTATCGAAAGGGGTCGAAGTTCCGCTCTTCTTGAGATCATTCCTCATCCCATCGATAGCGTTTCGGAACGGCCGATTACCCGGGCGGAACAAACCATCGACCTGTCGGGATAATCAATCCACGTCACGCGACATGTGATCGACATAATACGATAACTCGTTTGCATCGTAAGATACATCACAGACATCACGCGATAGTTCACAAGTATTACGGGGCATGTTACCGGTATGACGCGATATATTATCAACATCACGCGCGATATCGATCACATGGCGCGTGATGTTTTCCGCATTGCGTACAATGCCGATGGGGTATCCCTGTAGCCTAAGCCCTTCATGGGCGGTTTTTCGAGGATTGAACAACCGGGATTACTGTGCACGCCGCTACCCATGCAATCGCAACGAGCCCGTCAACGCCTGAATATTCCCGATCCCTTTTTTATCCAGATATTCCATGAGGCCCCGATTTATCTTCGGGCAGATCAGGGGGTCATAAAACAGGGCAGTCCCAATCCCCACGGCGCTTGCGCCGGCCATCAGGAACTCGATGGCGTCCGCAGCGCATGCGATTCCACCCTGGCCGATAATGGGTACGTTATGGCGTTTCGCCACCTGGTATACCCGATGCACGCTCAGCAACGCGATGGGCCGGATGGCGGGCCCCGAAAGCCCACCCTGGTTGTTGCCAAGGACAGGGCGCCGGGATTCGATGTCGATGGCCATGCCGGTGACCGTGTTGATCACCGACAGGCCATCGGTGCCGGCCTCGATGCAACGGCGCGCGTTTTCGGCAATATCCGTCTGATTAGGGGAGAGTTTTGTGATGATGGGTTTCGTGGTCGCGCCTCGGCAGGCCGCCACCACCCGCGCGGACATTGTCGGATCGTTCCCGAATAGCATGCCGCCTTCCTTGACATTGGGACAGGAAATGTTGATCTCGATGGCGTCGATGGGCGAGGCGTCGAAGAGTCGGGTCACCTCGGCGTACTCTTCCACCGTGGCCCCGGAGACATTGGCGATGTATCGAGTTTCGGAAAAATCAAGCTTAGGGAGTATTTCTTCTACCACATAACGGACGCCCGGGTTTTGCAGGCCGATGGCGTTCAGCATCCCCGCGGGCGTTTCGAAAACCCGATGCGGTCGGTTGCCTAACCGTGGTTTCAGGGTTGTCCCCTTTAGGCATATAGCCCCCACATCCCGATTGGAAAAACCTGTAATGCGCGTGTATTCTTCGCCGAAACCGGCGCAACCCGAAAGTAACACCAGGGGGGTTTGGAAGGGCAGGCCGCGGAAGTCGATCCCAAGATGATGCGCGATTTTTTCAGTCAAGTTTGTTCACTCCGAATGACTTTGCTTCGCAAAATCGTTCGACGTATCCCGTATTTCCCCGCTGATGACGAATCCGGCCACGCCGACCTTTTGTCGGAACTCCCTCCAGGTAATCCTCCCCACGGCGGATCTTCCAGTGAACGGGGGGCATGGGCGGAACGGTTGGCGGCGGGTTATTTGTGCGATAAAGGCATGGAGATACTTGCAAAGAACTACCGTTGCAAATTCGGTGAAATCGATCTCATCCTGAGTCAAGGCATCACCATCGTTTTTGTCGAGGTCCGGTTTCGCCGCAGTTTGCATTTTGGAACAGGGGCCGAAAGCGTCGATTGTCGCAAGAAACGGCGGATAGTGAGGACCGCGCGCCATTATCTCCAACAGAACCCATTGCTTCGCGATAAACCCTGCCGATTCGATATCGTTTCCATCTCGTTGCCGGACAAGGGGGATACGCGAAGGGGCATACAATGGATATCGGCGGCCTTCGATGAGCATACAGCATTTAATTATACAGTTTAATGGGTCAAGAACCGTGAGACGAAAGCTTTCCAAGACAATTCTTTTTCCGTGCGCCTTTTTACTTGTTTTTTTATCTCTGCAGGGGTGCGGCGGCGTTGTCATCGGCGCTGTCGGCGCCGGTGTGGGCACGGGAGCGGCCGTTGCCCATGATCGGCGAACCGCAGGGACGTTTGTCGATGATCAGATTATAGAATTGAAAGCGATCAATCATCTGCGCACCGATAAGGATCTCTGGGAGCAAAGCCATATCAGCCCCACATCTTTCAATAATATCGTGCTTCTTTCCGGGGAGATACCCAATGAATTCCTGCGCGAGCGGGCTGCGGGGCTTATTAGGCAGATCCCGGAAATCCGAGAAATCCATAACGAACTGGCCGTGGCGGCGCCGAGTTCCACACTGGCCAGAACCAGTGATTCGGTGGTTACCGGGAAGGTCAAGGCGAAGTTGATCACTGACGAGCGGATCGATGCCATGCGGATCAAGGTCGTTACGGAAAGGGGTATCGTCTATTTAATGGGGTTGGTTACTCGGCAGGAAGCGGACCTCGTCACCGAAATCGTACGTCGCGTGGGGGGCGTGCAGCGGGTGATCAGGTTGTTCGAATATATTTGAGGTCACCGGGAAATGGACGATGAACGAACGGTAGAGGCGATAAAGAAACTCGAAGAGCTGGCAAGGGCCGTTCTCGATTTAAAAAAGGAGGTTATTCCAAGGCGGCCTATAGTCATAGAATTTTGTGGATCTCCCAAGTCGGGTAAGACAAGCTGCATGAACTCATTGGATTTATTTCTTCGCAGAAACAAATTCAGAACTCGTGTTCTTACCGAGCGTGCAAGCGTTTGTCCCGTGCGGAACAAATACGATCCCTATTTCAATATTTGGACAGTCAGCTCTGCTATTGCGGAGCTCTCGGAGGTGCTCTCGAATCATGCAAAGGACTATGATGTCGTTCTCATGGATCGTGGCATATTCGATGCGTTGTGCTGGTTCAATTGGTTGGTTGATAGGAAAAATCTCGATAATAACGAATTCAAGAATATAGAGCGCTTCCTAACCATGAGCCGATGGCGCTCGGCCATCGATTTAGTCTATGTCTTCACGGTGGAGCCGGCGATTTCCCTGGAACGGGAATTCTCTACCCTGCTGACACGCAAGATGGGGAGCATCATGCACCCGGATATACTGGCAAGTTACAAGGAAATCATTGAAAGTTCCGTGGAAAAATATGGTAGCGTATTCAGCGAAATCAAACATATGGACACCAGTGGAACAGAACTCAACGAGGTCAATTATCAGGTAACAAAAAGCATTCTGGATATTCTGAAGCAGAATACGTCGGAAAAGATCGGTTATCTGGATATGGATACAGTGCCACCCCGACAGGATATGTGCTTCTCTTTCAACGAAATTTATACTTCTCAGGCGCTTGCGTTCGATACCAGGGAAGCTGTCGAAGAAGATGATACAAAATTGCAGCCCATACCGATTCTTGTCATTACCAACAAGGAACGAACCCGGGTCCTCGCTGCTAAAAAGAATAAAAAGCGAACCTCCTCTTCCTCTCCAGAGTCCCAAAAACTGCTGCTTTATTTCGGCGGTCATATTCGCCGGGAAGATCTTCTGGAAAGCAACGGAGACGATTTGCTTTCCGTGGCTCGCTATACCCTGCACAGGGAAGTAAAAGAAGAAACAGGGATAGATTACTATCCCGACGTCGAAACCCTTTCCCTGTGTATATGGGATACTTCCAATGAAAAAAGCAGGAAGCATTTGGCTATGTGCTATGTGATGGAAGCGGATCTCGATACACTAAAGGTAAAAATCGATAAAAACGAGTTTATTAATTCCGGAAACACGGTGAGTGGGAAGGTTCTGGATGTTCGGGAAATAATGAAAAAACACCATGAATTGGAGGCATGGAGCAGAACCATCCTGGATAAGGTATTCAATTCTCCTGTTGAACAAATAGAGATGGATATTTGAATAAGAAAAGGTAGGAAAAATGATTGAGGACGTAAAATCCGACGCGCAAGGGCGAATGAAAAAAAGCCTCGAGGCGCTGATGGACGCCTTTCGCAAGATCCGCACGGGCCGGGCACACCCCAGCCTGCTCGACCATATTCTAGTCCGGTACTACGGAACCGATACCCCCTTGAATCAGGTTGCCAGCGTCGCGATCGGGGATCATCGAACCCTGACGGTAACGGCTTGGGACGCCAAGATCGTACCGGCAGTGGAGAAGGCAATCATGAATTCGGACCTCGGATTGAATCCTGTTACCGCCGGGAACGTCATGCGGATTCCGTTGCCACCCCTCACCGAGGAACGTCGCCGAGAAATGACGCGCGTGGTGCGTCAGGAGGCCGAGGCTGCGCGGGTGGCCATTCGCAACATCCGAAGAGACGCCAATCACACCCTGAAGGCGCTGCTCAAAGATAAGGCAATCACGGAAGATGAAGAACGGTACGCCGAAGAACACATCCAAAAATTCACCGACAAATCTATTAAGGAAATCGACGAATCGCTCCGTATAAAGGAATCCGATCTCATGGAGATATGACGTGGTGTCTCGCCCAAATATGACGTCATTGAAAAGTTACGGGCGGGGGTGCCTTTATAATCTTTCGGAGCAAGATGATTGATGTCCGTTCCTACAAAGATTCCCCGTCATGTCGCCATCATCATGGATGGAAATGGGCGCTGGGCAATGCATCGAAGCCTTCCTCGTATTGCGGGGCACCGCGCGGGCGTCGATGCCGTCCGGCGTGTCGTGCGGATTTGTGGCGAGAGAGGTATCAAGGCGCTTACCTTGTTCGCCTTCAGCAGCGAAAACTGGCAGCGACCACATGAGGAAGTCGGCCTGCTCATGAACCTGTTCATGTCTGCCCTGGAGCAAGAGGCCAAGAAACTCCACCAGAATAATGTGCGTCTACGGGTTATTGGCGATCGAACTCCCTTTAGCGTCGAGCTGCAGCGAACGATCGAGCAATCGGAGCGCATGACCTGTAACAACACCGGGCTGACCCTGGTCATTGCCGCCAATTACGGTGGGCGTTGGGATCTCAGTCAGGCGATTCGGGTAGTGGCGCATCGCGTGGCTGAGGGACGGTTGCGGCCGGATGACATCGCCCCTGGCGTAATTAGGCCACATCTTTGCCTGCACGACCTGCCGGAACCGGACCTTTTTATCCGTACAAGTGGAGAGAAACGGATTAGCAATTTTCTGCTATGGCAGATAGCCTACACGGAGCTCTATTTTACGGATATCTTATGGCCCGATTTTGATCGCGAGGCCTTCGAAACTGCCCTGCATTCCTACGCATCCCGTCAAAGACGCTTCGGGCAAACCGGTGAACAGATAAGCTGTATACAAAATTCTAAAGAAAAACAATCTGTCGGACGTCAGATTTCTGAACGACAAATTATTGAACGACGTATTTACAGCACGGGGTAGTCATTGCCATGTACAGCACTAACCTGGCACAACGGATCCTAACCACTGTGCTGTTAGTACCGCTTGTTGTCTTGGGTGTACTAGTATTACCAACCTGGTATTTTGCTTTAGCGCTTGGCGCAGTTGTTCTGGTGGGTGCCTGGGAATGGGCCGCTCTGGCAGGGTGGTGCCATTGGGCCCGGCGTACCATGTATTTCCTGAGCGTAGGCCTGTTATTGTATGCGGCTGCTCGATGGCATGCCTTTTCCACACACGGATGGCTGTTGCTCTCGACGATGGCGTTGGTATGGTGGTGTGTGGCACTCGGTTGGGTCGTGCGATTCGAGCAGGGAGTGGCCATCGAACCACTGGCGCAACCAGCCGTGCGCGCCCTGGTTGGATGGCTGATCCTGCTGCCCATTTGGGGAGCGTTGGTCGCCCTTCACCAATACGCTGAGATTGGCCCGATCCTCGTGATTCTGTTCATGGCGCTTATATGGGTGGCGGACAGTGGTGCGTATTTTGTCGGGAAGCGCTTCGGTAAACGACGTTTGAGCCCGCGCACAAGTCCTGGGAAATCCTGGGAAGGAATCGTTGGCGGGTTGCTGGCGGCGGGACTCTTCTCAGCCGCGGTAGGTTTTTTCACCGAATTGCCCTTGGAACAAGGGCTGGCTTTAGTTGTCCTGTCTCTCGGTACCGTCATGCTGTCCGTTTTGGGTGATGTGACCGAAAGTCTGTTCAAGCGACGAATCGGCATAAAGGACAGTGGCCGCTTGTTGCCGGGGCACGGTGGGATGCTCGACAGGATCGATAGCCTGACGGCCGCAGCCCCGTTTTTCGCCCTGGTGGTATATATAGCGGATCTCAAAAATTACTTATGATTGGCGTCACTATACTGGGTTCTACGGGAACCATCGGAGAAAACACCCTTGATGTCATCTCGCGCAATCGCGATCGGTGTCGGGTCGTCGCCTTGGGCGCCAATGTAAACGACCAACGCCTGGCGGAGCAATGCGCAAAATGGCGACCGGAAGTCGCAGTGATGGCGGATGCGGATGCAGCCGAGCGACTGTGGGCAAGGCTTCGCGCCGACGGGATGGATGTGGAAGTGCTGTCCGGCGTAGCGGGTTTGACCCAAATTGCCAGTCGCCATGACGTGGATACCGTCATGGCCGCCATCGTCGGTGCCGCAGGTCTTGTACCGACGCTTGCCGCCGTTCGGGCTGGGAAGCGCGTTCTGCTGGCCAGCAAGGAGGTACTCGTCATGTCGGGCAAACTCTTCATGGACGCCACGCGCGCGAGTCGGACCGAACTGTTACCCATCGACAGCGAACACAACGCTATTTTCCAATGTATGCCCGGCGGTTTTCTGCCCGGATATCCCCGGGGCATGTCCCCTTCGTCCGCGGGTGTGCCGACCGAGAACCGCGAACAATTTATGGGTTCCAAGGGGGAAGATAATCCGAGGAACGCGGCATCGACACTGGACGGCGCGGGGATACGACGTATCTTGTTGACGGCCTCGGGAGGACCTTTCCGGGACCTGCCTTCCGAGTTATTCGATAGCGTGACGCCCGAGCAGGCCTGCGCGCATCCCAACTGGGTCATGGGAAAAAAGATATCCGTGGATTCGGCGACCATGATGAACAAAGGGCTCGAACTCATCGAGGCTTGCTGGCTGTTCGACGCCACGCCGGACCGAATCGATGTCGTCATTCATTCGCAAAGTGTCATCCATTCCATGGTGGCATACAGCGACGGTTCGGTACTGGCCCAGATGGGCAATCCCGATATGCGAACGCCCATTGCCCATGCGCTGTTCTGGCCAACGCGCGTCATATCCGGTGTCGATCGTCTAGATATCATGGCCATCGGGCAACTCGATTTCAGGCCTGCGGACCCTATCCGATTTCCCTGCCTGCGTCTCGGTTACGAAGCGGCCAGGACCGGGGGTACGGCCCCCGCCATTATGAATGCTGCCAACGAGGTTGCCGTTGCCGCTTTCCTGGCGCGCCGGATTCGCTTCAGCGCTATTTACCGGATCATCGAGGCTACCCTGGCGCGTATGACCTCTCGAGGGGCCAACACGCTGGAGATCATCCTGGAGGATGATGCTACGGCACGTCGGATTGCCACGGAGGAAGCGAGCAGGTTGTAGGCCCACACGGACACGGTATCGATACCCGGGACCGGGACTGGCAAATCCTAAGCCGGCGCGTTTGCGGAGAAGCGCTTTGGTTTTTTATCGCGAGAATCTTGAACAAAACAGACCGAGAAATTCCTGCGGCGCATTCGGGCCCCAGCCGCGCCGGGTTGGGAACCAGCGGGATCGTGGCTGGGTTGGCGGTCAGTCGAATCGGGCTCGGCACCGTCAAACTCGGGAGGGCAACGGGCGTCAAATATCCACACGCCTTTACGATACCCAATCATGCACAGGCCCTAGCCCTCCTCTCCCGCGCCCGCGAGTTGGGCATCAATCTGATCGATACGGCGCCGGCTTACGGGGCCAGCGAGGCGCGTCTTGGCAAATTGCTGCGCGGCATGAGGAACGACTGGGTCATCTGCTCGAAGGCAGGCGAGGAATTCGACCCGGTGTCGGGGGAATCGACCTACCATTTCACGCCCAAACATATCCGGATGAGTGTGGAACGAAGCCTTACGCAGCTTGGAACGGATCGTGTCGATATCCTGTTGATCCATTCCGATGGCAATGACCGAGAGATCATCGAGCGCCACGGTGCCCTGGCGACGCTGGATGAATTGAAACGCGAAGGCAAGATCGTCGCCTCGGGCATGTCGACGAAGACCGTGGCCGGCGGTCTGCTGGCGGCACAACAGGCGGACTGCGTTATGGTGACCTGGAACCTGGCCTATGATCGCGATCTGCCCGTCATAGACTATTGTTACGCCCAGGGGAAAGGGGCCCTCATCAAAAAGGCGCTGGATAGTGGCCATGCCCCCGGCCACGCGACAAACCCCTCAAAAGTGGACCCAATTAGGAAAACCTTCGAGATGATCCTGGCTCATCCTGGGGTAAGCAGCGTGATCATCGGCACCATCGATACCGGACATCTTGCCGATAATGTGGAGAAGGCGAAAAAATCGTTAGGAACCTAGTGGTTCGTCAATCTGATAATTTAGGATACTGGAGTTTGTTTACATG
>CAZQHJ010000081.1:0-10751 GCA_964593225.1 uncultured Thiotrichales bacterium
GTTTGTTTACATGCCGAAGTAGAAAAGCTGGCTTAATCCGGCATCCTAATTTATGTCATGGACAGACCACTAGTGTCCTACCAGCAAGGCCGCAACCACCGCGCGGCCTTCCCCCGCGAGCAGGTTATAGGTCCGACAGGCGGCAAGCGTGTTCATGGCCTCGACGCCGATACCCTGTTCGGTGCATACCCGGAACAGGGATGGCGCGGGGAATTGTTGGGTGGCACCAGTGCCGAGGAGTACTACCTGGGGCCCATGGGCCATGATCAGGGCGATGTGTTCCGGGGTTATCTCCGTGAGGGCCTGGGGCGGCCACAGGGAAACCGTTTCGGGCGTCAGGATTAGGCTACGGGTGAATTTCTGTCCATCGACGGCGATATAGGGTTGGCCATCCGCCTCCCCATAACCGGTCACCCGGCGGATGTGCCCGTTGTCGTCGGCTTGCAGTGTTGTTGTGGGTAGAGGCATCGGCGATTCAGCACGATGAGATGGCAGGCATGACAATCGCGAAGGCGGGCAACAGGATGACGGAAATCATAGATTCTCCACCCGACTTTGTTGCGAGAGCAACATCTCGTCGTGGGCGCGCCCGGCGGCCATCATGGGATAGACGTTCTCCGTGGAATCGGTCAGGAACTCCATGAACACCAGGCGGTCCTTCATGGCCAACGCCTCCTGGAGCGCCCCGGCCACGTCGGCGGGCCTTTCGATACGCATCCCCACATGGCCGTAGCTTTCCACGAGTCCGATGAAGTCCGGCAGGGACTCCAGGTAGGATTGGGAGTAGCGGTTATTGTAAAAGAACTCCTGCCACTGGCGTATCATGCCGAGATAACGGTTGTTGAGACTGACGATCTTGATGGGCAGGTTGTATTGTTTGGCGGTGGAGAGTTCCTGAATACACATCTGGATGCTGCCGTCGCCGGTGATGCACACGACCGTTTCGTCCGGGTGGGCGAGTTTGGCCCCCAAGGCCGCGGGCAGGCCGAACCCCATGGTGCCGAGCCCGCCTGAATTGATCCAGCGGCGTGGTTTGGCGAACTTGTAGTATTGCGCCGTCCACATCTGGTGCTGCCCCACGTCCGAGGTGACGAAGGCCTCGCCTTTTGTCAGTTCATAGAGCGTTTCCAGGACATACTGGGGTTTGATGACGGTGTCCGAGCGCTCGTATCGCAGGGATTCCACGGACCGCCACTGTTCGATCCGGCCCCACCAGGCCTCGAGGGCCTTGGGGTCCGGTCCGCGTTCGGGCGGCTCGAGCTGACGCGCGAATTCGGTCAACACACTGGAAACGGAGCCCACGATGGGGATGTCCACCCGAACATTCTTGGCGATGGACGAGGGATCGATATCCACATGGACGATCTTCGCATAGGGACAGAAGCTTTCCAGATCCCCGGTAATCCGGTCGTCGAAGCGCGCGCCGATGGCCACCAGCACGTCGCATTCGTGCATGGCCATGTTGGCCTCGAAAGTGCCGTGCATGCCCAACATGCCGAGGAAGTGCGGGTCGGTCCCCGGAAAGGCCCCAAGCCCCATCAGGGTGCTGGTGATGGGCGCCCCGAGGCGTCGAATGACGGTTGTCAGAAGGTCCGAGGCGTTGTCGAGGATCACGCCGCCCCCGGTGTAGATCATGGGCCGCTGGGCGGAGAGGATCAGATCCATGGCCCGGCGGATCTGGCCGATGTGTCCGGTCACCACGGGATTGTAGGAACGCATCCTGACCGTTGCCGGATACTCGTACTCCGTCGCCTCGGCCGTGACGTCTTTCGGGATATCCACCACGACGGGTCCGGGCCGACCGGTGGTGGCCAGGTGAAAGGCCTTTTTCAGGGTCGAGGCAAGCTCGGCGACATCCTGAACCAGGAAGTTATGCTTCACGCAGGGGCGCGTGATGCCCACGCAATCCACCTCTTGAAAGGCATCGTTGCCGATGAGGTTTCTGGCCACCTGGCCGGAAATGACCACCAGGGGCACGGAGTCCATGTAGGCCGTCGCGATGCCCGTGACGGCATTGGTGACGCCGGGCCCGGAGGTGACGATGGCGACCCCGGGTTTGCCGGTGGCCCGGGCGAAGCCGTCCGCCATGTGGGTCGCGCCCTGCTCGTGGCGCACCAGGATGTGTTCGATGGCGTTCTGTTTGTAGAGCTCATCGTACAGATGTAAAACCGACCCGCCCGGATAGCCGAAAACGCATTCCACGCCTTCGTCCTTCAGGAATCGGACGACGATTTGGGCACCGGTCAACCGCATATTTTTTCTCTCCTGTTTTTATGCCCCGCCGTCGGCGGCGAGTGAAGAAAGGACCGCGCAGCGAAACCCGAGACTCGCGTTATGGATATCGGGTTCGGCCCAGCGGCGCGACGCCGCGCGCGCATTGCGGGCGCTGCTGTTCCAGGAACCGCCCCGGACCGTGCGCTTTACGCCCATTTCCATCGATCCCATGGGATTGGTCACCGATCCGTTGCCATAGTCCCGCCGGCCATCCCGGCACCACTCCCATACGTTGCCCAGCATGTCGTACAGACCCAGGGGGTTGGGCGCTTTCCTACCCACCGGATGCGTACCGACCCGCCCATGGGGGTATTGTTTCTCCGGCCAATCGGTGCTGTCGTAGCCGTTATCGAGCTCGAACGCCACACCGCTGTTCCCCCCATACCAGGCAATGGCGTCCAGTATCGGGGCGTGATTGGCCCCTAGAATCGCCATGGTCCCGGCATAGGTGGCCGCGTCAATCCCGGCCCGGCAGGCGTATTCCCACTGGGCTTCCGTGGGCAATACCGGATGGAGATCCGGAATCCGCCCGGCGATGGCCGCTAGGAACGCGTTGACCCGGGCCCAATTGACGGATTCCACCGGGCGGTTCGGACTTTGGAAGTAACTCGGGTTATCCTCCATGACGGCCTGCCACAGGGCCTGGGTGCAGGGCGTATCGGACAACCAGTAACCCCGGTCCAGGACAACACGGTGCCGTGGGCCTTCGTTGTCCCATCGCCCCGGCTCGTCCGGGGCCGCGCCCATGGGGAACTCGCCCGGGGGGACCCACCGCAGGCGCTGGATAACCTCGCCCACCGTGAATTCGACGAAGATACCCTGACGATCCTCTCCCCAGCCACTGGCCCAGAGGGGGGGACAGCCATCGGCCAGGGGGTGGCGGGTATTTTGTTTCACACTCATTCTTCTGACCGGGATTCTCCCACCGGTGGACCCGAAGGGCTTGGCCCACGGGTCGGGTAGGATGGCCCGGATGCGTCGTTCGTCTCCCGGCCATAGGCAAAAGGCTCATACGAGAGATTAAGTCATTTCAAATGGGACTGTAAACACCCCGTGGTTATCACGGGGGCGATCCGAAGGGGGATTTTCCTTCCGAGTTCCCTATCGGTCCCGCTCAGGCTCTCACTCCCGGCTCATCGGGAAGGCTTGCAGACAGGGATACAATACAACGAAGTTCATCCATATGCCCCGCACACGGGCCCATGGCGCACCGGAGACAAACCATGACCTTAGCGCTTTCCATCATCATCCCCGCCCGCAACGAGGCCGAAACCCTCACCGCCACCCTCCTGCCGCTCCAGGGGATGCGCCGTCGCGGGGGGGAAGTCATCGTGGTGGACGGGGAGAGCCGGGACGAGACCCTCGAACGCGCCAGGCCCCTGGCGGACCGGGTGTTGACCAGCCCCCCGGGCCGCGCCCGGCAGATGAACGCCGGGGCCCGGATCGCCGGAGGCGAGGTTCTGTGGTTCCTCCACGCCGACACCCGCGTCCCCGAAGAGGCCGATGGCATCCTGCTTGCCGCCCTGGCGGGGGAAGCGTCCTATAGGCCCTCTCCCCCGAACAGCCAAGAGAACCGGGGGCGCCATCCTCCCCGGCAAATCCAACGGAACCCGAGATCAGTCACTGCCCCCGGGCAGCGGGTTTCATGGCAACGATCACGTTGGGCGCGCCATCATCCCTGGCGAATCCAACGGAACGCAACATCACTCATTGCCCCCGCGCAGCGGGGCCGTGGGCGGCACCACCGGGCCTGGGGACGATTCGACGCGCGCCTATCCGGGGACCACCGGCTCCTCACCCTCGTCGCGCGGATGATGAACCTCCGTTCCCGGCTCACCGGCATCGCCACCGGCGATCAGGGGATATTCGTCCACCGGGACGCCTTCCACGCCGTCGCCGGCTTCCCCGATCTGCCCTTGATGGAAGACATCGCCCTCAGCCGACGCCTGAAGGCCCTTGCCGGCCGTCCCGCCTGCCTTCGGACCCCGCTGGTGACCTCCAGCCGACGTTGGGAAGAAAACGGCATCGCGCGGACCATTCTGTTGATGTGGGGCCTGCGGCTCGCCTTCGCGCTGGGCACGGATCCCGCCCGGCTGGCGCGATGGTATCATCCTTCCAGCACCCCGGGCCGCAAACCCCTTCCATGAGGGTTTCTGTGGTCATCCATGGGGGATTGTCGGTTGTCAAGATAACAGCGCCAGTGTGTCATGTGACAAAGTACAATGAACAAAGCAGCTTTTCAAAGTCTCTCGATGATAGAATTTCGAACAAAATGACGAAGAAATTCTCATTAATCTTTTTGGTTCCGGCTTTGTCGGGTTGGGATGAATCCGCGTTGGTTGTTCTTTCCCCCCGGGGGCGGCTACCCCGATGATAGGCGTCGTTGCGGTGCCGGGGGGACTCGGGCTCGCCGTCCCGGATGCCGCCTCCGTCGCGTCCGCCGACCGGGGCGTTGTTCGGGTGGAACTCAAGGCCAGCGAATGGCCCGTCACGCCGGGGACGGACGCGGTGGACCTGTACGGGGGCAGTCATCCCCTGATCAATGGCAATTGCCCCATAAAAAAGTCGATTGCCCGGGATGACGGGCAATCGGCGCGGGCAATGAGGCAATCGTCCCAATCTCCGAGTCGGATTCCGAATGTTCGACGTCACCGCCGAGGATATGGGGGCAATGACCCCAGGCGCCGGGTCGCTATTGTCGGGCATCGTGTGGATGGCCGAGGATTCGGCATCGGTTACGGGACATATCGGGTCAATCGCCAGGACTATTGCGTCCGCTGTCGAGCCTATCGAATGAGTCGCCATAACCCTCCTGGCGATTACCAAAGCGCCGGTATTAATCGACAGAGGTACTCTGGCCATTATTATGGCGGGAAAGGCAACGGACGGATTTCCGAGGTATCGGAAAAATCCCGGAAGATCCGGCGCACATGCCGAGACCCGCCCCCTTTCGGTCCCGGCGCGAAGCGCCAACAAATAGCGTTAACGAATAAAAGACATATCCGAACCCGCGGCGTCCGGATCGATGTCCCGATCACCGCAAGCATTGGGAGCGCCCCGCTCCGATTCCCCCCCAATAATAAGGAGAGATTCGCCATGACGAGAAAATTCCCCCGTGAAGAGGCCAAGGTCCTGGAGCTGGCCAAGAAGCTCGCGGATGGATTGAAGGCCAATACGGATCTGTTTCCCGCGCCCCCTGTTTCCCCTGACGAGATCGAGGCCGATTTCGAAGGATGCGAGGCGGCCTTGGACGCCGTCGTCGCCGCCAAGGCCGATTACATGGGGGCGGTTGCCGCCAAGGATGCGGTCTTTCATCGGTTGGAAAGGGGCATGAAGAAGGATTTTCGGTATGCCGAGGATGCGGTGGATCAGGATGAGGCCAAACTGGAACGTATCGGCTGGCATGGACGACGCGCCCCAAGGCCCCTGGCGGTTCCGGGTCAGGTGCGTAGCCTCCATGTGCTGGCCCAGGGCGAGGACTGGTTGGAACTCCACTGGAAGAAACCGGCCGATGGGGGCAAGGTGGCGACCTATCGGATCCAACGCCGGGAATTCCAGGGCGATTGGGCGCTGGTGGAGATCGCCATGGAAACCGAGGCCAGGGTCACGAACCGGGAACGCAATAAGAAATTGGAGTATTGCATCGTCGCCACCAATAAGGCGGGCGAGGGAGAGGCGAGCAATGTCGTGACGGTGGTGTTCTGAGCCGCCCGAGGGGGGGTAGTATTGCGCCTTTGTTGAATGTGTCGATTTCCCCCTCGGCTTCCCTGGCGGGGATGAAGACTTCCCGGGCGAGGTGGGTTTATGTTGCCGGATGAATGGCGCGCCCGAAAAGAGACCATTGCCGCGTTAAACGTTGTCCGAGGCCACCCAGCGATGGCCAACGGAGAAAGATGATTCCGGCGACATGAATCCCTTGACGGTCCTCACCGTGATCGACCAATACCTTCGACCCTTGGAAAGATGTATTGGGATACCGGAAGATTCGGACTAAAAAGATGGGTGCCACTTCATGACACGCGAAGAAGAGATCCATTCCCTGTTGCAGGGAGTATTTTCCCAGGAGCGCCAACGGATCAAAGGCTATACGGTGCTCTTGTTCGGTTCACGGGCCAGAGGCGACGCCAAGGGGCGTTCGGATTTCGACGTGGGTGTGATTGGGGCCGCGCCCATGCCGCTGGAGGATTTTTATCACCTGGCGGATCGGCTGGACAGGTTGCCGACCCTGTATCGAATCGATTGGGTGGACCTTGCCAGGGCGAGCGAGGGGTTTTGCCGTCATGCCTTGGCCGAGAGCAAGGTCATCCATGAAGGCTGAAGTATTATTGGCCGATCTTTCCCAAGCCCTCATTCGATTGACCGATGCGCTCACGGTAAGGCCCGATCACGACGTCATCAGGGCCGGGTGCATTCAATATTTCGAATTTACTTTCGAGCTTGCCTGGAAGAGCATCAAGGCATTTGCCGAGGAAGAGGGGTTGAATCCGGGCGGCTCGCCGAGGTCCTGTCTGAAGAGCGCTTTTACCCTGGGATGGATTGATGAAGAAATAGCTTGGCTGGAGATGTTGGACGCCCGGAATCGTATGTCGCACACCTATAACGCTTCCGACGCCATGGCCATATACGAACGTTTACCCGAGTTCGTTGGGCCCCTTGAAAACCTTGTCGATCATTTGAAGGACCTGGGCAATCAGGGGTAGATCGGATTAGGGCAACGTAACCCAACATACAGCGCAACCCGACACCATTATCACAATGACGCCGTTTCGCAAGGCGATTAGAAGAGAAGTTCGCCAGGAGGCCTTGCTGGAAGGAGCGGCAAAACCACTCTTCGCCAGCTCTCCCGTCGCTTTCAATCCTTGCCCAACGGGATTTCCCAGCGGGTTTATGGGGCTACCCCGGACAACATCGGGATACGGGCCGATGGGATATGGGACGCCAAACACTCGAGGGACGTATTCGAAGATTCAACCCGCTTTTTCCACTCTCTCCCGTAAAGACCTTCAAGGGGTAGCGCATGTGTTCTCACCCTCATTCCCACGATCCTGATCATGGCCACGCTCACGGCCACCACGCCCCCGGCGCCGAGGACCGGTTCCGGGTCGTCATCACCGGCAAGGGCGGCGTCGGTAAAACCACCCTCACGGCGCTCCTGGCCCGGCGCATGGCCCGGAACGGCCTCAAGGTGCTGGCCCTGGACGCCGACCCCCAGATGAACCTGCCCCATGCCCTGGGGCTGCCCCCCGCCGAGGTGCGCAAACTTGTCCCCATCAGCCAAAACGCCGAGTACGTGGCGGAGAAGACCGGCGCGATGCCCGGTTCCGGGTTCGGGCGCTTTTTCCGGCTCAATCCCGAGGTGGACGATGTGGTGGATCGCTTCGGGGTGGTGGGGCCGGACGGGGTGCGGGTCTTGGTGATGGGCTCGGTGGTGCAACCGGCCGCCGGTTGCCTGTGTCCCGAGAACGCGCTCCTGGCCGCGGTGGCGGGTTCCGTGAGCCTGCGCGAAAACGAGGCAATCCTCATGGATACCCAGGCCGGCGTCGAGCACTTCGGCCGGGCCCTGGCCCAGGGTTTCCGCCATGCCGCCATCGTCACGGACCCCACCTTCAACGGCGTACAGGTGGCGCTGCACGCGGCACGGCTGGCCGGCGCCCTGGGTATTCCGGCGATTCGTCTGGTGGTGAACCGGGTCGGTGACCCGGAGGAATACGACCGGACCCTGGCCCTGCTGGACGAAGAAGGGGGATTCCCCTTCGCCAGCCGGCACGCCCTCCCCTTCGACGGGACCCTGCGCGCATGCGACCCGGCGGTAGAGCCCATGCTGGCGCGCCCGTCGTCCGGGTTACTGCAGTCTCTCATGGCGTTGCAGACACGGTTGATCCAAAGCACAGGAGTCTGTCGGACTTAGGGATTCGTCGCGAGGGAAAGCGGGATCGAGACCGGATTTTCGATAAATTCGAGGTGAATAGTGAGCTATATTAACCCGGATTTTCGGAAATCCGGTCCGATATCCGCTTTCCTGCAGCAGAATCATTATAAGTCCGACAGACTCCAGATACCGAGACAAAACGGTCGAAGCCCCTCCGTGATTTACTTTAGTTGCGGCTTTGCCGTGTTAGGAGCATATCTCATGAAAACAAACTGGCTAATTATCACTTCACTTTTATCCCTATTCCTCACAGGCTGTATATCCTCACCTTTCAACGTCAAAGATGGCAAGTTACCCCTCATATGCTTTAGCGGTTGTAAAACCATTTCTGTAGTTAGGGAAAGACCACCTAAAGTTAATCTTTATGAGTATGACAGCGTTGCTTTAGGGAATTTTAGCGGGGAGTACAGCGGTACGATAAAGGAGGCGATTCGAAATGCCATCTTACAAGGAGATACTTTAAAGCTGGCGTCTAACATTGATGTGGACGATGATGACATAAAAATCGCCGTCATCTCTGGAAAGACAACAAAAGCGGAGTTCAATCAAAGCCATCATGAAGGAAAAGGCAAATGCTATGAAGGTCTCAATTTTAAAGCAAGGGATTGCTGGATCAACAAAACTATTGCCGACTGGAGACTCAGTTTCCTGATTGAAGTAGAAGACGCTAGCACTGGCGAAACCATAATTAGGGAAAGTTTTAGTGACTCCAAGAGCGAAACAGCTAATGGCAGGGTAAAGTTCGATAAGGGGAAAGGGCTCTCTGTGCTTGTATCCGGTGTAAGCAATCAGATTACCCCTTACTTTAGTTCCTATAATTTCGAGGCAAGGCAAAGATATTTACCGACGAGGATTTCCCCCATTTTGCTGAAGGCGATAAATACATGTCAGCCAAAAAATGGAATGACGCCATTATCGAGTATGAAAAGGCAGTTAAAAGAGCCGAACAGCTTGGCGAGCTGCCTTACAGGGCGATGTCCTATTACAATTTAGGGATTGCACTCGGCTATAGCGACATAGATCATCCCAAAAGCATGGAATATATTGCCAAAGCCAAACAACTAGTCGAAGACAAGGATTATGATAGGGAGATCGTAAAAATTAAAAAGTATATGGAAGACTATAATACGCTAAAGCTGTATACAGATAAAAAGTAGCCCAACTTTCCCCAACCAAAAAATACTTTATTCGGTTACACTGCGACAAACCCTTAGGGAAGCGTAGGCATTATGCGTGTCGTAATCATCGGGGCGGGCCCCGCCGGTCTCACGGTGGCCGAGCGGCTGCGCCGGTACCGGGGGGATGCGGACGTGGATATCACCCTGCTGGCGGCGGACCCGGGTCCGCCCTATGCGCCCCCCGCCATGGCCGATCACTTCCTGACCGGACGGACGCAGGCGCTGTTCTGGAAAGGGCGGGACATCCGCGAGGGGCTGAACGTCGATTTCCAATCCGGGATGGCCGTACGCGCGGTCCGCCCCGCCACCCGGGCGGTGGTGTTGGACTCGGGCCGTGTGCTGGGGTACGACCGGCTGGTCATTGCCTCGGGCAGCCGCCTGTACGCGCCCATGGAGGGGCGCGACCTGGCGGGGGTCTGCAACTTCAAGTCCCTCGCCGCGGCATCGAACCTGGTGGCCCGCGCCCGCCGGGGGGATGCGCATCGCGCCGTGATCGTCGGGGCCGGGTTCATCGGCGTGGAGGGGGCGCTACTGCTGAGGGCGCTGGGGTTGTCGGTCACCCTCCTGGAGAAGGCGGACCGCGTCATGCCCGGTATGCTCGATAGCGAGACCGCGGATATCGTCCGGACTCATCTCCAGGGGCAGGGCATCGACATTCGCCTGGAGACCCAGGCGTTGGCCTTCGCGGGGAACGGGCGGGCGGAAAGGGTGGCGCTGGAGAAGGAGGAGGTATCCGGCGATGTGTTCGTGGCGGCCACGGGCCTTGCGCCCAACACAGCATTCCTTCGGGACAGCGGTATCCATATCGGATGGGGGATTCCGGTGGACGATCACCTTCGCGCCCATCATGGGGAGGTCTACGCCGCCGGGGACGTGGCGGAAACCCGCGACCGGATGACCGGCAAACGATACGTGCACGCCATCTTCCCCAACGCCGTCGCCCAGGGGGATATCGTGGCCCGCAATCTGGCGGGCCTCGACACACCCTACGAAGGCAGCGAATCCATGAATTCCTTGAAGCATCTGGGTCTTCCGGTCATGGCCGTGGGGGCCCGGCAGGGGGATGAGGAACTGCGGTGGCGCTGGGGCGATACGCTCCGAAAGGTCTTCCTCACCAACGATCGCATCGTGGGATTCCGGCTGGCCGGCGACATCCGGGGGGCGGGGGGGTACCGCGCCCTCATGCTGCGGGGCGCGCCGGTGACGGCGTACCGGAAGCATCTTCTCGACCCGCGGTTCGGCGTGGCCGGATTCGGGAGTTTGCCGGGTTAGTTTCTTATACTTTCAACGGCCATATGCTGATCGTATTGAAATACTTGGATTCAACTCGTAAGTGCAACCTTACAGTGTTGGTAAAGAGACAAGCCGCG
>CAZQHJ010000082.1:0-10726 GCA_964593225.1 uncultured Thiotrichales bacterium
ATTTTCGCTCCCATCGCGCCTTGCGGGAGCCACAATCGGGGCACCGCCTCTACGACGCGAATTTCCAAACAGCTTCTTAAAATTCCGGTTCGTGGAGGGGCCGCTCGATTCTGTCCCCGCGTTGCCGCCTCGCGTCAGGCGCGGTTTCCGCAGCGGCAGGCGAACTGGGCCTCGCTGCGCAACAGGCGGACGATGGCGTAGCAGATGAGCAGGAGGATCACGGCGAGGGGCAGGCCCGTGATCAATTGGAAGGTCCGCATGGGTGCGATGCCGCCGCTCACCAGGAGCATGGCCGCGACGGCACCCTCCGTGGTGGCCCAGAAGACGCGCTGGCGTTTGGGTGGGTCCGGGTCGCCGCCGGCGGCGATGTAATCGATGACCAGGGAGGCCGAATCCGAAGAGGTGACAAAGAATATGATGATAATGGCGACCCCGATGACGGAGAGGAGGGCGGTTGCGGGGAAGGCGTCGAAGAAGACGAAGATCGCCACGGCGAAGTTCTCTTCCACCGCATTGGCCAAGACCTGATTGCCGGCGGCGACGAAGTCCAACGCGAGGCCGCCGAAGAGGCCGAACCACAGGCACGAGACCAATGTGGGGACGAAGAGCACGCCCAGGACGAACTCGCGAACCGTTCGTCCCCGGGAGATGCGCGCCACGAACATGCCCACGAAGGGGGACCAGGCGATCCACCAGGCCCAGTAGAAGAGGGTCCAGTCCCCCTGCCACTCCGTGGACCCCCCCAGATCGGACCACAGCCCCTGGCGACCGATGGCGTAGAGATAATGGCCCGTGGATTCGATGACGGACTGGAGCACCGCGAGGGTGGGGCCGGCAAAAAGCAGAAACAATAACAGGGGCAACGCCAGCCAGATGGCCAGCCGGCTGAGCCAGCAGATGCCCCGATCCAGGCCGCTGACCACGGAGGCCGTCGCCATGGCGGTGATGCCGGCGATGAGCCACAACTGCGCGGACATGGAGACCTCGACGCCCAATAGGTGGGAGAGCCCGGCGTTGATCTGCTGCGCGCCCAGGGCGAGGGTGGTGGCAACGCCGAACATGGTGCCCAGGACGGCGAAGATGTCGATGGCGTCCCCGATGGGACCCCGGACCCGTTCCCCGAAGAGGGGATAGAGGATGCAACGGAAGGTGAGGGGTTGATGGCGCCGATAGGCCACATAGGCCAACCCGAGGCCCACGATGGCGTAGACGGCCCACCCGTGGAGGCCCCAGTGAAGCAGGGTGAAATTCATGGCTTGCGCCGCGGCCTCGGGTGTGCCGGCCTCGCCCATGGGGGGATGGGTGAAATGCGTGATGGGCTCGGCCACCGACCAGAAGAGCACGCCGATGCCCATGCCGGCGCTGAAGAGCATGGAGAACCAGGTGAGGTAGCCGTACTTGGGGCGCTCGTCGTCGCCGCCGAGCCGAATTTTGCCGTAACGACTGAGGCACAGCCACAGGCAGAAGAAGAGGCAGAAGGTGATGGATGCGTGGTAGAACCATCCGCCATACCGGCTGCTGATGGCGGTTTGGATGGTGTCGAACAGGGTTTGGGCCGCTTCCGTGAAAACCGTGCCGAAGATGACGAACGCGAGGATAAGCCCCGCGGAGCCGAAGAAGACGATGGGGTTGCCCTTGAGCAAGAGCCCGTATTCGGATTTTTTTGTCATTGTTGTTGGGCTGCGTGTTGATGGCGTGGGGTAGTCGGGTCCTCTGTGATGGGGGGGATCGACTTTGCGTGCAACTTTTTACCGGAAAAAGCCGCACGCGGGGCGAATCGGGAAAGTCGGATGCAACGCCGCTGCCGGGGCGTGGCGGGGGTCGTTCGTTGGGGCAGGTAAATTTTACGACCCCTTACCCTGGCGCAGCCTGGCGTCCTTTTCCTGAATGTCCTCGGCATTGGCGCGGCGCGCCGCCCAAAGTCGATCCGAAAGCTCGGGGTCGGAGAGCGCCAGGATCTGGGCGGCGAGGTAGGCGGCATTCTTGGCCCCCGCCTTTCCGATGGCCACGGTGGCGACCGGGATGCCCCCCGGCATCTGGACCGTGGAGAGCAAGGCGTCGATCCCGTTCAACGGCCCCGTCTCGATGGGGATGCCGATGACCGGTTTGCAGGTGAGGGCGGCGACCGCGCCGGCAAGGTGGGCGGCAAGACCGGCGGCGGCGATGAAGACCGCGCAACCCCGCTCGTCGGCCTCTTGCACGTAGCGGCGGGTGGCCTCGGGCGTGCGGTGCGCCGAGGTGATTTTGAGTTCGAAGGGAATGCCGAGTTGGGTCAGCACGTCCCGCGCGCCTTGCAACATGGGCAGATCGGAGTCGGAGCCCATGAGTAGGGCGACGAAGTCTTTTTTTGTGGTCATTTCGATAGCCTATACAATGGCGCGAGCGATGCGCCTTATGGAGAATCCTTGCGCGCCGAGTCGGGTTGGAACCCCTCGGCTACGGGAGTATGGATACTTCCAACGCGTGGCGAAGGGCGATGGTGGCCAGGCATGACAGGGCGTTTGCCGGGCCTGAATCCGATGCCGTTTTGCCAACGGGATTACCAGTGATACCTCGCGCCCATGAAGACGTTGCCGTTTTCTTGATATTGGGCAAAGTTGGCGTCAGTGCTCTTCCCGCCGAAATGGTTGCTTCCCGGGTAGGGCGTCCACGCATGGGAGGGCTTGTCGGTAACGTTGGCGCGGATATAGTAGTCGTCTTCTGTGGGGGAATAAAAGGAAAAAAGCGATAGGGTGAGCATTTGTTCGAGGAATCGATGCGTGAGCCGGGAGGTGCACAGCTCGCATTGCCTCGACTTTGGGTTTTCACCGGAGAGGGCCTGCTCATAGGCGGTCTGATCCTGGGGGTGTTCGGCATAAGTATTGGATCCCCAGGTCGGGATTTTTGACAAGTTCCCGTTCGTAGCCGATGAATCCCCGGACCTGGCTGTTGGGGATGAGCGGATCATCACCCTTAGGTGTCGTCCAGTGAGTCATACCAGGCCACTTCGGTTGTCCGGATGCCGCGAAAGGCGCTCCCCCGCAGCCCGGCGCCATGGGAGCGCGGGCGGGGATAAAAGACCTTTTGGGTTTACGGGTGGAACCCGTTGGGTACCGCCAGTAGCCATCGGTGGGAACGCCTGCTCCGTTACCTGGGACGCCTGCCTTGTGAGCCATTTTGCCTTTCCGATCACATGGAAGGCGAACCGAATCGTTCCGCTCGCCTGCCGGGCCGCCTGCTTCGTCGACCAAGCCACCCGGCAAGCGGGCCTGATCGCTTTTCTCGCGACTCCGATTACCCGGAAGGCGAGCGGGGCGAACCATCATGGCGTCCCGGTGATGGGGCGGGCGAGCGATTCAGGCGCTCTGAGGGCCCATTTCAGCCTTGTGGTTTCCATCCTGGCGAATAAGCCAATGCCCATCGACAACATTGCCCATGGCGCCGAGATGTCCGTCCAGATGAACCTCTCGACGCCGAAGGTATCTTTGGCCATCGGCAGACCGGTGAAATGGTATTTCTCCGGGCCAACCACCAACCGGAAGACGGTCTTCGGGTGATTGATGGCGGCAATGACAGTTTGTTCGAACAGCATATGGTGAGGTGGCCCGCCTCACTGTTTCGTTAAAATGGAAAAATCTTCGAAGGTGGAGCAAGGCACTATCCTTCGACGCCCGATAGAAAGTTCCTGAGCAGATCGAAGCCATGTTCGGAAAGGATGGACTCCGGGTGGAATTGCAACCCCCATACCGGCAGTTCCTTGTGTTTGAGTCCCATGATCTCGTCCATTTCTCCCGGCTCGGTCTCGGTCCAGGCGGTGATCGCCAGGCACGCCGGCAAGCCGGTCCGGGCCACCACCAGCGAGTGGTATCGGGTTGCCTGGAAGGGCACCCGGGTCTTGTGGAAGATGCCACGGCCCGTATGGTAAATCGGGGAGGTCTTGCCATGCATGATCGCCCGGGCGTGGATGATATGCCCACCATAGGCCTCCCCGATGCACTGGTGTCCGAGACACACGCCCAGTATCGGAATCTTCCCGCCGTAATGACGGATAAGATCCACGGAGATGCCGGCCTCGGATGGCGTGCAGGGCCCGGGCGATATCACGATATGGTTGGGGGAGAGGACGTCGATGTCTTCCAAGGTCACGGTGTCATTGCGCCTGACACAGACATCGGTCCCCAGTTCGCCAAAGTATTGGACCAGATTGTAGGTAAAAGAATCGTAGTTATCGATCATCAGCAACATAACGTGAATAACCTTGTAACCAAGAAGCGGACCGGCGCCCTGCCTCGAACAGGTTGCCGAGTGTGGCCGGTTCCGCCGACCGGTTGGAGAACGCTCGCGGGCTCCAGCGCCTTTCGATGATATCGTGGATGGGACCTGAAAATCTAAGTGGAATGGACCACTAGTGGTTCGTCAATCTGATAATTTAGGATACTGGAGTTTGTTTACATGCCGAAGTAGAAAAGCTGGCTTAATCCGGCATCCTAATTTATCTCATGGACAGACCACTAGAGTAGTTTTCGCGTTTTTCTCATGTCGTTCCGGTGGAACAGTGCGCGTTTCTTCCGGAATCCGTTGATTGACCGATGACATCGTTTTTGAGGCGCACGGGCTTGTGATCAAAAGTTGCAAACGGAATCGATAATGTATTGGGATTCGAAAAGTTCATCACCGGAATTTATCAGGCCTTGGCGCGGGCGACGTATTCGCCGATTCGGGTATCTATTTTAATGAGTTCGTCCTGATCGATAAACAACGGTACTTTGACTACCGCGCCCGTCTCCAACGTGGCCGGTTTGGTTGCGCCACTGGCGGTATCACCGCGGACACCCGGTTCCGTTTCGGTGACTTTCAGCACCGTAAAATGGGGCGGCGTTACCGAGATTGGCGTCCCATTCCAAAGCACCACGATGCATAGCTCTTGTTCCTTGATCCACTTGGCGGCATCGCCCATCGTCACCGGATCCGCGACATACTGCTCATAGGATTCGGGATCCATGAAATACCAGGAGTCGCCATCGGAATACAGGTATTGGAGCTCACGCTCCATCACATCGGCCGCTTGTACAGTTTCATTGGATTTGAATGTCCGCTCATTTATGCGGCCGGTCTTGAGGTTCCGGTATTTGACTCTGACAAATGCCTGACCTTTGCCAGGTTTTACGAATTCATTTTCAACGATTGCGCACGGTTCGTTCTCGAGCATGATCTTCAAACCACCGCGGAATTCATTCGCGCTATAGGTCGCCATTGATCTTACGGGTCCTTATTTTTATTGGTTGAATTGTTCGGTTTGGGCATTTTTTCACAGCTTCTCAGTATCATACCAACCCCCGTTGATTGTCGAAATGCTTTTTGTGATTTTCTGATGGATTGCGAGGGTTGCCATGTCGTGTATTTTCTTTAATTTCAACTTGAAAAATTGGTGCCAGCAGGGCGCTACTCATCCCACGCCATTGATCCCATGCCATAAATACAGTGCCGGATGATCGGCAATAACGCATCGTGTGCAAGAGAAAATAACCGAAGAAATTTTTGGTGCCCAACACTACCGATACAGCATCCGGCTCATTAGGGGCTTCCCGCCCAGGTATCCCTGAAGGATTGCCCGCATCAAGTATTTGGCCTCTCGAAGCTGCTCGGCTCCCTGCAAGGTTTCCCGATCCAGGGCAATCAGGGTACTCCCCTGTGCGGTAGGCATCCCTCCCCCCGATACGCCATTTTGTTCGACGAATCCCCGGCCTGGTTGGTATCGGTAGCGCTTTTCGCGGACGACAGGCCGGCTCGAGTCCGCATCCCGATCCAGCGACAGGCCGTAACCGATAGCGGCGAGCAAGCGCTTCTCGAATACGCGAAGGGCGAGCTCTTCCCGTTCCGGCGCGCGGATACTCTCTAAGACTTCACGATAGTTTTCGAACAGGCTGGGGTAGGGGTCGTGGCGATGCAAAAGCCGCAGCAGTAGTTCGTTGACGTAGAACCCGCTTTTGACCGGTGGGGTCGGCGATAGGCGGGCCGAATCATCCGCCTCCGCCAGGGTGAGCGTGAAAAGCTCTCCGGTGCCGCGCCATGACAGGAGTAACGGGCGAAACGGCTCCAGCACGGATGCGAGCGGCGTTTTTCCACGCCGCGCGCCTCTCGCCACCAAACCGATGCGCCCGGATCTCGCCGTAAAGGCCTCCAGCAGCAGGCTGGTTTCTCGATAGGGGCGTCGGTTCAAGACGAAGGCGGGTTCTATGGCAGGGTGATTTTTACTGTCCATTCCCAGCCCGATCGATGCATATGGAAGATTGAAGCGCCATGGTTGGGAGAAACGGACCCCGTATTTCGGACAGTCGGATAAATATCACTCCGGTTATACGGGCATCCGTTGGTCGACCGATTCAAAGTACACGGCATCCGGAGTTCCACGCCATGGAGACTGGTGGTGGCGCTGGGTATTGAAGAACGTCTAACTACCGACCTAATAGAAACAAGCTCTATTCGCTGCCGGAAATCCTGCTGTTCCGCACGCTACGTTCAGTTATAAAATACCTTCTTGATTGCCCCGGAACCTCGTCATGAGAATTTCTTCGTCGTTTTGTTCAAAATTCTGTCATTAAGAGACTAAGGCTTTCAATCGAGTAGAGGATATCGTGGACAGCGCCCTATTTTCGATCCAATTTCTAAACGGATTACAGCTCGGCGTCCTCTTGTTCCTGCTGGCCTCCGGTTTGACGTTGACCTTCGGCATCATGGACCTGGTCAATCTGGCCCACGCTTCGATCTATATGATCGGGGCCTTCCTTTCGGCTTGGTTAATCATCACGCTGGATAACTTCGTCATCGGCGTGGCACTGGCCATTCCGCTGACCGCCCTGGTTGCCTGGGCGCTGGAAGTCGGCATTGTGCGGCGATTGTATGCCAGGGACCATCTGGATCACATTCTCGCCACCTTCGGGCTGATCCTGTGTCTCGACACACTGACTCATATCGTGTTCGGGCCGGAAGGCTATTCGGTGCCACTCCCATCCTGGCTGAACGGCCAAATTCCCCTGTTCGGCGATGCGGTGTTTCCCAGCTATCGGCTGGTCATCATTATCGCCGGCCTGCTGATCGCCGTCGGCCTGTATTGGTTGGTCAATCATACGATGTTGGGGATGCGGATTCGGGCCGGCGCTTCCAATCGCACCATGGCCTCCGCCCTCGGCGTGGATACCCGAACCTTGTTCACCACCGTGTTTGTACTCGGGTCGGTGCTGGCCGGTTTCGCCGGCATGCTCATCGCCCCCATCAATGGGGCATCCATCGGCATGGGCAACGACATTATCATTACAGCCTTCGTGGTGGTGATTATCGGCGGGCTGGGATCCATAAAGGGGGCCTTCGTCGCGGCGATGCTCATTGGCCTGATCGACACCCTCGGGCGTTCGTTCCTCGATGATTTTTTCAAGTTGGCCATGGACGCGACCACGGCGGAAACCGCGGCGCCGGCGGTCTCATCCATGCTGATCTATATTTTGATGGCGGTGATTCTTTCCCTGCGTCCGCAAGGGCTTTTTCCGCAACCGGGAAAATGATCCACGCTATTTCGAATTGGAAATCAAGGATTTTTTGTCATGATGCGGATGATGACCCCCCTGATACTGGCGCTGATCCTGGTCGTCCCCCTGGCCGCCTACCAATTGGGAAATCCGTTCTATCTGGACATCGCAACGCGTCTGGTCATTTTCGCCATTGCCGCCATCAGTCTCAACCTGGTTCTGGGCTATGGGGGGCTGTTGTCATTCGGCCATGCGGCCTTCATCGGTATCGGCGCCTACGCGGTGGGGATTCCGGCCTGGCACGATCTGTACGGTGGGTGGGCGTGGATAGCGAGCAGCAACGGCTTCGTCCACTTGGGTCTGGCAATGCTGCTGGGGGCGGTCTTCGCACTGGTCACGGGCGCTATCGGCCTGCGCACCCGGGGGGTACATTTCATTATGATCACCCTGGCGTTCGGGCAGATGATGTACTACTTTTTCGTCTCCCTGGAAACCTATGGCGGCGATGACGGACTGGTTATCGACGTCCGGTCGCAATTTCCCCTGGTGGATTTGGATAATCCCGTCATACTGTTTCTATGCTGCTTCGGCGTGCTGTTGGCGGTGATCCACGGCGTTCACCGACTCATCCGGTCCCGCTTCGGGATGATCATCCGGGGCGCGAAAAGCAATGACCAGCGTCTGCGGGCCATCGGCATCAATCCCTATCCTTATCGCCTGACGGCCTGGACGATCTCCGGCGCCCTATGCAGCCTCTCCGGCGCGCTGCTGGGTAATTTCAATACCTTCATCTCACCGGAGATGATGGGCTGGACGCACTCGGGAGAGCTGATATTCATGGTCATCCTGGGGGGCGCGGGGACCCTGTTCGGGCCGGTATTCGGCGCCGCGGTCTTCCTGCTCCTGGAAGAATTCCTATCTTCCCTCACCACGTACTGGCACTTGCCGTTCGGGCTGATCCTCATTGGCATCGTGCTCTTCCGACGTGGCGGAGTCGCCGATCTCGTCCGCAATCTCCCGCTCCGCCGGGCGCGAACCCCCGGAGACACGGTAACCCCTTCCACGGCCACGGACTAGCCGCGTCTGTTACCGTCAGGCAATAAAAAACCCGCCTTTCGGCGGGTTTCTCATCATAGTTTCATGCTTGGGCCTATTGGCTCCTCGGCACGGACTCGAACCGCGGACCTAGTGGTTAACAGCCACCCGCTCTACCGACTGAGCTACCGAGGAACTAAGGATGCGTATAGTACCCGGGGCACGGGGAGAGATCAATTGCATAGGGCAACCCGGGGCGGCCGAACAAAAGTATCTTCTCGTCGACCCGAATATCGCACAGAGCCTCACCGAAGAAAGTCGCCGTGCGCGGCACTACGTCATTCAGGGCTTTCCCTGGAGGAACTGACCAGGGAATATGAGCGCATCGCCTGGGAAGAGGCCCGGCGCTGGGATGGGATCGACCGAAACGGCGAGATCGGCCATGGGGATGTCTTCGAGCGCATCGCCCGGCAACGCGAGCACCGGATTGCCGTCATGGAAGTCGAATCGGGCATCTCTTATACCTTTGCCGAACTGGACCGAGCCGCGGACAGGATCGCCTTTTGGGCCTATGCGCATTCGGATGCAAGCCGGGTCGGGATTTATTACAAAAACAGCTTCGCCTTTCTCGCCGCGGTGTTGGGACTCGCCAAGGTCGGGAAACCCGCGGTGCTCTTCAATCAACGGGAAACGCCCCAGGGCGTCGCCCGGCTGGCGGGACGTTACGGTATCCGTCACATTCTGGGCGATCCGGTCTCGGATGTTTCGAATCAGGACATTCTGCCGCTTCTGGCCCGGGACTGGCCCGGGAAAACTCCGAGCGCGTGGCGACGGCACGTGGACCGGGAGGACCCGGTAGCGATTATCTTCACCAGTGGCACGAGTGGCGTGGCCAAACCCGCGCTCTTCAGCCACCGGCGCATGATCGGCGCGGGCCTGGCTTGGTCTTTACGGACTTACATGGCTGAACAGGATCGTTGCTATATTACTTTACCCCTTTGCCATGGAAACGCCCTGGCGGTGGCCTTTTCCAGTTGCCTCATGGCCGGCGCCGTGGCGGTGATCCGGGAGCGGTTTTCGGTGAGCCATTTCCTCCCGGACATTCGGCGGTTCGGATGCACGTCCATGGTCTACATCGGCGAGCTCTGGCGTTATCTGTTGAACAGCCCGCCCCATCCCGACGACGCGAATCATCCCTTGCGAACGATTTTCGGCAACGGCCTGGCGGCTTCTCTCTGGGAACCTGTGATCGCGCGCTTCGGCATCACCCATGTGGTGGAGCACTTCGGCGCCACCGAGATGCCCGCCGGCGCCCTCACCAACTGGACGGGACGTCCCGGTTATTGCGGTTTCATTCCCGCCGATCACCCGGAACATGACGATGTTCTCCTGGTGGACGAATCGGGAAAAGCGGTCCCGCCCGGCGTGGCGGGAGAGGCATTATTCAAGGTCCCCGGGGGCCGCTATCGCGGTTATTTGGACCCCGCCTACGACAGGGACAGGGTGTGGACGAACCTTCGGGTCCCCGGTGATGTGTGGTGGCGGAGCGGCGACTTACTGCGTAGAACGGAGGATGGTTTCTTCACCTTCGTGGAACGAATGGGCGACAGCTTTCGCTGGAAGGGCGAGAACGTTTCTTCCGTGGATGTGGAATCCGTGATTCGCGAGATCGGCTGGTTCGAGGAGGTGGTGGTCTATGGCGTGTCGGTTCCCCACCATTCAGGGAAGGCAGGCATGGCTTCTTTACTTCCCAAGACTGAACTCGACCTGATACGCCTGAAAGAGCTGCTGGCGTTTCTCGAAGAGGAACTGCCGCCCTTCGCGATTCCCCACTTCCTGCGAATCACACCCAAGGCCCATGAAACCACGAACACCCTGAAGATCAAAAAGGTGGCCCTGGCCGAAGAAGGGTTTTCCAAGGTTGGCATGCTTCCCCATTATGTGCTTTCCGAGGGAAAATATGTACCGCTGACCGAGATTGTGGTAAAGCAACTCCAGAACAAAAGCTTTCCTATGGGATTCCGAAGAAATGAGAGTTCATGATGAAAATGACTTCAAGTCAAACCACCGCTTTTCGAGGTAGTGTCTCGGTTTGAAATTTTCAGGGTTTCATGCCCCAAAAGGGGCTACGTATTTTAGACACGCCCCGAAATGCCCCACGCCTCGACCGGATTCGGTTTTGCGAATCC
>CAZQHJ010000083.1:0-10705 GCA_964593225.1 uncultured Thiotrichales bacterium
GAATTCGGGTCTGTCGGATCCGAGCTTGGCGTGACCGACTCCGGGCTCCGGGTTCGCGGGGCCGGATGGGGCCCCGGTCCGGCGGACTCCCCGGGCGGCGGTTGGGCATCGGGTCCCGTGGGAGGCCGATGGGGATTCGACGGCCTTTATGATATGCCGGGCGCCTGGAATTTCAAACGTCGAATTCCGGTGTTTCGGCCAGGGAACCCCGGGGATGGTCCGGGCCGGCAAGGGGGGGGGTATGGTAGGGGCTCGGTTCGGAATCCTCGGTTGGGGTTATCGAAGCCCCGGGGTGCCGTATTGGAATTTCAATCCCAATTCTGTCGAAAGCGCCCGAACCCTGGCATGGGCATCGGAGAGATATTTCGAGAGGTCATGATTGGCCCTATCATCCGGGGCCTTTTGCGTCCGATATTTTTCACGCAGGCGTTCATTCGTCATTATCCGTTCTCTCCGGGAGCAATCCCAATGGCGTAACACTCTCTGGGGTCGGAGTATGTCATCTAAACCATACGGGTTTCCGATAACCCCAGGGATTCCATCCCTTTTTGGAGAAGCTCCCGGGTGAACCGTTGATAGGGGATACCTCGCTTTGCAGCCTCGGCTTTCACCGCATCGAGCTGGCTTTGGGGCAAACGGATGTTGATGCGTGCGTTTTTCGGTTGAAACTCGAGACGGCCGAGGGGCGCGAACTCGGAAAAGTCGTATTCCGAGAGATCCGCCGTACCGACAAAATTCTCCGCGTCTTCGTCCGTCTCGAAGCGAGGAAACCGTTTAAGGCTTTTTTCGCCGTTCATAGTTTTCAATCTCTCTTGCATATTCCGTACGGAAATGGCGCGGTTATCCTTACACCAGAGATCCGCAAGCCTGTGATACGGTAAAGAAACAAATCCGAATCCTTGTCCCGAAGGGGCTACATCACATAGCCTAGGGTTGCGCGAAGCGCTACCCTGGGTTTGCGGCCCTCCCCCGCCACAACAAAGACACAAAGAGCCGCTTCCCCCACAAACGCGGCCCGGAATGGGATGGGCGATAATAAAGCAGAAAATTGCGCATGGTTTCATACCGATGGGATAATGAGAAAAACGCGCTTTTGAAAAAGGTGCGCGGGATTACCTTCGAACAGGTGGTCATGCATATCGAGAAAGGTGACGTTTTGGACATCATGGCCCATCCCAACAAGACCCGGTATCCCAATCAGGAAATACTCGTGGTCGAGATCAATCACTACGCTTATATCGTGCCCTTCGTCGAACAGGGACGGGAGCGTTTCCCGAAGACGATTGTACCGAACCGAAAACCGACCGAACATTACTTGAGGTGAGGCCATGGACAAACGCTATCTCGATGACGAGGAACGGGACCTGGTGGAGTCCGTCGAACGTGGCGAGTGGCAGTCGGTGAAGAATCTCCATGGGGAGATCAGGAATCATCGGCAATACGCCCGCAATACCCTGCGCAAGGATAAGCAGGTCACCCTCCGGATTTCCCCCCGCGATCCGGAGGCGCTTGGGACCAAAGCGGTGGAGACCGGCATTTCCTCATGGATGGCCGGCCAATGAACAACCGCTTTGAATGACTCGATGTCGTGGCCCTGAATGCCTCGCTCCCGATGGGAATGCCGCGCCGGTCCAATGGAATCCCATGGAATCCATGGCCGGTCTTGGCCGAAGGCATTCAACCCCGATCCAACACCGCCAAGAACGCGGCCTGGGGGATGTCCACCTTGCCGAAGGATTTCATGCGTTTCTTACCGGCCTTTTGCTTTTCCAGGAGTTTGCGCTTGCGGGTGATGTCCCCGCCATAGCATTTGGCGGTGACGTCCTTTCGGAGGGCTTTCACGGTGGCCCGCGCGATGATCTGGGCGCCGATGGCGGCCTGGATGGCCACGGCGAACATCTGGCGCGGGATGACTTCCTTCATGCGTTTGGTGAGGCCGCGGGCCGTGGCTTCGCTCCGGTCCCGGTGGACGATGGTGGAGAGGGCGTCGGCCTTTTCGCCGTTGATGAGGATGTCCAGCTTCACCAGGTTCGCGGCCTGGTACCGGAGGAAGTGGTAGTCCAGGGAGGCGTAGCCCCGGCTGACGGATTTGAGTTTGTCGAAGAAGTCCAGGACCACCTCGCTCATGGGCAGTTCATAGCGCAGGGTGACCTGCTTGCCGAGATAATGGAGCTTCTTTTGCACCCCCCGTTTTTCGGTGCAAAGGCCGATGACTTCCCCCACATAGTCCCCGGGCAGGAGGATATCGGCGGTGACGATGGGCTCGCGGATCTCGGCGATCCGATTGGGGGGCGGGAGGTGGGCGGGGTTGTCCACGTAGTGGGTTTCGCCGGTGGTGGTGAGGACCTCATGGACCACGGTGGGGGCGGTGGTGATGAGATCCAGGTTGTATTCCCGCTCCAGGCGCTCCTGGACGATCTCCATGTGCAGGAGACCGAGGAAGCCGCAGCGAAAGCCGAAGCCGAAGGCCGTGGAGGTCTCGGGTTCGTATTGGAAGGCGGTGTCGTTGATGCGAAGCTTGGCCAGGGCCTCCCGGAAGTCTTCGAAGTCGCTGGTGTCGATGGGGAAGAGGCCGGCGTAAACCTGGGGCCGGACGGTCTTGAAGCCGGGGAGGGGGGCCTCGGCGGGGCGGGCGACGTCGGTGAGGGTGTCCCCCACCGGGGCGCCCTCCACCTCCTTGATCCCGGCGATGACGAACCCCACGTCGCCGGCCTGGAGCCGGTCCAGTTCCTGCTGCTTGGGGGTGAAAACCCCCACCTTGTCCACCTGATACGCCGCCCCCGTGGACATGACCCGGATGCGGGTCCGTTTGGCGATGGCGCCATGGACGACCCGGACTAGGGAGACCACGCCCAGATAGGCGTCGAACCAGGAGTCGATGATGAGGGCCTGGAGGGGAGCGTCCGGATCGCCCAGGGGGGGCGGGATGCGGGCGACGATGGCGTCCAGGAGTTCGGTGATGCCGTCGCCGTGCTTGGCGCTGACGCCGAGGGCGTCCTGGGCCTCGATGCCGATGATCTCTTCGATTTCTTCCTTGACCCGCTGGGCGTCGGCGGAGGGGAGGTCCAGTTTGTTGAGGACCGGGATGACTTCGAGCCCCTGATCCAGGGCCGTGTAGCAGTTGGCGACGCTTTGGGCCTCGACGCCCTGGGCGGCATCCACCACCAACAGGGCGCCCTCGCAGGCGGCCAGGGAGCGGGAGACCTCGTAGGAGAAGTCCACATGGCCCGGGGTGTCGATGAAGTTGAGATGCCAGGTCCGGCCGTCCCGGTCGGTATATTCCAGGGCGACGCTCTGGGCCTTGATGGTGATGCCGCGTTCACGTTCGATATCCATGGAGTCCAGGACCTGCTCGACCATCTCCCGTTCGGTCAAGCCGCCGCAGATCCGGATGAAGCGGTCGGCCAGGGTGGATTTTCCGTGGTCGATGTGGGCGATGATGGAGAAGTTTCGGGTGCCGTGCACGGTAAATAGTTTCGATTCCGGTTTAGTGGTCAATCAATGGATTGGGGTCCCGGGGTTGCTCGTTGGAATCCCATTTTTTTACGGGCCTGGGGCTCAAGGAAACAACACGTCTTCACATCTTGCCCTTGTTTTTCTCGTAGATCCTGACAAATGGCATGTAGGTCATCATTGAATTGCCTTGCATATTCGTCACGATATTCGTGAATTTCTTCTACAATCGGATCTTTCCACATCAGTCGTATCTCCTCAGTTCCCGAGGTGTGCAAATTGTCGGGGGTTCATGGCCGAACTCCCGACATACAGCCTCCACTCTCGGGCGAAGAATCGCATTTGCAATATGCGTACAATTCCAAGTAAGCAGGTAATCCATACCGCCGAGTGTTGCGACGGCAATGTGTAACGCATCAATCCTTGCTTTTTCGGGAAGAGAAACCTTCTCGAGCAAGACATCAGAGAAACTTTCGGCCTCTTCTGTTACATCGATTTCCGGAATCCGATTAAGCCGCTCCAATCGCCTTCTTGCCGCCTTGGGATCCCCGAATTTCACTTCTTGGACGACCAAAGCGAATATATACAGATCGAACTGCTCTCGATTATCCCACCACTCTTTGGTTGTTTCCTGATTTGCGGCCACGATCATATCGCGACTACGCCAGGCAGTCAGATAACCGAGTATGCTCGTTTCAATATAGACCTTTGGTTTCACAGGACGTTTTTCATTCCTCGAATTTGTCGGCATGAAATGTCGCGCCGGTATCCACCAGGGCATCGAATGTCCGGGCCTTGGATTCGTCCAGGGCGTTTTTTACCGTCACCGTCGCAACGATTCCGCCCATAATTTTGCTCCGTAAAAGGATTCGATCTTTCTCCCGATCATTCCAAATGCACCATGGCCATTAGACCGGATTCTTTTGATATGACCTGGGAAAAGTGCCCCTGTCCGACCGTGTCTTCCAACAACAAGACATCTCCCGGTCCGAAACGCCTTGTCTCGCCGTCACCGACACGCACCTGGAACACACCGCCGAGAAAGAAAACGAACTGCCGCTTGGGAGAGGGGTGCCAATCCCCCACCCAACCCGTTGCAGCCCCGACGAAAACGAACCTATCTGCCTCGATGGGGTCGGAAACGGCCATGGGCGGCGCGGGTGGGGCGTAACTCATGGACGCCATGGTGACATCGATGTCTTCGAAGTGGGATGTCCCGTCGCTATCCGCGTGGATCCGTGTGTAGGATATTGTGTCGGATGACATGTCGATTACCCTTGAATATCAAATCGAAACGCCACTGCCGAAACGCCACTGCCCATGGCTCGGCGCACAGGAATTATTTTGCATTCAGAACCGCCGGGTAACGCCGTCCGGGGAACCAATAATTGACCAGTATCGCCATACCCAACATCACCAGGACATTGATGCCCACTGGGGTAATCAGAAACTGATAACCCAATGCATGAATGTCGCCCCCCCCGATCACGGCGGTCAGGGCCGTGGCGCACCCCGGCGGGTGTATGCATCTCAGATAGTGCATGGCAAGGATGGTGGCCGAGACCGTCACTGCCGAGGCAACCGGTAGATCGGGAATCAGCATCGCGCAGCTGACGCCGATGGCGGCCGGGATCAGATGCCCCGCCAACAACGGCCAGGGTTGGGAGAATGGGCTGCCGGGTACGATGAACAGTAATACGGAAGAGGCCCCCATGGACGCCACGATCAATGGCGCGCCACTCCCCGAAGGCAGGTAATACCCGGTGATCCGGATGGCGGCCAGTATGGCGAGGAATCCCCCCGCCGCGGCGATGAGCCTTTCGCCATGGCGCGCGGAGTTGGGGACAATACCCAAGAGAGCGGTGAGTTTCGTGAGAGCCATGTGGATGAAGATGTCGCCTTGGAGGCTGTGAAAAAATCTCCCGACCGTCGCGATTCGGGCGCCGCCGCGGTAGATGACGAATTCCCAAACAGCTTCTAAGAGCGTGTTACCTTAGCATGGCCGGAAATACAGGTCCATCGGTGGCGACCGAACCGGGAGGGGCCGCGATCCCTGTCAGGCAATGGGGGACGCGATGATGCCGCTTTGCGCCTGGAGATCGGTTCCTTGACCTCAGTCCACCCAATCCGTGGGTATCTCCGTGATGGTTCGATCGGGCCGTTTGGGGGGAGCGATACGACTTTATCTACCCGATTGTTCCTGTTTTCGTCGGACTATTAGGCTCTGTTGACATTTGATTTCAGGATTTGTTCAATCCATTGATATACAATGATTTCTTGAAAATTGACGTTCTTGTATAACAAATTGAAAAATAAGGGATTCTCACCAAATGTCAACAGAGCCTAATCATTATTCCTGTATCTTGAATAGAATTTTACGAAGCGAAATTCTATTCAAGGATCTTCAACGCCAGAAACAGGGGATTCCTATGCCGCTGAACCAACACCGGGATCGCCCTGTTGAACGGCAGCTCCTTGGCCAGTTGTTTGAACTGCAGTGTGTTTTCAACCTCCAGGTTGTTTATCCGCAAGATAATATCCCCGACCCGGATGCTCGCCTCGCGCGCGGGACCTTCATCGACCTTTTCGACGAATACCCCGCCCCGATCCTCGAGTTCGTATTCTTCCTGTTGTTTCGGGGTCAGATCCCGTACGGTAAGCCTCAACCTGTTGTCGGCAGCCGTGTCGGAAGGACCTTTGCCGGCGAGCCGCGGGGCATCGTCGGCCGGTAGCTCGTCGATGACCACATACAGTATCTTCGATTTGCTGTTTCGCAGAATCTTTGTGGGCACGCGGCTCCCTACCTTGCTGCCGCCTACCATGGGGGGCAGGTTCGAGGAATGGTGAATATCCCTGCCGCCGAACTCGAGAATGATGTCCCCAACCTTCATGCCCGCCCGCATCGCGGGACCTTCGGGCAGCACCTTGGCGACCAGGGCGCCCATGGGTTTTTCCATGCCGAACGACTCGGCCAGTTCACGGGTCACATCCTGAATGAGTACGCCAAGCCAGCCCCGGGAGACGTGCCCCTGTTCGCGGATTTGGTTTGCCACGTCCATGGCGACATCGATGGGGATCGCGAAGGCAAGTCCCATGAATCCCCCCGAACGGCTGAATATCTGGGCATTGACGCCGATGACTTTCCCATCCAGATTGAACAAGGGGCCACCGGAATTGCCCGGATTGATGGCGACATCGGTCTGGATGAAGGGCACGTAGTTTTCACTTGGCAGGTTTCGCCCCTTGGCGCTGACGATGCCGGCGGTCACGGAATGATCGAAACCGAAGGGGGAACCGATGGCCAGCACCCATTCCCCGACTTCCACGTCCTCTCCGACACCCAGTTCGACAGTGGGTAGATCGTCGGCGTCGATCTTGAGCAATGAGATATCGCTCTTTTCATCGACCCCTACCACCTCCGCCTCGAACTCCCTTCGGTCGCTCAGGCGCACAATGATCTCATCGGCGTCCTTGACCACGTGGTGGTTGGAGATGACGTAGCCGTCCTCGGAGATGATGAAACCGGATCCGAGGGAATGGGTCTCGAATTTTTCGATCCCGCCTTCCCCCTCTTCCTCGAAGAAGGGAAATTGACGAAAAAAGTCGTGGAACGGACTGTCTTCGGGGAGATCGGGCATCCCGAAATGCTTGCGCAGGTCGAAGCGGCGTTGGGCCTGTTTCTGTGTGGTGCTGATATTGACGACCGCCGGCCGATAGGCCTGAACCAGTTCGGTGAATTCCGGCAAGGTCTGCGCGGCGTGGGACGGGGGGGGGGTCGTAAATCCGGAAAGCATGAGCCCGGAGAGCCCCAAGGTCAGCAGGAAACTCCAGGTGTAAATTTTATTTTTCATTGAGTTACAGAGAAAGAGTTACGGGATAAGAGTGATACCTGTCAATGATGACTTGGAATTATAATAACCAATCCGGCTTCGAATATGCACTACAACCTTTTGGATATGACGCTCGCCATTGGCGCGACTATCCGCCGGTTTTTTGATTTTCCGCTATCATTTTAGGTCGAAGAAAGGCTATCATTTTGATAATTCGCATCGTTATTGCGTTAACGATCTTGCTGACGGTGGTAAACCATTGATTGTACTTTTCACAGACTTTGGTATCACGGGTCCCTACGTAGGCCAGGTCAAGGCGGCTTTGCTGCAAGAAGCGCCCGGCGTGCCCATCGTGGACCTGATGCATGATATCCCCGCCTTCAATCCCAAGGCTGCGGCGTATCTGCTGGCGGCGCTGGTAGATGAATTCCCCTATGGCACGACCTTTCTCTGCGTCGTCGATCCCGGAGTGGGTACCGAATCCCGATTGCCCGTGGTGCTCGCGGCCGATGGGCAATGGTTTGTCGGACCGAATAATGGGGTGTTCAGCGTGGTGGCGAAACGTAGTCAACAGGTCAAGGTTGCCGAGATCACTTGGCAACCCCATCGCCTGAGCGCCAGTTTCCACGCTCGGGACCTGTTTGCGCCCGTGGCGGCCATGGTCGCCCGGGGAGAGTCGGTTCCCGCCAAGCCTATGCTGGTCGAATCGTCAATCGTGGATGCCTGGCCGGAGGATCTCCCGGAGATCATCTACATCGACCACTTCGGCAATGCCATGACAGGTCTACGATATGCCGAGATGCCGGACTTGAAACAGCTTATCATCGGGGATACGACATTGTATCGGGCCCATACCTTCGGTCGGGTCCCGGAGGGACAGGGATTCTGGTACGAGAACGCAAATGGTCTTATAGAGATTGCGGTCAATCAAGGGAGCGTCGCGTTACAACTGGGGCTCTCCATCGGAACGCCGGTGCGATTTTAGTAAACGGTTATATCGTGAGCGCGTGTCTGTAAGGCGCGGGGCCATGCGAGATTCAGGTTGTGCGGGGGTATTTATGTTAAACGTCATCGATCATGGCGTCATCCGTGAACTTCAGTTGGACCATCCGCCCGCAAACGCCCTGCGCGCGCCGTTGCTGAGCGCATTGCGTCATGCCATCGACAGCGCGCCTCGCGAGGGCGCCCAGGCATTGGTCATCAGTGGCGTACCCGGCTATTTTTCGGTAGGGCTGGATGTACCCTACCAACTCGAGCAGGATCAACAGGCGGCCAATCTGGTTTTTCACGAGATATTCGCCACCATGCGCGCGGTCGGCACCTCTCGACTGCCCATAGTGGCCGCGGTGGAGGGACACGCGGTAGGCGGCGGCGCCATGATCGCCTTATTTTGCGACTATCGAATCATGGCGGCGGGGGCGTACAAGATGGGACTGCCTGAAGTTCACGTAGGGCTGCCGATTCCCCCGGTTATCTATAACGTCGTCGGCAGGCTTATCGGGCCTCGGTTGGCGGAGCGGTTGTGCGTAGAAGGGCGCCTGGTGGACACCGAAGAGGCCGGACGCATCGGTTTGGTGGATGAGGTTGCGCCAACCGAAGAGGTCAAGGGCAAGGCCCTTTCCTGGTGCCAACGAATATTGGAATTACCCGCCCGAGCCATGCGTCTCACCCGGGCCGCCAGCCGAGTGGAAATTGCGACCCTGCTGGCGTCGTTCGGTTGGGAAGAGCTGGACGAGCTCGCGGCGGGATGGTCCGGCGAAGAGACGCAGACCGCGTTGCGGAAGGTGGTGGAGAGGATAAAGTAAGGCCCCTGTCGTTTCCCCGACTCCGGTTTTACCGGGTTATACTTTCATAACGGTCATATTTCGAGCTTCCGGCGAAAGGAACGTCAATTGTATTCGGATATGTAAAATCCCATAGCGTAATTTCCAAAGCCCTCCGGCGTTTCAGCCGTGTATAAAAAATACAATAATTAAAGAGGTACATCATGTCAGATAAAAAAAAGGCGGATATTTTCGAGCTTTATGCGAAAGACCCGGAACAGGCCGATGAAATCGTGTTTGGCCGCGTTTCCGATGAGGGCAGACGCGGATTCCTGAAAGGCGCCGGACTCGCCACCATGGGGGCGCTACTGGGTGCGTCGATCCCGTTTCACCGCAACATGCCTTCCGGGCTCATCCCGGCGGCTTTGGCCGAGAGCGCATTCAAAATCGAGGGAAAGAATGGCCTGACGGTGCTCAACGACCGTCCCGTCAATGCCGAGACCCCGGCCCATTTGCTCAATGACGAAGTGACGCCCACCGCGCGGCACTTTATTCGGAACAATGGCATTCCACCCACCAATGTAGACCCCAAGACGTGGACCCTGACCATTGATGGCGAGGTCGAAAAACCCTTGAAGCTGACCATCGAGGAGTTGCGCAGGGATTTTCAATGGATGCGCCTCAATTTGCAGCTCGAGTGTGCTGGCAACGGACGGGCCTTCTTCGAACCCAAGGCCAAGGGAAATCAATGGACGGTGGGTGCGGTGGCCTGTTCCGAGTGGACGGGGGTGCGCCTGCGGGATGTCCTGAACCGGGCGGGTCTCAAGGAAAGCGCCATCTACACGGCCCATTACGGGGCGGATACCCACCTCTCGGGCGATCCGAACAAACAGCCCATCTCCCGGGGCGTGCCCATCGAAAAAGCCATGGAAGAGCACAATCTCATCGTATTCGAGATGAATGGTCAGCCGCTTCACCCCATGAATGGGGCGCCCCTTCGTTTGGTGATACCCGGTTGGCCGGGTTCCGTTTCCCATAAATGGCTCACCCGGATCGGGATTCGCGATGTGATCCACGATGGCCCGAAGATGACCGGTCAGGCCTATCGCGTACCGAAGCACCCGGTGGAACCCGGCGCCAAGGTCGATGAAAAAGACATGGTGATCATCGAAAGCATGCCCGTCAAATCCTTGATTACGCATCCTGCGAGTGGCGTCAAGATACCCGCAGACAAACCGAGGTTGGATGTGCGCGGCCATGCCTGGGCCGGTGACAACGAAGTCAAAAAGATGTATGTCTCCATGGATTTCGGCGCCACCTGGAGCAGAGCCAAGCTCGACAAACCCAGAAACCGCTACGCCTGGCAGCGGTGGAGCGCGCGGGTTTCCTTCCCTACCGCCGGCTATTATGAAGTATGGGCCCGGGCAACCGATGACCAAGGGCGCATGCAACCCTTCGCCATCGCCTGGAACCCCAAGGGCTACATGAACAACTCCATGCATCGTATCGCGGTGTTTGTCGCGTAATCTTTCATTTTTTTCTTCTCTGCGTCTGTGCGATTCCATACGCTGCTTTATAACCGCAAAGGCGCAGAGATCTGTAGCTCGACTTTGGCCATTTCAGGGAACGGAAGCGAACTGATTTAGGAGTATATTCAAG
>CAZQHJ010000084.1:0-10683 GCA_964593225.1 uncultured Thiotrichales bacterium
TCAACCCATTGATATACAATGATTTCTCGAAAATCGACGTTTTCGTATAACAAATTGAAAGATAAGGTCTTCTCGCCAAATGTCAACAGAGCCTGGATTTGCGAATTTATTTTCGTGTTTATAGCGTATCCACGAGGAATCACAATGACGACAAATCACTGGATTGCCGGCACCGCTAACCCACAAGCCAATGCCCGCCTCTTTTGCCTCCCTTTTGCCGGGGGGGGCACCCTGACCTATCGCAAGTGGCATCAACATCTACCCCCTGAAATCGAGCTGCGCCCGGTGAGGTTGCCGGGCAGAGAGGGACGGTTCGACGAGGCCTGCTACCGGAAAGCCCGCCCTCTGGCACAGGCGCTGGCGTCGGCTCTGGCGCCATACCTGGATCTCCCTTTCGCCTTTTTCGGTCACAGCATGGGGGCATTGCTGTCCTTCGAACTGGCGCGGGAACTGCGTCGCCGGGGGACGCCGGAACCGTTTTGCCTGATGGCCTCGGGGCGGAGGGCCCCCCAGCTTCATCTTTCCCAGGCACCCACCCCCCTGCACACGCTGTCGGATCCCGCGCTCATCGACAAGCTACGAAGCTACGGTGGTACCCCCAAGGCGGTGCTCGACCATGACAAGCTCATGGAGCTCTTTCTTCCCGCCATACGGGCGGACTTCGCCATCGTCGAGACCTATGTCCACGCGCCCGAGGCGCCGTTCGATTGCGCCATTCGCGCCTTCGGCGGCGAGATGGACACCGGGACCGAGCGAGCCGCGCTCGATGCCTGGCGGGAACAGACCACCGGCAGTTTTGCCCTGCGCCTGTTTCCGGGCGACCACTTCTATCTGAATAAGTTCGATGGGGCTCCGCTTGCGCAAGCGGTGGCCGAGGAATTGGAGAGCTTACTGGCCGGGAAGTGATTTTCGGGGTGACCTGCGAATGAGGGTGTGATCCATCCGAGATAGGGATAGCGGTAGCGACTGCGTTCGATGGCCAGCCCGGTGTTTCTCGAAAAATCACACTTTTGGATCACACCCCGCGGGGGCAGCGCTTTTGCCCGGCGCTAACGACGCCGCACCGTGACAAGCCCGTCATAATTCCCATCCGGGGTCAGCCCATACCCTGTAATATCCTCGCCCGTGACCAGGACGGTATCCTCGTACCAAAGGGGCACATAGGGCAGGCGCGTCAACAGGTACGCCTGAAGTTCGCGATACAGCGCCGCTTGCCTGGCGAGGCTCGGGGCCGCCCGGGCCTGCTCGATGAGGCGATCGGCAACCTCATCCGAAAACCGACCCCGGTTGGCCCCCGCCGGGGGCAGGGCGGCGCTGTGAAAGGCGTACTCGAAGATGTCCGGCATCTTGATGCCCACCCAGGCCAGGCTGTACATCTGAAAGCGTCCCGCCTTGATGTCGCCGTAGAAGGTGCCCCAGTCGTGGCTGCGCAGCGCGACGTCGATCCCGGCGCGCCGCAACTGGGCCTGAATGAGGGTGGCGAGGCGCACGCGGAACGGATCGCTGGAGGTCTTGTACACCAGGGTGGGCCGATGGTCTTCGGTGTAGCCGGCCGCTTTCAACAGCGCCTTTGCCTTGGCGAGGTCGAAGGGGATGGGCGGCAGGGAGGGGTGCCCGGCCCAGTGCTCCGGGGTGAGCACGGCGTTGGCCGGGCGCGCGGCGCCGGCCTGGACATGGCGAATGATGGCCGCCCGATCCAGGGCATGGGCCACGGCCCGGCGGACCTCGAGATCCCCCGCCACCGGGTCTTCCAGGTGAAAGCCGAGATAAGAGAAGTTAATTCCCCGCGCCGTTTCCACGATCATATCGTCCCGCCTCGCGAGCCAGGCCACCAACTCCGGCAACAGATCCCCCTGTAGGATGTCGATCTCCCCCCGCAACAGCTTCAATACCCGCACCGTGGCGTCGGGGACCCGCAGGAATTCGATGATTCGGTCATCGGCGAGCCGCCGCAGCCGCAGCCTACCCTCGTGGGGCCAATCCACGAAGGCCATGGGGCCGCTGCCGAGGGGTTCGCGATTGAAGGGGTGATTCCGGGCTATCGCGTGGGCCGGGAGGATGCCGAAGACCAGTCGGCCCGGAAACAGCGGGTCGGGGCTATGCAGGTGGAAGTCGATGGTATCCCGGTCGGGAACATGGATCCGCCGGATAGCGGCCAGCAGGGCCCGGTGGGGGGAGACCGACGTTTCCTCCAGGATCGAATCGTAGGTGGCCTTCACATCCCGGGCGGTGAGCGGAGAGCCGGTGTGGAAGGGACGCCGCTCGGCCTTCAGGGTAAGCCGGTAGTGGAGGGGGGTTATCCGGTGCCAGCCGGCCAGGGCCGGAACGGGGCGAAAGTTGGGGTCGAAATCCACCAACCGGTCGTAAAGCAGCCGATTGATCCGGGTGGCGGCGGCGTCGGTGGCAAAACGCGGGTCCAGGGTGATGGGGCTCGCGGCAAGGCCGAATCGGATGGCCTCGGGGCCGGTCCCGGACGCGGCGTCGGCGGGTCTTACACAGGCCAGGAAGACGACGACCAGACAAGCGAGCCATGGCCGGGTCGTCGTGTCCCGAGGGGTCCGGGGGTATTTTTCGGTGGTTCGGTTCAAGGTCCCGGCGATAAGGGGCTAAAATGGAAGGGAACGGGGCGCTAACCAGGCGCGGGCCATGCCCGGGATGGCGCGCTTCCCATTATAGGGCACCCACACACGACAGGCACGACATAACCGACATGCGCTTTTCCCCCTACTGGCCTATTTCCGGTTTCTATTTCTTCTACTTCGCCGCCATGGGCGTCCTGATGCCCTATCTGGGCCTCTATTTGCAATCCCTGGGGTTTTGTCCCCGGCAGATCGGTGCCGTGCTGGCCATGTTGTACGCCACCAAGATAGTGGCCCCCGTGGCGTGGGGCTGGCTGGCGGACCGGCGCGGCGAGCGCGCGGGGCTGATTCGGATGGCCGCGGCCCTTTCCATCGTGGCGTTCGTCGGCGTCTATTTCCCGGCCGGCGGGACATTCCCGTGGTTGATGCTGGTGATGGCCGTGTTCGGTTTCTTCTGGAATGCCGCCCTCCCACATGTGGAGGCCATCACCCTGGATCATCTGGGGGATCACACCCATCGATACGGCCGGATCCGCCTGTGGGGCTCCATCGGGTTCATCCTCACCGTTCTATTGTTCGGGGGGCTGCTGGCGGGATACGACGTGAGAGTCGTCCTGCACGGGACCCTGGCCCTGCTGGTGGGCATCCTGTTGTCCGCCCTGTTCCTCTCGGACCATGGGGGCCACCTCCCGCACCGAGAGCCGGGCCCCCTGGGCGAGATACTCCGGCAACCCCGGGTGCTGGCCCTGTTTGGGGCGTGTTTTCTGATGCTAATGAGCCACGCGCCTCATTACGCGTTCTATTCCATCTACCTGGACGAGTATCTGTACGACCCCACGACCATCGGCCAACTTTGGGCGCTGGGGGTATGCGCCGAGGTGGCGTTTTTCCTCATCATGCCCTGGGTGTTGAAGCGCGTGGGACTCCGGGGCCTGTTTTTGGGCAGTTTCGCCGTGGCGGGCCCGCGCTGGTTGTTGGTGGCGCTGTTCCCCTCGGTGCTTTGGGTTCAGGCATTCTCCCAACTGCTCCACGCCGTCACCTTCGGGGTCTATCACACGGTGGCCATCCTCCTCATTCACCGCTTCTTTGTGGGGAACCACCAGGGCCAGGGCCAGGCCCTGTACAACAGCGTCAGCTTCGGCGCGGGTTACGCCATGGGGGCATTGGGCGGGGGATTCCTGTGGTTTCACTTCGGGGGAGAATTTACCTATCTGGTGGCGATGGGGGTCACCGCGCTGGCCTTTGGGGTGGCTTGGCGCTGGGTCAGGGAATAAAAACCGAATCCCGCATCCGCACTTTGGATGGCCATTTTCGCTGTTCTCGGACCGTCTCTTTCGGCATCGCCGTGTGGCGCCCGACCCATCGCTTTCGAAATTCCACCCTTGATTCTACTTAAATGTCGGATTCAATCGTGTTTGCGTAGAAGCGCCCTCCCAACCCGACACAGCCGGAACCCAAAAGGCCCAGGAGAATTTTTTGGTCACTTTTATGGGTTCCGGCTGTGTCGGGTCGGGTTCCGGCCCGATCGTTTCTTTGCATGATCCGATCGGGTCCCGGCTCCACCCGATCGGTGCCCGGCTCCACCCGACCGGGTTTCGGCCCGGCCCGATCGGGCGGCGGCATCCTCACCCGGGTTCGACTCCGCCCGCCACCGAGACCATGGGCCCGGCCCCCATGGGTTGTGGAAACCGGACTCATGATCCATGACTTATGGGCTCGCGCATAGGGAGCCCTCCAGGTATTGCTCGGTCTGTGAGTATATCGATACTTGCGAAGGTGCAATGGAGTGTAAGAAGCTGTTTGGAAATTCGCAATCTACCCCGGCGGCGCCCGAATCGCGTCCTGCTCCGTTGCGACGGGGACGAGGTTCGTTCGTTATGTGGTTGGGCGTCGTGTAGTCCACTACAATCCTTAATTTTCGCCCCCATCGCGCCTTGCGGGAGCCACAATCGGGGCACCGCCTCTACGATGCGAATTTCCAAACAGCTTCTAAGCGGAAAGAAAGTCTACAAAGCCAAGTCTGAATCTTTTAGTAACTTCAGGCACTTCCGCCCAGTATCCGCCTTCTTGGGCTTCATGAATCGGAATTTTGAGTTTCATAATCCATTCCCGGTGGTTTTCCCGATGGGAATAACACAAAAACGCGCGACCGGGCAGGGCCCGGTCGCGCGCATTCAAAGGCAATAAAAGGCGCTTACCCGCCTTGCGTTATTTTTTGACCTCCTCGAACTCGGCATCCACGACATCGTCGCTCCCGGGACCGCCGCCGGCGCCACCCGAACCGGCGGCGTCTCCGGGACCTACGCCACCCATGGGGTCGCCACCGGCGCTGGCGGCGTCCGCGGCCTGTTGCTGGTACATCTTCTCCGCGAGTTTCCCTGCCAGTTCGGACAGCGCATTGGTTTTCGCTTCGATGGCGTCCTTGTCGTCCCCCTTGATGGCCTCCTGGAGATCGGTGATGGCTGCCTCGATGGCCTGTTTTTCCGCCTCTTCCACCTTGCCTTCCATGTCCTTGAGGGTCTTGTTGGCGGAATGGATCAGGTTGTCGGCCTGATTCCTGGCACCGACGATCTCCTGGAACAGCTTGTCCTCGGCGGCATGGGCCTCGGCATCCTTGACCATCTTTTCGATCTCTTCGTCGGAGAGCCCGCTGGAGGCGCGGATGACGATGGACTGCTCCTTGCCGGTGGCCTTGTCCTTGGCCGAGACATTGAGGATGCCGTTGGCGTCGATGTCGAAGGTGACATCGATCTGCGGCATGCCCCGGGGGGCCAATGGGATGTCGGAGAGATCGAACCGGCCCAGGGATTTGTTGGCCGAGGCCACTTCCCGCTCCCCCTGCAATACGTGCACGGTGACGGCCCGTTGGTTGTCTTCGGCGGTGGAGAAGGTCTGGGAGGCCTTGGTGGGGATCGTGGTGTTCTTCTCGATGAGTTTTGTCATTACCCCACCGAGGGTCTCGATACCCAGGGACAGGGGCGTTACATCCAACAACAATACGTCCTTGACATCCCCGGAGAGCACGCCGCCCTGGATGGCGGCTCCGATGGCCACCGCTTCGTCCGGATTGACGTCCTTGCGCGCCTCCTTGCCGAAGATGTTCTTGGCGGTTTGCTGCACCTTGGGCATGCGGGTCTGTCCGCCCACGAGGATGACATCGTCGATCTCGGAGGCCTTGATGCCGGCGTCTTTCAACGCCACCTGACAGGGACCGATGGTGCGGTCGATGAGCTCTTCCACCAGGGATTCGAGTTTCGCCCGGGTCAGCTTCATGTTCAGATGCTTGGGACCGGCGGCGTCCGCCGTGATGTAGGGCAGGTTGATGTCGGTCTGCTGACTGGAGGAGAGCTCGATCTTGGCCTTTTCGGCGGTCTCCTTCAGGCGCTGGAGGGCCAGGGGGTCGTTGTGGACATCGATGCCGCTTTCCTTTTTGAACTCGTCGGCGATGTAATCCATGATGCGGACATCGAAGTCCTCGCCACCCAGGAAGGTGTCGCCGTTGGTGGAGAGCACTTCGAACTGATGTTCGCCTTCCACGTCGGCGATCTCGATGATGGAGATGTCGAAGGTGCCGCCGCCGAGGTCATAGACGGCGATCTTGGCGTCGCCGCGTTTTTTGTCCATGCCGTAGGCCAGCGCCGCCGCCGTGGGCTCGTTGATGATCCGCTTGACCTCGAGGCCGGCGATGCGCCCGGCGTCCTTGGTGGCCTGACGCTGGGAATCGTTGAAGTAGGCGGGGACCGTGATGACGGCTTCCTTGATGGTCTCTCCCAGGTAATCCTCGGCGGTGGATTTCATTTTCATGAGCACCCGAGCGGATATTTCGGGCGGGGCAAGCTTTTTGCTCTTGACCTGGATCCAGGCGTCGCCATTGTCGGCGCCGACGATCTTGTAGGGCACCATCTCCATGTCCCGCTGCACGACGCCGTCCTTGAATTTGCGCCCGATGAGGCGCTTGATGGCAAAGAGCGTATCGCTGGGGTTGGTGACGGCCTGTCGCTTGGCCGATTGCCCCACGAGGACTTCATCGTCCTTGGTCCAGGCCACGATGGAAGGGGTGGTTCGATCGCCCTCGCTGTTTTCGATGACCCGCTGTTTGCCACTTTCCATGACCGCGACACAGGAGTTTGTGGTGCCGAGATCGATGCCGATTATCTTTGCCATTTTTTAACCTCTTAGCTCTATGTCGCATCATGATGCATCCGTCTGCTTCCAATTGAGAGTTCGGAAACCAACGAAGAAAAACGAACGATTGGACGGATGGACGGCCACGCGATAGCACAGACATCCATGGCCGTTTGTTTAGAATCCCATTAACTTCTTTGCGAATAATTCGTTACGGTTTACTCAACCCAACGAGTTTTTATTTGCCACCCCTGGATGGCGCATTCCCTCGCCCTCTACCAGAAGACCTATTTGTTGCGGACGGCCAATTACCACCTGGGCCGGAATGACTGGAGGGAGCACGCCCTCCACCTTTTTTACCGCCCCTGCCTTTGCCGCTGTTTGCGCCACCGCTTCTCCTACCACCCGTACCGCCTTTGCCTTTAGGCATAATATGCTCCTTAGAAATATTGGATTGACAGGCGTTGGAATATCAATTTCCAGCATCGATCTACCCCGGACGGATACTTGATCGTCAAGTTAGTGAATATTGGGGGTATAGGCTTCAATTTCAATGCCCATCCTGACAGATAGTGAAATCTATTTGTTGACAATGACCATGGCCGGCCGTATGAGCCGGCCGTTCAGGAGACACCCTTTTTGTACGATGGTCAATATGGCCCCCGATTCCTGTTCCTTGTCTTCCTGTACGGAGATGGCCTGATGGCGCTCATGGTCGAAGGGCTCGCCCGGCGCGGGGGATACCTCTTCCACGCCGAATTTTTCCATAGCGGCGTCGAACATTTTCAAGGTCAGCCCCATGCCTTCCCGTAGGGACGCCACCTCCACGTCCTTGCCCTCGGCGGCGGTAATCCCCAGTTCCATGCTGTCTTTCACCGGCAGCAGTTCCCTTACGAATCCGTCGAGACCGTACTTGTGCGCATTCTCGATTTCCCTGGCCGAGCGCCTGCGCAGGTTTTCCATTTCCGCCTGTACTCTCAGCATGCCGTTCCGGTGTTCTTCGGCCTGTTGCTCGGCGGCCAGCAGATGGTAAGCGAGATCATCGGAGGCCGCTTCTTCCGCCGTTTGGGCCGAGTCGGCGTCGACTGCTTCCGGGGGCGCCTCCCGTGCATCGGCCGCCTCGCGCCGGGCGGCATCGTCCGGGGCGTCTGAGCCTTTGTCGGTTTCCCGGGCGGGGTCGTCCGTTACGGATTCATTGGGAGAGAATCCTTCCGTCGACGGCTCCGCCGATGATTTGCCCGAGGACGCTGCGTTTGGGTCGGCGGGCTTTATATCTTCGTATTCTTGTGCCGTGTGTGGATCCGGGGCCATGGTTCACCTTAGGTTATTTCTCATGGGTTGCCGAAAAGGCACCGATGAGAAATGACGAATGTCGATAGTGGTCGTGGTTATGAATTGTCATTTGTTCACGTATGGGAAAAACTAAAGTTCTTCCCATACGTGAACATGCCCATCTTTCGTTCCGGCCATGCCGGGTCGATGGGGTGTGATCCAAAGTGAAAGTCTCATTCCGAGTTCGCTATCGATATCGGAATCGATCTTTGCACCCTTTCGGTTCCGGATTCGCCGGGTTAGTCTCTTATCGCCGGAATTTCGAACAAAGTGACCAAAAAATTCTCGTGGGCCTTTTGGGTTCCGGCTGTATCGGGTTAGGGCGCAATATGGGGACGGTTACCCTGAATTACAAGTCCGCCGGCTTGAATCGACGCGCTTACGGGATGGTTGCCGCCTCCCCCGAGATGCCCTCATCACAACACCACCGTTACCGTATTGCTCACTCGCCCTCTCCGGCGTTGTTGATGGCCGGGTCGTTCGTATTGAACCGGCGTGAAAGGGTAAGGCTGCATGGTATTGCTTTTATACGGTTGTATTTCATCGGTCCGTTGAAGGTATGAAAATCTCTCCGGTGAGTCCGTCCTCCCCGAGCCCCGTGACTCGAACGGTTTGCAGTCCGGCGCCGGAATTTGCCGGGACGCCCCGCACCGAGACGCGCAGGTAATTATCCGTCCAGCCAACCTGCGTCGAATCCTTTTTTTCATACGGACCCTTGCCCGAATCCCTTTCCGGGCCTTCCAGGAGTACGCTGACCCGGCGACCCAGATGACGTTGTTGGAAGGCCCGGGTTTTCTCGCGAGACAATTGCTTGAGCCGCCTCGTGCGGGATTTTTTCTCTTCGTTGGAGACCTGCCCATGGAAGGATTCGGCGGGGAAGCCGGGTCTCGCGGAATAGGGGAACGGATGCAGATAACTCAGCGGCAGATCGGTGATCCGCGCGACGGTTTCCTCGAACAGGGTCTCGGATTCGCCAGGGAAGCCACAGAGGATATCCGTGCCGATGCCGCACTCCGGGATCGCGTCCGTAATGCTGTGCATCAATCCTTCGAACCGCGCGACCCTGTAGTCGCGGTTCATGCGTGCCAATATTTCGTCGCTCCCGCTTTGGAGTGGGATATGGAGGTGTCGGGCAAACCGCGCCTCCGTGGCCATCAATCGGATGATCTCGTCGGTAACCGCGTTGGGGCCGATGGAGCTCAAGCGCAAACGCATGAGGCCCGGGATGGCCAGGATCCGTTGAATGAGATGGGAAAGTGCGGTTTCCCCGGACCCGAGGCCCCATCCGCCGTCTATCGGGCCATCATTCCCCGGGCCGTAATCCCCCAGATGAACGCCGGCCAGGACGATCTCCCGGTAACCGTTGTCCACCAATCGGGTAACCTGGTGGATAACTCGGGCGGGTTGTCGGCTTCGGGCACGTCCACGGGTTTGGGGAATGACGCAAAAACTACACGCCCCGTTGCACCCGTCCTGAATCTTTACGATGGCGCGGCTGCGGTTCATCATCCGCGTGATGGGGATCTCGGGGAAGTCGTGGAGCGTGGCGATGGGAGAGACGGCGCTGCGCGCGATGGGTTTATGAGGGCCGTTATCGCCGTGGCGCCGAACCGAACGACCGACAAGTTTTTCCGGCGCTTTCGAGTTCCGGCCCGCCGGGGTGGACGTATCTTCTTTGGAAGACGTCGATTCAGGGCATGAAGGTAACCAATGGGACTGACGATCCGCGGCGGTCGTTTCCCGAACACCGGTCTCCGTCGCTGCTAGTATTCGATCGATCTCCGAGACGATACGCACTCGATCGGGTACACCCAGGACCAAGGCAACCCCCGGCAGTCGGGCAATCTCCGCGCCGGAGCGCTGGGCGTAGCAGCCGGTCACGACGATTCTCGCCGCCGGTCGCTCGCTGGAAATCCTTCGAATCGCCTTGCGCGCCGTTGCGTCGGCCTGGGCAGTGACGCTACAGGTATTGATGATGTAGATATCGGCCGTCTCGCGCGCAGGGACGGTGTGGAAGCGGCCTGTTTCCTCCAGCAGGGTACGAATCGTTTCCGTATCGTATTGATTGATGCGGCACCCGAAAGTGTAGAAGGCAACGCGGCTCATTTGTGCTCTGAGAACAGTGAAAGCACGAATTTCAGCTTTTCCGGCGTATCGGCGGGGAAGGGACCGAATTCAGCGATGCACCATTTCAGGATCGACTGCCCGTAGACCATGAGACTCACGGTTGCCAAAACATAAAGGTAATCACCGTATCGCGGCATCGATCCCGTTCCCAATTCAATCGTGAAAAATAATCGCGAGAAAAAACCGATGATAACGAGGCGATATTACCACGTGCGAAGCAAAACGATTCACATTTCCCATACCCCGATCCGGCGTTCTCCATACGGTTCCTGCCGGACAAAACACCTTTCCTCCCATGCTCGATCTGGCGCGCGGTCGAAAACCACCAGATAGCCCTCATCCGTCCCGACCCGATCCATATAGTCGGCGGTATGGGCAAGGCCGGCCTCCAAGGTCGCCTCCAGGGACTTATGCAGGATCTTCAATTCGATCACCGCCCGTTGCACGGGGCCGTGGAAATTCCGGGCCTGGATTCAACTTGTAAGTGCAACTCATCAGTTCGGAATAGAGGGCAAGCCGC
>CAZQHJ010000085.1:0-10300 GCA_964593225.1 uncultured Thiotrichales bacterium
ATCAGCTATTTTTCAACATCGATCCAACTGTTGCACTTGCGACTTGAATTCGCGCCCGATAACGCCCGGGTCCCCTCCGCCCGGCCTGCCCCAGGGCCGCCAGGGTCTCCAATATCTCCGACACGCCCTTGGTTTGCGCGCCCTTGACCCCCCGGTCCAGGTGGTCGTGGCGTTGCCCCAGGACGGAGACGAGGCCCTGCTCATGGATGGATATTTCCCCGGGGGCGAGGGTTTCCTGGGATGGGACGCTCCCCTGGAACGGGGGAGCGTCGCCCACCGAGGGTTGGCAATGCTCCCCCGACGCTGGCGATCCTACCCCCGATATTGCCCGTTGCCCCTCGTCCGCTGGCAATTGCCCCTTACAGGCTGGAATCGGCCCGTCACTGTTGGGAACGACCCCGATGCTTTGGGGAATCGTCCGGGCATCCTGGAGAATCGTTCCGACACTCCGGGAGATCAGCCGGGTACTTGTAATAATTGCCCGGACATCCGGGGTAGTGGTCCCGGATGTCCGGAAGATGGCCCTGGCGCTCCGGGAAATGGTCCGGGCATTCGGGGTGATGGGTTCCTGGCGAGTGGCGATGGTCTTTTCAGGGGAGGGCGGTGAGCCCTGCCCCCCGGCGGCGTCCGCCCCTTGTGGGTAATCTATCCGGCGCCGCTTCTCCAGGACATTATACATGCCGGTGAGGGTGAGATGGGGGTGTTGGGCCCGACGGCCCTTGGGGGGCAGGCGTCGATTTGTAGGGAGACTGGCGAATGGAACGTTTCGTCGCGTAATTCTTCACGGATGACCCATCGTTGCTGTCGTGTTTTTGAATTCTTCGCGCTCCTTCGCCTGGCGCAACGTTTCGCTCATCAGGGTCCGATAGCCGCGCTCTCCGGCCTTGGATTTGAAATAGTCGACGAGGTTCGACTCCAGCGAAAGGGTGATGCGTTGCCTGCGTGGCGCGGGCCGGAATCCGACGCGGAATATCGCGCGATCCAGGTCCGCCTGGGTTATTTCGGGATATTCATCCCGCTCATGGGAGATTGGTGAAGAAGAGACGTTGTTCATGGTTGTCTGCCTCGCGCATGGAAATAACACGGATTTCATTTTCGGTTTCGGTATGGACGATCACGACGACCTTCATCCCCAACAGCCCCAGCGTAACCCAACGCCGCTCACCATAATCTTCGCGATCATCCTCGAACGTGAAGGTCGGCCCCGCGAAAACACGCCGGGCGTCGGCAAAATCCACGCCGCGATTTCTCAGATTGGCTTGCCGCTTGGGTTCGTGCCAGGTAAAGCGCATATGCAGTTACCGATGGGAATAGAACGAAGCGAAATTCTCGTCCGTGTGAATGGTATCCATTCGACTTCACTTAGTTACTGCCCCCATCTCACGTTTGTTCGTGGCATCATCTATATGTTGTTTGACGAGAGTGACCTCGACAGGGTTTACTCGTTGGGGATACTTCATGGCGAGCTCATCGTATGCCGCCAGGGATTCTTCATAGTAACGCAATGCGCTCTCCCATTGACCCTGAACATGGAAGTACTGCCCTTTGAGATGGGCGATATTCGCTTTTCCATCAAGGGCGCTAATCAGGGCCTTGTCGCTCCCATCTTTCATAAGCAACTTGATCGCATCTTCAGACTTCTTTAAGTGAGCGTCCCAACTACCTTTTGGCGGGAGTTTAAATTGGGCTCCCCTGAGCGCATGCTGTATTAGCACTGATCCGACAGACAAAACGCGTCTTTGGTCCCTACGCTGAGAGGCTTTCGAGAAAGCCGCATCCAAAACTTCAAACGAGCGATCAAACAGTGCGATTTCTTGCGATCTTGATGTTGTGCGTCCTTTGACGATGAGATTCAGCATACCCACTCCTGAATACAGCATCCAATCCTCGTATAAACCGTCAACGATAGTCGAATACTGTGGGTATGTTGACTTCAATTCGTCAGGAAAGATCGATAGCGCGAGTAGCTCGTTGGCATCTTCCGTTTTTGGGTTACGGACCATCATCATCAGCCGAGTGTACATGGCATAGGTTACGACAAAGGGGTCATTTGGTGCCAAACTTGACGCGATCTGAGAATACTCCTGAAGTATCGACCCAATATCAATGTCATTTTCGTCGTGTCTAAATACAATATCCTGATTGATCCTTTGCATAGTGGTCGTGATGCTCTTCGCTACTGCCGTGTTTTGATCGATGCGTTCTCCCTCCTTCAGATATGTGAGCATCGTGATGGAAAGAGCGATGATTGAGACAATTACTGAAATGTCTTTGAGTCCGTTCAACCACTGTAGAATCAGAGTTCGTTTACGTTCGCCTGCCATTGTATTTCTCCAATATAAACCATAAATTGCGCGATTTTCGCGTATTCTACCAACCCACAGCCACCTGCCACCAATACAATATATACCCGTCACACTTGGGTTTTCGGTTTTTGGAGTGTGTCATTCGCGTCCCAGGGCAAGGCATCGTGACGAGTAATAGCCGCAAGCATTGCAAGGAGCGAGGGCGTTGTCATGGGGGCTGCCATGGGGCGCAACGGCGTGCTACAAAAACCGAAAACTCATGTGTGACGGGTATACATGACCAGATCGGCGGACTCGGGAACTCTGGGATAGGTGTTGCGCAATGCTTCCGTATAACCATCCCCCAGGGCGGCGCGCATCCGGGCGGCGCCGATGAAGGGCGGGTTCCCCACCACGAAATCCGCCTCGGGCCACTGGGCCTTCCTCGGCCCGATGTACCGTTCCACCGCCACCCGGGCGGCCTCGTCGGGGACCGGTTCGCTGGTGACGGGGTGGGTTTTCATGGTGCGCCCGTCCCAGCGGGTGACGGGCGCGCCGTTTTCGTCGGTATCAAGCTCGATGGCGTCCCATTGCAGCACCGCGTCCCGGTTCTCGATGTTTTTGAATTCCCGCAAGACGGGCTCCGGCGGGGCCACGTCGCCCCGGGTGCGGAAGTGCCATTGCAGGTACCCGATCCAGATCACGGCCTCGGCGATGGCCGCCGCCCGGGGGTTGGTCTCGATGCCCAGGAACTGATGGGGGTCCACGGTATCGCCCAGCCCTTCGAGTTCTAACAAGCCTTCTCCCCATTCGCTCAGAACATTGAATACCTCTCCTTCCAAGCGTTTGAGGTGTTCCAAGGTGACATACAGGAAGTTACCGGAACCACAGGCGGGGTCCAGGATGCGCAGTTGACACAGACGGTTATGGAAGCCCTTGATTTCCGCCACGGCCGCTTCGTGTTTTTTCTTTTGTGTTTTTTTGCTCTTCTTGATGTCCGTGCCCTGTTCTTTAAGAACGATGGCGGTGGCCTTGGTGTTGTCCCATTCCTCGCGCAGGGGATGGATGACGGTGGGCATGACCAGCCGTTCCACATAGGCGCGGGGGGTGTAGTGGGCGCCGAGTTTGTGGCGCTCCAATGGGTCCAGGGCGCGCTCCAGGAGGGTGCCGAAGATGGCGGGCTCGACGTTTTTCCAATCGGCGCGGGCGGCTTGGATCAAAAGGGCGATCTGTTTTTTGTCCAGCGCCAGGGCGGAAGGGTCGGCAAAGAGTCCCCCGTTGAACTGGAGGAGCTTCTTGCGGATGGTGGCGGAGAATCCGCCGGTGTTCATTTTCCGCCAGAGTTCTTCCACCAGGGGGACGAAGTGTTCTGGGGTCTCACGGAGGGATTCCAGGAGATCCGTGAAGGCGCGTTTGTCCATGAGGCCCACATCCTCGGCGAATAGGGTGAAGATGGCGCGCATGAGGAAGGCGGCGACCTGGGCGGGAGGATTGCCGGATTGTTCGAGGCTGCGGGCGAGTTTGGCGAGGCGGGTGGCGATGTCGCGGGTGACCCTGGCGGATAGCCGGGTGGGGTCGAGGGCCAAGGGTTCGAGCCAAATGGCGCGCAGACGCTGGCGGATGGCGTCGTTTTGCAGATCGGCCAGCTTGATTCGATGGGCGCGCGGGTCGGGGTAAGGGATGTAGGCGCCGCCGGATTGGGTGAATTCGCTGTAGACCTCCAGGGCGACGCCCACGTCCAGGGTGATGATGAAGGGCGGGCGGCCTTCGGTTGTGGGCAGGGCGCGGGCGTAGGCCACGGCCTGGCCGTGGGCGCGGAGCATGGCCTTGTCCCAGACGCCGGTGCCGGGGCCTTGCCGGTTTTCTTGGCCTCCAGGACGAAGGCGCCGCGTTTATAGCAATCGATAAATCCCCGGCGGGTCGTGCCGTCGGGATTGTGGAAGGTGACCAGGCGCTCGAAGACGTAGGCGTTTTGGTCGTTGTCGTCCGTGGCGGGATCGGGTTGGGGCATGGTAACGGACCGGTATTTTCAATGGTCATACAGCGTAAAGTCGCGGTCGAACGACAGCAGGGCATGGAAAACATTGCCGATCCGGTATCCGACCATGGGTTTTCTGCCGCTGAGTCGGAAGGCGATGGAACGAGGCGGGAATATAAACTATTTTCCGATACAAAAACTCGAGAAGATCCTATCCAATAAATTCTCCGTCGTATATTGGCCGGTTATCTCGCCCAGGGCCTGTTGCGCCTGACGGAGGTCTTCGGCCAGGAGTTCGGCGGCGCCCGCGGTAAGCTGTCGGCGCGCGGAGTCCAGGGCCAAGCGGGCGCGCTCCAATGCGTCGAGATGTCGGCGACGGGCCAGGAAAAGGCCTTCGGTGTTTTGTTGGAACCCGGTCCGGGTCTTTAACTGTGTTCCCAACAGATCGAGACCCGCGCCGGTTTTCGCGGAGAGATTGATTCGGATGCCAAGATCGGTGGCGAGGGTTTGGGGTGGGGCGTGGATGAGGTCGATCTTGTTTTGGACGATGAGAGTGACCGGCGGTAATGGTTGTTCGCTGTCCCTGGCGTTCGGTCCCGGCATTCCCTGCCGGGATGACGGGGACTGAAACCGGGCCAGGACCCGTTGGTCTTCGGGTTGTATGCCTTTTTCATCCACGACGAGTAGAAGGATATGGGCTTGCCCGATAGCGTCCCTGGCCCGTTGGACGCCGTGGCGCTCGACCGGATCCCGAGTCTCGCGCAGGCCGGCGGTGTCGAAGATATGGAGGGGGTGACCGTCCAGGTGGATGTGTTCTTGCAGGACATCCCGGGTGGTGCCGGGAATGTCGGTGACGATGGCGGTGTCCCGCCCGGCGAGGGCATTGAGCAGGCTGGACTTGCCGACGTTGGGGCGTCCGGCGATGACGATCCGCGCGCCCTCGCGCAGCAGGCTGCCCCGGCGGGCGGCATCGAGGGTTCGGTGGAGATCCTCGCCGATGGCGGCGAGGCGAGCGCCCGTGTCGGATGCCGAGAGAAAATCGATGTCGTCATCGGGGAAGTCGATGGCCGCTTCGATGCGGGTCCGCAATTGCAATAAGCTCTCCAATAATCCGTGGATCGCCTGGGAGAAGACCCCTTGCAGGGACTGCCGGGCGGCGCGGGCGGCCTGCTCGGAGGCGCTGTCGATGAGGTCGGCGATGGCCTCGACCTGAACCAGGTCGAGTTTTCCGTTGAGGAAGGCGCGTTGGGAGAATTCCCCCGGTCTTGCCGGTTCCGCGCCGAGTTCGAGGGTTCGGGCGAGAAGGAGATCCATGACCACGGGACCGCCGTGGCCGTGGAGTTCCAGGACATCCTCGCCGGTGAAGGAGTGGGGGGCGGGGAAGTAGAGCGCGAGCCCGGTGTCGATGGGATCCCCGAGGGCGTCCCGGAAGGGTTTGTACGTGGCGTATCGGGGCGGGGGAAGGGCCCCGAGGATGCCTTGGGCGATGTGGGCGGTCTTTGGCCCGGAGAGGCGGATGACGCCGATGCCGCCACGCCCGGGCGGGGTGGCGGGGGCGGCGATGGTGGTAGTGGTTTTGCCGCGCGGAATCATCCGGCAGTGGCCCTGAAAACCTTTGGATACGCGAGAAACGAAGGACAGAATCCTTACTTTTCTTCACCCTTCAAACTTTGCCCTTCGAGCTTTTAGGTACCCGGCGCGATCTGCCTGGTGATGACCCATTGTTGGGCGATGGACAGAACATTGTTGACGAACCAGTACAATACCAGCCCGGAAGGGAAGAACAGGAATAGGACGGTGAAAACGAACGGGAGGGCCATCATGACCTTGGCCTGAACCGGATCCGGCGGGGTGGGATTGAGTTTTTGCTGCAGGAACATGGTGATGCCCATGGAGATGGGCAGGATAAAGTAGGGATCGTGGGTGGAGAGGTCGGAGAGCCACAGGAAGCCGGCGTGCCGAAGCTCGACGCTTTCCAGGAGCACCCAATACAGGGCAATGAAGACGGGGATCTGGACGGCGATGGGGAGACAGCCACTGACCGGATTGACGCCTTCTTCCTTGTACAACGCCATCAGGCGTTGATTCATTTTTACTTTGTCGTCCTTGTAGGTATCACGCAGTTTCATCATCCGGGGCTGTAGCTTGCGCATCTTGGCCATGGATTTGTAGCTGGTGGCCGAGAGATGGAAGAACACGAGTTTGATGAGTAGGGTCAGGATGATGATGGCCACGCCCCAATTCCCGAATATGGCATGGATCCTTTGCAGCAGCCAGAATAACGGTTGACTGATGATCCACAACCAGCCGTAATCGACGGTGCGGGACAGATTGGGCGCCACGGCTTCCATGCGATCTTGTATCTTGGGACCGAAATAACCGCGTATGCTGAGGGTGTCGCGTCCACCCGGCGGGATGACCTTGTCCGTGGAGCTCCCGATGCTATACAGATGACCTTCCCGGTCCGTGTAGTATTGGTTCATGGTATCGGCATCCGGGACCCAGGAGCCGATGAAATAATGCTGGATCATGGCGATCCACCCACCCTGGGTGGCACGTTTGAGGTTTTGCTCGGCCATGTCCGAGAAGTCGATCTTTTCGTAGGGGTCTTGGGCATTGGAGATGACGCCACCGGTGTAGGTGGGCAGACGGAAGATACTGGCCTGATCGGGCGGCGGGTAGCGGGTGAGCCGGCCATGCAGCCGAACGGCGACGGGCTGTTTTCGGGTGTTTTCGACCTGGTAGGAGACATTCACCACGTAGCTTTGCCTGTGGAAGGTCATGACCTTGACGACCTGGAGGCCGTCCCCGCTGTCCCAAAACAATCGGACAGGCAGGCTGTCCTGATCTTCGGCGAGCCGATAGTCATGTTGTTCGGGACGAAATCGGGGTGGTTTGTGTAAGGCCGGGTCGCTGCCGAACAGGGGCGCCTCGGCGGTGAAATAGTTTCCCAGTCCCTGTGAAAGGAGCTGGAAGGGGATGTCGGGTCTGTCCTGTGATTCGGGATAGGCGAGGAGATCGAGCCGGCGGATACCCGTCCCATCGGGATCGATGAGCAGATCGAAGACATCCGTTCGGACGCGAATGGGACGATTTTCCCTATCGGACGAAGCGGCTGACCCACTCAATGCATCGGGATTCGATAGATCGGCGCCGGGCAGCGTTGGGATCATGGTGCTATCCGCGGCGGAATCGCCCCTGGGAAGGCCTGGGATATCATTGCTTTCCCGAGTGCTACTTCCCTGGGACGAGCCGGTTGTTCCGGGATACGCCGACTGCCCCGTCCGATCCGCTCGGCCAGCGCCGGCGCGTGTGTTGCCGTAGTCCTGCTGCCAGGCCTGCCAGAGGAGAAACAACACGACCAGGAGCGCAATGGCAAGGAATGTTCGGATCTGTTCTATGGGCAAGGTAGGTTCCCCGGTAAATTCCCGCCCGGCACCTTTGGCGTCGGGCGGGAATTTGCATGTTTGGAATTGTGTTTCATAATCGACCGTTCACATCTCTTCACTTCCGCCGCGGCCACCCTGGGCTGAGACCACCACAAAAAATAACTCGACCCACCCTGCTGTCTTCATGATCCGGCTTTTAATTCTTCTCCAAAGGCTCACCATCCATCGGTTCCCTATGATTACAATGGCCATGACGAGGGCCATGACGAGGCTCTGATGGGACGGCTTTCGGCGGCGGAACGGGATCGAAACCACCCGGATGCCATGGATGACAGCGGAGTAGCCGACGAAGCCCAAGCCACAGGCCGCGCGGGCAGCCGTGTTGCTCGATCGCCTCGATGGTATACGCCGAACAGGTCGGGTAGAAGCGACAGCTTGGTGGGAGGAAAGGGCTGATTGCGTATTGGTAGGCGCGGATGAGGAACGTCAGGATGCGTCGCATGGTTTTCTATTGCCGAAACTTTGGACGGGAAGATCCAAAAATTCTCATGGCGCATTTTGGTTCCGGCTGTGTCGGGTCAGGTGGCGTATTCTTTTCCAGTGGCGCTCCAGGGCGCGGGAGAAATCGGCCGTTTCGATGCCGGCGATGGCGGATCGGCTGATAACAACCACATCCAAACCCTGTAATTGTTGCTGGTGGGTGCGGAAGCTTTCGCGAATAAGCCGCTTTGCGCGATTCCTTGCAACGGCCCGGGGCAGCCACCGTTTCGAGATAGCGAGACCCAGACGCGGGATATCGAGTCCATTGGATATGGCGAGCACCGTCACTGCCCGATCCGCCGATCGGCGCGGGTTCTCGAAAACCCGCCCATAATCACGCTTACGGCGTAATCGCAGACCGGATGGGAAACGGTACCGCGCACGGGTGCTGCGCACGAAAACGACCTTCGTTCTATGTCATTTCGCGAAGCAAAATTACGCGGACAAGCGCTTGCGGCCCTTGGCGCGCCGCGCATTGATGATTCGACGCCCCGCCTTTGTACTCATGCGCGCCCGGAAACCATGGCGTCGTTTGCGTTTGATCCTGCTTGGTTGAAAGGTTCTTTTCACTTCCGGTTCCTTAACTTCAGGGTTTCATGTAGAGGCGGCATAGTACTCAAACGGTTGAATCTCTGTCAAATTCGTAATTTCCCGCAAAGCGAATTACGGTGAAATCACCGTACCGTCGGAGATAATGGTGTTTTTGGGCACCACCACGATCCCATCGCGTACGGCCCACTGCTCCGCATCGAGGTCCGTTCCCCGTGGGAAAGGCCCGATCCGCACGCTGGAACCGATGCGGGCGTTCTTGTCGATGATTGCGCCGTCGATACGGGTGCTGTCTCCGATCCCGATGGGCGGCACATCGGGCGCGGGTGTCCGGACTTCCCCTTCATAGTAATCGGCGCCCATCAACACCGCATCTCGGATCACGGCCCCCTGACCGATAATGGTTCGGTTGCCCACCAGCGTATTATGAAGTTCCGATGCCGCCACGATACACCCATCGCCCAACAATACCCGATCGAGCCGTACATCATAGAGTCGGCAACCCGGTAGGAATCGGGGGCGGGTATAGATAGGATGCACGGCGTCGTGAAAAAAGTTGTACTCGGGATTGAGGGCGACCAGGTCGAGATTGGCATCGAAGAACGAGCGGATCGTGCCGATGTCCTCCCAATAGCCGGTAAAGGTATGGCTCATGATGCGATAAGCGGGGATCGCGGACGGAATCAAGTGGCCACCGAAGTCGATAAACCGGGAATCGAGCAACTCGACCAACGCCCGGGTACGGAAAAGATAGATCCCCATCGAACCCAGGTAGGGAAGTGCGTGCCGCGCACCACAGATAAAATCCTTCAACACGGTTTCGTCTTGCGGTTTTTCCACGAAATCGACAATGCGTCCCTCCGCCTCTTCCTTCAGGATACCGAACCGCGAAGCGTCCTCGCGGGACACCGGTTTGACCGCAACGGTAATATCCGCCTCCGACGCAAGGTGTTGCGCGAACATCCGGGAATAATCCATTCGGTAGAGCTGATCACCCGAGAGGATCAACACGTGTCCCGTGTCCGCCGCCAGGATCTCCGGGAGTTGTTTGCGCACCGCATCGGCTGTCCCCTGATACCAATCGGAAATGCTCGACGTTTGCTCGGCCGCGAGGATTTGCACCCAACCGGCATCGAACAGGCCGAAATGGTAGGTTTGGGCGATATGGCGATGCAGGGAGACCGAATTGAACTGGGTCAGCACGGCAATACGGTTCATACCCGAGTGTAGACAATTACTGAGCGGGATATCGATAAGACGATACTTTCCCCCAATGGGTACAGCAGGTTTTGCTCTGGATTTGGTGAGTGGCCACAGTCGTGAGCCACGTCCACCGCCCAAGATGACACACAAAACGTCAGAAAGCATATTGGTCATAGTTTGTGTTCTACTCTGGTCATTCTTCTTTGTGATTACTTAAGAAGCTGTTTGGGAATTCGTCATCTACCGTGGCGGCGCCCGAATTGCGTCCTGCTACGTTGCGATGGGGGCGAAAACTGCGTCTGTGTAGTCCACTACAATCCTTATTTTCGCCCCCATCGCGCCTTGCGGGAGCCACA
>CAZQHJ010000086.1:0-10233 GCA_964593225.1 uncultured Thiotrichales bacterium
CACTACAATCCTTATTTTCGCTCCCATCGCGCCTTGCGGGAGCCACAATCGGGGCACCGCCTCTACGATGCGAATTTCCAAACAGCTTCTAAGATCGCTGACATGATGGGTGAAGCCCGGTGGAGAGGAAACATGAAACGAAAGCGTCATAATCATTCCGCCCGGTTCAAGGCCAAAGTAGCTCTGGCGGCCGTAAAGTGGGGATAGTACCCTTCCGGAGTTGGCCGGGCAATTCGATGTACATGCCAACCAAATGCAGGAGAATGAAGAAGTTCTTTGCGGTAATGAAGACGCCTGAAACACCACAAAGAAACACATTAGGCTCTGTTGACATTTGGCGAGAATCCCTTATTTTTCAATTTGTTACACAAAAACGTCGATTTGCGAGAAATCATTATATATCAATGGGTTGAATAAATCCTGAAATCAAATGTCAACAGAACCTAATTTTGGCACGGCCGGGGAATCTATAGGATACCCTTTTCCTTCCAGAACTTGATGGCCCCCGGATGCATCGGTGTCACGATGCCCTTGGCACCATTTTCGACACTCATCCTTTTGAAGGTCTCCTTCTGGCTTGCCATATGGGCTAGCCCCTCTTCGGTATAGATCACGGACAGGAGCTTATAGACTGTTTCATCGGAGACCTTCGAGTTTGCTACCCAGAGCGCGGAATCCTGGAAAGAGGGAATATCAACGTCGACCCCTTTGTAGGTTCTCGCAGGAATAAGGAGTCTGGAAAAATAGGGATACTCATCGTAGAAACCACTCTCCGTCGCATCCCTGTCCAGGTGGACCAGCGCGATATCGTTTATCTGGGCCGCCATAATGACTGCCCCACTGGGAAAGGCTGTAAAGAGCCAGAAGGCATCGAGCTGCTTGTTACCGAAGGCGGTGGCGGCATCGTTGTAGCCCATGGCGTTGCGTTCCATCTTGTCCCAGATACCAAGATGGGTAAAGAAAAGCTCACAGTTGGCAAAAGCACCGGATCCGGCATTGCCGACACCGACCTTTTTGTCCACCAGATCCTTTGTGCTCTCGATGCCGGAATCGGCACGGACCACTAATTGCGCCGGCGCGCCATAGAGGTAAGAGACGGCCAGGACATCTTGGTATTTTCTCGTATCGTTCTTGAGCTTCCCTTCCCTGCCCAGATAGACATGTCCGGAATAGACAACGCCGAAATCCGATTTTCCCTTGTTGACTTTACGCAGGTTCTCGACGGAACCGGCGGAGGACTGGGCCTTCACCTTGAGTCCTGCTTCCCTGACGGGATCATAGACTTGAATCGCATTCGCCACGATCTGGAACGTCCCACCAGCAGGCCCCCCTCCGAATACAATCCGCTCGGCGGCATTGGAGAGTGTAGGAATGGCCAGTGTTGTTGCTAGAAACAACACGCCGCTCAAAAAGCGGAATATATTTTTGTGTTTCATCGCTTGGAGTATCCCTTGAAAAAGTTACGGGGTGGTCGTTTGATCATTCCGGATCTCATAAGTTGTTATGCTTCGAAATAATAGCCGTATTTCGGATCCTCGGCAGAATAAGCGCTGATGGTGTTAAAGCACGTAACATCATCAATGGTAAGCGTAATTTCTAACACCACCCGACGCTCGAACTGTTCTCGAAATCCGAAAAACGGCCCGTTCGAAGTATATCGTCGGCAAATGCCTATACGGTATCGATCGGCCTATCCGGCGCCTCATGCCATCGCCATGATCCCGGTTTTATACCCTAATCGCGCGTGAGCATACAACTGTATCCATACCCGACAATCAGCGCGGCCAGGGTCAGCAAAACGATCACCCAATCCCCATACCGGACATAGGGTGTCGCGCCAACCATACCGGTAACGGCCCCGGTGAGCACCCAAACCCGGAATTGCGGCGCCTGGTCGATAATACGGCCTTGTGGATCGATGATCGCGCTAATGCCGGTGTTGGTGCCCCGCAGCAGATAACGCCCGGATTCCCGCGCGCGCATACGGGCCATCTGCAAATTCTGATGGGGGCCTGGGGAATCGCCGAACCAAGCGTCATTGCTGATATTCACCAGCAAAGTCGCCTTGGGCAGCGATGCAATGATATCCCGCCCGAAAGCGGCCTCGTAACACACGGATACCCCGATCCGCTGCCCGGCCACCATGAGCGGCACCTGTATCGGGGGGCCCGGACTGAAATCGGACATGGGGACCCTTAGGAAATCCACTATCCCCCGAAGCAGGGAAGCCATGGGCAGGTATTCCCCGAAGGGAACCAGGTGTCTTTTGTGATAGAAACCATGTTGCGCCGGAAAATCATGTGGCCCCGCCACGTGGGGCGGGATGCCTTCGCCGGTGATCGCTGCAACGCTGTTGAAGTATCTCCGGGAACCGGCATCGGGACCCGTCGTTTCCAGGGCCACTCCCAGGAGGAGGTGCGTGTCATGGTCCTTCGCCTCCCGACCCAATCGGGCGATAAAATCCGGGAAATCGTCATAAAAACCCGGAAGCGCCGTCTCCGGCCATACCACCAGATCCCGCGCCCTTGCCCCTTGGGTCAGGGACAGATAGCGATCCAGGGTCGCTTGTCGCTGGCCGGGAAGCCATTTGACCTCTTGGGAGACATTCCCCTGGATCAAGGCAACATTCAACCGGGACCCGGTGGGCGTGGTCCATGTCACCTGTCCCAGGGCAATGGCCCCGCCCCACAGCCCACACCCCATCATCGCCAAAACCGATAACCCGCGTATTTTCCCGGTAACGGTCTCAGCCCCTTTCATGGCGACCATGCGAAACGCCGACAGCACCAATCCGGCGCTCAACGCGCTGGCCCACCCCACGCCGTACGCGCCCAACAAAGGCGCAAACCCCGCCAGGGGAGAATCCACATGGGCGTAACCTATCTCCAGCCAGGGGAAACCGGAAAGAAACCGGCCACGCACCCATTCCGTCAACACCCACCCGGCAGGCAGGGCCAACAATACAAAGCCGGTGTGGGGTGGATAGGCCCAACACGGCCGTCGTTCTTTTCTTTTCCACAGATATAGCGATGAAAAAAACCCGAACAAGGCAGGATAGAGGGCAAGAATCATCACCAGGGCGCCGGTCAGCAACAGCGCCGGGGGGAGCGCCACGGCGGCAAACTTGAAGCTCTCGTGAATCCAGAAAACCCCCATGCCGAACATAGCGAGACCGAATATCCAGCCACGCCGAAACGCGCGCCGGGGCGAGGCGCCCATCAATGCTTGAAACAACAACGCCAGCCCCAGGATCGCCAACCCATGGAGGCCGAAGGGGGCAAAAGCAAACGGCATCATCAGCCCCCCCGCAAGGGCGGTGATATCCCCGAAGTCGGGCCTCATTCTCATGATGAATGATGAATGACGAATGACGAATGACGAATGACGAATGATGAATTGTAGGCGTAGGATGGGCACGGCGTGGCGCGCCTTTGCCCATGCTACCATATCGGCATCCATCGGATCGCCATGGGGATCGGATTTCCATTCCGGATTCACCATGATAGGGGTTCCCGTCGACGGTGGGGTTCAAAGCACCGCCAAAATGCTATTGCCGGGCTCGCCCTCGCCGGCCTTGTTCAAGGCCACCACCCGGAACTCGAACCGGATGCCGCCGGGTTGATCGGAGAGGGTGAGCGCCGTCTCCATGGCCGTCCCCACATCCAGCCAGCCGGCCTGGCCGTCCTCCCGGCGTTGGACCTTGTAGGCCGCCGCCTTGCCGCCCTCGGCCGGTTGCCGCCATTGGAGGCTTATCCGGCCCTCGCCCCGGTCCGGGGCGGTGAGATCCCGGGTCCGGCCGGGGGGCGCCAGGGGGGTAGGGGGCCGGCGGCCGTGCCAGCCGATGAGTTCCAGATCGCCCTCGTCGCCATTCACGGTGAGCTCGGCATAGCGCAGATTGGTCTTCATGTTGCGCTCGAAGGCCGCCAAGGCCTTGTCCTTGGCCTCCAGGGCCCGTTTTGCCTGGGCGTTGGCCTCGATCAGGGCGTCCCTGGCCGCCACATAGCCGGCGAGGGACGCATCGAAATCGGCCAGGGCCACGGGCGGGGCCGGATAGATATCCGCATGGGCCGCGAATCCCGCCGACATCTCCTGACCCAGGGCCAGAACCTGCGCCTCGGCCTTGGGGAATTTTCTCGATGACATATGGTTATTTCCTGTTTCGATTGGAGGGAGCGATAGCCCCTCGCCGGGGAATCATCTTTCCCCATGGCGGGGTCGTGGCCCCTTATGAAGGGGCGCTTGCCCGGCATAAAGGGGGCGTGAAGCCTTATCGTGGTGAAATGCCCTCTTATCGGGGCGCGACGACCCCTTGTCGAGGCGAGACGGGGCCTTATGGCGGCGTAATGGGATTTCCGTAAGGGCCAATGGCCCCTCGCCGTTCTCCCCTTGCGCCACGACGAGGGACCGGTATCGCGGAACCGGGTTCAGCCCTTCTTTTGCGGGAAGTTCAAATATGGCCGTTGAAAGTATAGCGCTACCTTCGGGCTTATGTGTCTTTGGACAAGGCTTATGCTACTATCAGCGGTAAACATAATTTCTAATGCTATCTGGCGTTTCAGTCGTTTTCAAAATCCGGAAATGGCCCGTTCGAAGTGTAGCGATCCCGAGTGAACAAACGATTGTCGTGATGCAAAATGTGTATAAAAAGCTAAGGAATCGGCGGATAGTGGAACGAAGATACACGAAGTAAGATGGCTGTTTTTCATTCTTTTATCAGACGCGGGATGATTATCGGATTGCTCGGATGCCTCCCTGGCGCGGTGATTGCCGAAACGGCCTATGTGATCGACCGCTTATTGATGGGTGTGTATAAGGATAAGACGCAAACCGGTGCCGCACTGGAGGTATTACCCACGGGTGCCTCCGTGGAGGTTCTCTCTCGCGACGAAAAACTCGCCCAGGTCCGCACCGCGGACGGAATTACCGGCTGGGTCGACGCGAACTATTTGATGCCGGGGAAACCTGCCCAGCTCTTGCTCCTGGAAGTGGAAGCGGCCCATCGACAAACCGCGATCCGGTTGCGGGAGGCCGAGGACAGGTTGCGGGCGCTCACGGGCGAGGATTCGGCGAGCCCCGCGAAGGGGTATGAGGCATTCCCCGAACCCCCATCACCCGTGCCCTTATCACGATGGCCCACTCTGACCGTCGGGCAATGGGTGCTATTGATTTTCGCATTTCTCCTGGTGTTCGGTTTGGGCGGCGGTATTGTCGGAGGGGGCATTCGCTATCGCTATTACCTGGTCGCGCGGCCGCCGAGTCGCCACGCCTAAAGCCGAGCCGGAGATCGAGGCGTCATGAGGGCGTCGGGATGGTTTCGTCCAGGGAGACCTTGCCATAATCGAGCCGGATCAAGTGATCGGCGCAGTGGAAATAGCGATCGTCGTGGGAAACGACGATCACCGTTTTACCCCTGGCCTTGAGCTCGGGCAGAATCTCCTCGTAGAATTTCATGCGAAACGTTGAATCCTGCTCGGCGGCCCATTCGTCGAAGACGTAGACGGGCTTATCCTCCATGAGGGCGATCACCAGGGCGAGGCGTTTTTTCTGTCCCGTCGACAGATTGGTGTTGGTGAACCGTTCTCCCCGCCAGGCGGTTTTGGAAGAGAGCCCCATCTCGTCCATCAACAACATCAGCCGGCTCTCGTCCACCGCCGACACGCCGTAGAGACCGTTGAAGAGGTGGAAGTCGGAAAAGATGGCCGAGAACCAATGCCCGTATTCCGCCATGCGAATCCTTTTATCGTCCGCCGCGAAATAACCGGACAGAGGGGGATACAATCCCAGCAGAAGTTTCAGGAAGGTCGTCTTGCCACTGCCGTTACCGCCAATGATGAAGGTAATCTCGTGGCCCTTGATGTCGAAACTGACCGGGCCGAATGAATAGGTGGCTTGGCCCTGTTTGTCGGTATAGTTGAAGCGGATGTCGCGAATCTTGAAGGCCTCGAATGTCGGGGGGGCCTCATTCTCGGCCTGGGACGGCCGGTTCGGGACCTCTTGACCGTCTACCTGCTCTTGCAGGCTTTCGATGCGCCCGGATGCGATATTGGCCTCCACGAAAAACGGTAGGGAGATGATGATATCCGCCACGGGGCCCTCCAGGAACAGAAAGATGATCAGGACGTGGGCGCCCACGGCGTTGTTGTCGTTGAGGGCGAAGAAAAAACCGATGAACAACAGCCACAAAACCTCCAGGACCAACTCACTTTCCATGAGCCGGTAAAGGGCCACCTTTCGCAAATCGCGAATACGGCTGATCAGGGGAATCAGTTTATTTTCGAAAAAATCCCTGTTTTTTGCCGGATCCAGCTTCAATTCCTTGAAACCACCGATCAAATGTTCCACGCCCCGGAACAGCGCCTCTTCCTCCATGGCCGCCTTTTCGATTATCCGGGCGACATACCGGTTGTAAAAACGAACGAATAAGGCGCCAACCACGAATAAACCAATGAACAAGACCAAGGCAAAGGGCGACACCCAACTCAGATAGACCAAGGTAAAAATGAGGATGAAGACGCTATAGTAGGCCTTGATGATCATGTCGCCGGTTCGGGAGATGCGCCGGGCGTCGATGGTCATCCTGGTGACGGCCTCGCTTTGCTCTAACTGTTCGACAAAGGGAAAAGCGGCATTCCCGATTCCGGATGTCAGGCCAAGCCGCAGTTCCGCGATGTGCTCTTCCAGAAAGGCGCGCATCTTGCGGATGGCCATGCGCTTGGTGAAGATCGAAAGCACCGTGGTGACGAGGAAGGCACCCATCAGCGGGAGGCTGAACTCGAAACCCCGGTGGATGGCGATATTGATCAACAGGACGGACAAGGCCCCCAGGAGGCCGGCGACAATGGCCAGGAAGACGATAACCGTCTTTTCCCGGCGGCTGCCCTTTCCCAATACGTCCAGATAGTCCAGAAGCACTTGCATGATACTTCTAATGGCTGTATTTCAGACTTCCGGCGAAACAAGCGCCGATGGTATCGAAGCATGCAACATCACCGATAGTCAGTGTCATTTCCATACCATCCGGTGTCTCGGTTGTCCTCAGAGCGCGTCTAAAAAATCGCAAAACGGGCCGTTCCCAGTATAAAGACCTTCATTCGGGCACCAGCCTGCCCAGTTCCAGCTTGTAGATCCTATCGGCCAGGTGGTAGTAGTTATCGTCGTGGGTGACGCAGATAACCAGCTTGTTCCTGGCCTTCAAATCGGGCAGAAGGGTTTTGTAGAAATATTCCCGGAATCCCGGCGCCTGATCCGCCGCCCATTCGTCGAAAAGATAAAAGGGTTTGTCTTCCAGCATGGCCGCGATCAGGGCGAGGCGCTTTTTCTGACCCGTCGAGAGATCCAGCGTGCTGAATCCCCTTTCCTGATAACTGACCTTGTCATCGAGCCCCATGAGGCAAATCAGCTCCGTCACCCGTTCTTCGTCGATGCCCTCCAGTCCGTAGAAGCGATCGAAGAGATGGAAGTCGGTAAAAATGCAGGAAAACAACGCCGTTTGTTCCCCCTGCTCGACAAGCTCCTCATCCAGGGTGACGGTCCCCGTCAACGCCGGATAGAGTCCGGTAATCAGCTTGAGCAGGGTGGACTTGCCGCTGCCGTTGCCGCCCACGATGAAGGTTATCTCACCGGAGGTAAAGGTCAGATCCATGGGCCCGACGGAGAAAGTGACCGCCCCCCCCTCGTCCGTATAGTCGAAGCTCAGATCCCGGTAGGCCAGTTGCGTGACGCGCCGGGATTGCGCCGACTCGGGGACAGGGGCGACAGGGGGCGTCGAGGCGGCCAGATGCTCCTCGAAGTGGAAGAGGCGGTCCACGGAGATGTTGGCGAAGGACATGTAATTCAGGTCGTTCAGAAAATAAACGACGGGCATGAGCAAGATGGCGGTAATAAAGGCAAAGAGCGTATCCGTGTCGATCATCTCCAGGTAGGGCAGCACGAAGACCACGAACAGGAGCATCACCGCCCAGATGATCTGGGCCAGGATGGTCGCCTCGCCTCGGATGTAGCCCACTTTTTTACGCAGATCCCGAACGGCCAGGATATCGGGTTCGATGGCCTTCCGGAAAAAGTCCTCCTGTTTCCGGCGGTCGATCTTGAGCTCCTTGAAGCCGAAGAGCAGGCCCTCGATCAGGCTAAAGAGACCGTCTTCCCTATTGCGTGTAGTGTCCACTTCTTTGGTCAGGATACTTTGTATGAAAAAGAACCCCAGAAACCCGAGGATTACCACCATCAGAATGACGCTAAACACAGGGATCGACAGGGACGCCATGTACAAAAGGATGCCGAGCATCAGGACACCGGCGCTCAGCAGATACCAAAGGACTTCGGCAATGTCCGAGATATAGCGTAAATCCAGGGTCATGATGTTATGGAAGGTGGCGCTGCCGATTTCCTCGAAGGGCTTCAACGCCATTTGGCGCATGTGTTCGATGAGCCGGTAACGGATATTGAAGATGAGATCCTCGAACAGATCGATGACCTTCCGTCTCGATACGATGCCGCTCACCAGGAATACCAGATAGCTGGCAACGAAGTTCAGGAACTGCAGACCGGAGAAATCCGCCCGCTTGTCGCGGATGATCTCGTTCAACACATCGAGAATGGCAATCCAAGCGCCGGTGTTCAAAACAAGCAGTAGCCCAATGGTCCAGGCATCCGCCCTTTTGAGTTGCCGGGACTGAAACTCCCTCATGAAAAGATCGACCAGATCCATTTTTATATCACCGGAATTCTCACCACAGAATCAGAGCCTGTCTGTCATGTAAGGGCTCTCACACCTCCAATCGACATCTCCCCGGACACGCTTTCGGCACCGTCGCCGTCCGTTCCCCTGGCGGCCCCAAGATACAGCCCCCAAAAGTATATCGTCCTTAACTGAACATAAGGTATCGCTTTGGTTGGATATTGCAAGGTTTCGAACAGGATCGGGCAGACGCGGACGCGGTCATGTCCTATGTGGATCAAGAGATAAGGCGGGAACTTCCAAATAAGGGACGGGGAATGCCCTCCGAAGACGAGGGGTGGAAAAGTTGCCGCCATCATGGGTGGGCGGACGCCCGGCTAAGGATATGGCGGCCCGGGAACCGCTGCCATGGATTCGGATGGCTCGGGGACAGGGCCCGGTTCAACCGGGACGCGGCCCGTTACAAAACCACGGGCACCGGCTCACAAAGCCGGATACCCTGGAGATCGATTCCGACGCGCCAGGCCAGGGCCTCCACGCCCACGGACAAGGCCTCGCGCAATGTCTCCCCATAGCGGGGGTCGATGGCATCCGCCGGCCGGACCGCCCGGACATCGGGGCGTTGCACGCAGAAGAAGATCACCCCGCGCCCCCCCAGTTCCACCACCGACGACAATTCCCGCAGATGGCGCGCGCCCCGGGCGGTCACGGCGTCCGGGAATATCCCGATGCCCGCCCCCTGCACGGCGGTCACGCTTTTCACCTCTATATAACAGGGGGGCGCCCCCGCCCGCCCCTCCAACAGAAAATCCACCCGGCTGCCCTCCCGGCCGAACCGCACCTCCCGCCGAAGGTTAGCATAACCGTGCAGAGCCGGGATCCCATCGGCCTCGATGGCCTCCCGCACCAGGGCGTTGGCGCGCCCGGTATTCACGCCCACCAATACCCCCGATCTTGGTTCCACGAGCTCCCAGGTCAGGGGGTACTTGCGTTTCGGGTTCTTCGACCGGCTCAGCCACACGGGGAATCCCGGTTCCGCGCACCCCAACATGGCGCCGGTATTGGGGCAGTGGGCGGTCACCGCCCTCCCATCTTCCAGGATGCAATCGGCCAAAAACCGCTGATAGCGGCGCACCAAACGGGCGGGAATGAGGGGTTTCGGGAAGTCCATGGCTTCATGCCCCGAAGATACTCTGTTTTTTGTCAAATTTTGTTTACTGTTGTGGACTGATATAGGTCGAGTGTGTAAACAAGTTAGGGCGCGATCCGCGCGGGAGCGCTATAGAAACGGCTACCATCGAAATCGGCTGGATTGGACAACATGGCGTGTATGGCATGAAGCAGCTTACGCATCACGGCACACACAGCCTGAATTTTCTTCAGATGGCGATCTTCGATGAGATGTTGGTAGTAACCCCTGACATGTTCCTCGGTACGTGCGGCACTCAATGCTGGCATATACAACGCCTTGCGTAGATATTTATTGCCAAAGATGACCATTAGCTCGAACCGGTTGCTTTCGTGCAGGGCAACAGCCAGTTCCGGATGATAGACGC
>CAZQHJ010000087.1:0-10087 GCA_964593225.1 uncultured Thiotrichales bacterium
TTCTTTTCGCTTTAAGGTTTTGTCTCAGCAATAATTATCATTCGGTTGCCCTGGGTCCCGGTTACACCAGCCACGTCCGCCGAGCGTGATAAAGTAGAATTAGACACACTCTATACAGTACCTCCCGCCCCCCGGAGCAAAATTATCATGCTAACCCGTCGAGAGTTCCTCCAAATCACCGCCGCCGCCAGCGCCTTGGGCCTGACCGGTCGCCCCCCATCGGTCCTGGCCGCCGGGGGCCCCATCACCCAAGCCGATCTCCTGGCCTTCAAGCCCCTCGGGCAGGTAACGCTGCTCAACTTCACCGACATCCACGCCCAGTTGGTCCCGCTCTTCTATCGGGAACCGGACACCAACCTGGGCGTCGGCGACGACCGTGGCCGGCCGCCCCATCTCACCGGCGCGGCCTTGCTCAAATACTTCGGACTGCCCATCAGCGCCCTGGACGCCTACGCCTTCACCCATCGCGACTTCGTCCGTCTGGCCCGGGAATACGGGCGCATCGGCGGTCTTGCCCGGCTTGCCACCTTGATCAACGCCATCCGGGCCGAGCGCCCCCACCGGACCCTGCTCATCGACAACGGCGACACCTGGCAGGGTTCCTACACCAGTCTCCGGACCCGAGGGGCGGATATGGTCCAAGCCATGAACGCCCTCGGGGTGGACGCCATGACCGCCCACTGGGAATTCACCTACGGCGCCGAGCGGGTCCGGGAATTGATCGGACAACTCCAATATCCCTTCCTGGCCGGCAACGTGCGCGACATCGAGTGGGAAGAGCCGGTGTTCGAGAGCACCGCCTGGTTCCAGCGCGGCGGGCTCGGGATCGCCGTCATCGGGCAGGCGTTTCCCTATACCCCGGTGGCCAATCCCCGCCACCTAATCCCCGAATGGACCTTCGGCATTCGCCGGATCGCGCTTCAGAAAACGGTAGACGCCGCCCGTGGCGAGGGGGCCGATCTGGTGGTGTTATCGAGTCACAACGGCTTCGATGTGGACCACAAGCTGGCCGGCCTCGTTCGGGGCATCGATGTCATCCTCACCGGCCATACGCACGACGCCATCCCGGCCGTCATCACCGTGGGCGACACCCTGCTGGTGGCCGCCGGCAGCCATGGCAAATTCCTGGCGCGCCTGGACCTGGACGTGGCGAACCGGCGCATCCGGGATTATCGCTTCCGGCTGATTCCGGTCCTGTCCGACGCGATAACACCGGATCCGACCATGGACGCCCTGGTGACACGGCTCCGGGCGCCCTACCAAAAAGACCTGGACACCGTCCTGGGCCGCGCCGAATCCCTCCTCTACCGGCGCGGCAACTTCAACGGCACCTTCGACGATCTCATCTGCCGGGCCATCCTGGAAGAGCGGGACACCCAGATCGCCCTCTCCCCCGGTTTCCGCTGGGGTGGCGCGCTGTTGCCCGGCCAGGCGATTCGGCTGGAAGATGTCTACAACCAGACCGCCATCACCTATCCCAACTGCTATCGCCTGGAGATGACCGGGGAGGGCCTGAAGGCGGTGCTGGAGGATGTGGCCGATAATCTCTTCAACGTGGACCCGTTCTACCGGCAGGGGGGCGACATGGTGCGGGTCGGCGGGCTGGGCTACGCCATCGACATCACCCGTCCCCGGGGCGAGCGCATTCGGAACATGGTGCTGTGGCCGCGGAATACGCCCATCGACCCTGCCAAAAACTACGTCGTCGGCGGTTGGGCGTCGGTGAATCCCGATACCCAAGGGCCGCCCATCCAACATGTGATCCGCGATTACCTACGGCGCCATCCCAATGTCCGGATGACGGGGCAGCGTGCGGTTCGATTGCTGTAATATCCTTACTTCTATAGGGCCGCGTTAGCCAATCCCTGTGTCAATCGGCGTTTCAGATCAACGCCAGCGCCTCGCTCAACTGCCCCACCGGATGGATCTCGATACCCGCCCACTTTTTCCGGGGCGCGTTGGCCTTGGGCGCGATAGCGCGTTCGAAACCGTGTTTCATGGCCTCGCGCAGTCTCTCCTCGCCCCCTTGCACGGGGCGGATCTCCCCCGACAGGCCCACCTCCCCGAACAGCACCAGCCCCTGGGGGACGGGGCGATTGCGCAGGCTGGAAAAGACCGAGATCAATACGGGGAGATCCGAGGCGGTTTCGTTGACGCGCACGCCTCCGACGACATTGAGAAATACATCCTGGTCGTGGGTGGAGACCCCCCCCTGCCGGCGCAGCACGGCAAGGAGCATGGCGAGCCGATTGGTGTCCACCCCCACGGCGAGCCGGCGCGGGGCCGCGAGTTGGGTGTCGTCCACCAGGGCCTGGACCTCCACCAGCAGGGGGCGTGTCCCTTCCCGGGTGACCATCACCACGCTGCCGGCCAGCGCCCGCTCGTGGTGGGAGAGGAAGATGGCCGAGGGGTTGCTCACCTGCTTGAGTCCCGTGTCGCTCATGGCGAAGATGCCCAGCTCATTGACAGCCCCGAAGCGATTTTTGGCCGCGCGAATGATCCGGAAACGGCTGGAGCCCTCGCTCTCGAAATAGAGCACGGTGTCCACCATGTGTTCCAGGACCCGAGGACCGGCCAGGGCGCCTTCCTTGGTGACGTGCCCCACGAGGACCACGACGACGCCGGTGTTTTTGGCAAATCGCACCAGCAATGCCGCCGATTCCCTCACCTGGGCGACCCCGCCGGGGGCGGCGTTCAAAAGCTCCGTATACATGGTCTGAATGGAGTCCACCACCATGACGTTGGGCCTTTCCACGGACGCCAGCGAGAGGATCGCCTCCACGCGTGTCTCGGCCAGCAACCGGAGCCGGTCGGCGGAGAGGCCCAGCCGCTTGGCCCGGAGCAGAATTTGCCCCAAGGATTCCTCCCCCGTCACATACAGCGGCGAGGGCGCGCCTTGCCCGGTCAGGCGAATCAAGGTCTGGAGCAAGAGGGTGGACTTGCCGATGCCCGGCTCGCCTCCCATGAGGACGACGGAACCGGCCACCAGCCCGCCCCCCAGCACGCGATCGAGTTCCGCAATCCCAGTGGGCGTATAGACATCGATCCCGGTCGCCACATCGCCGCCGCTGCAAATACCCTGGGAGATTACGCCGGCGAATCGGTTTTTATCCTGGGGGTGTTCTGGGCGGGCCGGGGTCTCCACCAGGGTGTTCCACTGACCGCAGTCGGGGCATTGCCCCGCCCATTTGGACAGTTGCACCCCGCAGGATTGGCAAGCGAAGAGGGTTTTGGCCTTGGTCAAGGGTTTTGCCCCGGAAAATCATGCAGCCGACATTCGGCATTACGTCCGGAAAACCGCTTCCGGGCTGTCCGCCACCGCCGCTCTGGCGAGCCAGGCATCCAGTTGCCCGGCATCGCGGCACTGCCGGATGCGCGCGTCGGTTTCGGCGTCCACAGGGAGGCCCCGCGCCGCCAGGCCACCCTCGGCCCGGCCCCTCCGCGCGCCTTCCAGCAGAACCGCCTCCAGGTCCTCATAACCCTCCCGTTGCAGGAGATTCCTCAATGTCACGCGATGGGCCGCTTTCCTGTCGAAGAGCGCCAGTACCGGTATCGGATTGCGCAGGATGCCCGGGGCCGTCAAGTTCTCGGTGGCGGACAACAGGCGTGTGGGCCTGTCTTTGGTGTGCACCTCCACCCGCTGTGGTCCGGTGAGGCGCACGACCCTCACGTAACGGGTGCCCGTCGCCAGCAATTCCTTGATCTTGATTTTGAGGGCGATCTCATCTTGTCCGTGATCGGCATACTCCACGGCCAAAGGCGGCGCGCCGGGAATCCAGCCCTTTCCCTTGGCGGGTGGGGGTGCCACGGAGACATCCGGTGCGCGCAAGGTGTTCGGTTTTGGCGCAAACCCCGCATCCACGCCGGACCACGCCACCTCCGGGTCGCTGTCCAGGAGCGAGGCGCCGGCGGCGTTGTGGCGGGCGTGGTTTTCGCCGGCCGGGGCGCAGTGAATACTCCACCGCCTAAAGGCGGTGGCTTCGGGAAACGGCTAAAGCCGGTTCATCGGGCTAAAGCCCGCAAAGACTATCGGCTATGCCGACTAAAGAATTTGCTCAATTGCCTACACGAAAGTTATCGTCAATGTCATGTTTCTGGTTCTCAATATAGGCTTTTATGACGTCGTCCGTTACATTTCCGCTGCTGCGGCAAAAGTATCCACGAGCCCAAATATGTCTCCCCCAATATTGGCGCCTCAGCTGTTGAAATTGTGATAACAGTATGTACGCACTTTTACCCTTAATATGCTGGACAAGACGGCTAATCGCTACGTGTGGAGGTATCGATACCATGATATGCACATGCTCTGCCGATACATCTCCTTTCAGAATATCCACATTCTTCTTTCGACATTCCTCCCTCACTATCTCTCTGACACGATTAGCTATCTCTCCCTTGAGAACTTTTTTCCTGTACTTCGTCACCCACACTATGTGCAGATGAATCGAATACATCGTATGCGAACCATGTCGGTATTCTCCGTTCATGCCGCATATTTTAACTTGCTAAAGCTTTCCGCCTAAAGGCGAGGGCTTTTCTCCCCATGGGAGACAGTAAATGGGATGACCGTTAGAGAGCTCGTAGCGGTCGCCGTCTTTGATTTGGTCGGCGGTGAACGGACCACGGGCAGGGATTCGGTATTCTTCTTGCATTGATGATTCGGCCCGGATGGATTGGGCCCACCCCGGTGCCATTTCACTCAACCTGACTTTTATCCATCAACGTCCCGAGATACACGAACCCCACCATCCCATCGTTCCAATCCGATAACTCCACCGGCTTGTGTAGGCCATGGAGGATATCCAGCAGAGTCTGGGGCGGAATGTTGTTTTTCACGAATCGGGTGCGATCGCCCACCTCGGTGCGCCGGGCGGCGATGATGTCATTGGCGAGCATCCGGTCGAGTTCCGCGTCGACTTTCGCGCGGTCCATGGGAACGCCGCCGCATCTTTCCTGTAGATCGGCCTTTTGTAAGATCAATAGCTCGGCCGCGCCCCCGGCGACGCCTAGGAAGAGTTCCCGCAGGGCGGTCGCCTGCTCCGGCGGCGCGTCCGCCGGAACCAATCCGGTCAGCGCGGCCCCGAGGGTTGGCCCGGCCTTGGTAAACCACCCATCCGGCGCGCCCCGGGCCAGGGCGTCGGCCACCAGGAGTTCCCCGATGATGGGGGTGACCAACCCCGCGTAGTCCTGGGGCGAGATGCCGTGGCGCTCGGTGGCCGTGCCCAGGAAGGCCATGATGGCGGTGGCGGCCTGAATCCCGCCCACGTCCCACCAGTCGTGGATCTTCTTGATGAAGACCGCGATGAGATCGGCGTTGGTCTGGGGGCCATAGGGCAGCGCCTTGCCCGGCGGCAGCGGGATGACCGGATAGTCGCTCCAGCGGGCCTTGTATTGTTCCAGGGTCCCGTGGATGCGGGCGTTTTCATAGGCATCGTATTGCTCAGGGCTGTCGAAGGGGCGCACGTCGTCCCGGGAAAGTCCCATGCGCTGCCAGAGGGGCGTGAAAGATTGCTCTCCCTCCACACCACCCCAAGATTCGGGCGAGATGCCGCCGGCCATTTGGCCTTCTTCCTGATAGGGCACGCCTTGAGCCTTGGCCTTGGCGACGATCACCTGGCTGTAGAGGGCAAAAAGCTTGCCGCCGAGATCCTCGGGCCGCTTGCCCCACATGGCAGTGCCATCGTAGACCTCCCGGAAGCCCGCTTCCGTGAACTGGAGCGAGGTCATGAGATAGTCCACCGAGGCGCGGTGCTCGGCGCAGTAGCAGGTCCAGTCCTCGGAGCCAAGATAGATCCGGAGCGCCGGGGAGGCGAGTTCATCCAAGATGGCCTGTATCTCTGGCGTTGTCTCGATAGTGCCGATCTTCACCCGTTCCATGGCGCGGTACACGATCCAGTCCCGGGCGAACATCAGCACCGTATTGACATCCCGGATGCGGACGAAATCGTTCTTGTAATCCCGCACGGAAAAGTTCACGCCGTCGTTCAGGAGGAAACCGGCGCGGTTCCGCTGGGAGGCCACCACATCGGGATGGGTATCGGCAATGATCATGCCCACGGCCACGGCCGGATAGCCCCGGACCTGGAACTGATTGCTGTGATAGTTCTCGGGCGAATTATGGGTGACGCCCTGAAAGCCCACCGCCCCGCCCCGGTGGGTGGCGCTGCCCTGGGTGACGCCGCCGGGATCGGCGATGGTTTTCAGGGTACCCTTGCGGCCCTCGCCGGGAAATTCCTGCCACAACCCCTCGCCATCGGGCCCATCGGTTTCGGGATGGGTGAAGATGATTTCATAAGGAGCGAGATGCCCTTCGGAGACGCCCAGGGCCTTGCGGATAGTTTCCTCCGTCTCCCGGTTGGTGGGGTTATCGCCGTCATTGCTGTCATCCACCGGCAGGACCCGGTGACCGATGCGCCCGTCTCCCACATCGAACTGGAGATTACGCACGAAAAACGAGGCGCCCGGCGCTTGCAGATCGAGCCCGTTGTGGACCACCTCGATGCGCCCGAAGCGGTCCAGGATCTCCTCGTCCGGGGTGGTTTCGTCCCCCAGGGCGAACGAGCGCCGAAGCGCCGTAACACTAGGCAGATAATCGCCCACATAGACAGCAGGGGACTGCTGGAAAAGGAGGGGACGTCGAGGGGAAGAAGCCCGAGAAAAAACCGGCTCGCTTTGTGGATTGTTTCCGGTAATTGGGGATATTGTTTCGAGAGTCGAGTCAGCTGCCGGTTCGGTATCCGAACCAATAACGGTGGTCTCATCTTGCCCACGGGTGTTATTTTCAGTGGGCGAACCGTTGAGGATGTCGTTCTCTCGGGTGCGCCCATCGCCGTTATGACGATTTGATTTCCAATTTGGCATGACTATTTTCCTCCGAAGGGCAGCAATCTGTAGAGATCTGGGTTGTTTTATTCCTATTGCAGGCAATGACTTCGAGTTTTCTTCTGTAAACATTGATAGCATGGTCGCGCGGTATTTTTTTCCACGGTAGGGCTTTTTCATAGAAGAGTCCCTTTAGTCGATAGGGGTTGCTTATGGAATAAAGCAGTTTTACATTCTCGTATTGCTCCCTGGGACAGTTTGTCAGATATCTCATGTCACCAGCATGAAAATAATCCCCAAAATGTGATAGTAAGTAGGATTTAAGTGGTTTCCCCACCCAAGGGAGTATGCCTGCTGCCAGAAAACCGATTGCAGTAACCGGTAGGGGACCGGGAGGCAACATGGGCGCGAAATCCGCAGCATTGACCAGTCTGTAAATGGGCGTCTTTATTTCGGATATCCATTTTTTATCACCCACCCTAGGCGAACCGAAGGTATAACACGCGGCTACCCCGCCTTCGTGAGATGATAATCGCTTGGCGGCAATGGTCGCCAATGCGCCCCCCAAACTGTGTCCGGTAATGAATAAAGGCAATTCTCGAAAACCTTCCTCTTTCAGCTTTTCCCGAATTTCCTCGATCACCCGTCCGAAGGCTTCCTGAAAGCCGGAATGGACCCTGCCTTCGGTTTCGTGACATCCGGCAAGTTTCGCGTTGAAGACGGTTTTTCTATCCCTTATCCTGTCGAATTCCGTGCCCCTGAACGCCAACGCGATGAATTTATCGCTCCAGACCAGAATTGCCTGGGTCCCCTTATTGTCGAACTTGTAGACACACCCCAATCTCAAAACAGCCAACTCTTCTTCAAGATGTTTAACCTCCCTTTCGCTATCGTATCCGACAGAATCGATAAATTCGACAACGGATTTCATCCTGCCTTCATCGACCAATTTACTGACTTTGTCCGAAAAATATTTTTTGAATTCTTTATCGGAAAACATCGAATCGAATCTGATGTAGGCCAACTCGGACAAACAGGCCATAAGCCAGGCGGTTCTGTCGCTATATGCCTGCCGATATGACGGGATTTTCTTATCCAACAAACAGTTGATCCGAGCTATCTCTTTCTCGGAGTTTACGAGTATTTCTCTCATTACTTTTCCTCCCGTGAAGTTTTATAACGGAACAACCTCTCGCTCTGCGAGGCGGGGCACAGGATTTCGCGTAGCAAAATCATTTCCATACCCGTTCAACACGAAGAAAAACAGAAAAGCCGTCAGTCCGCCGCCGATGGCGGCCACACCCGCCGCAGCTTCGAAGTATAACGACGCATCCATCACCTCAACATCCTATGATATTTTTCCACCACATCGCCCAGGGCCTGTCCATATTCGGCCCGTGATAACCCCCGATTGGAGGGGTAGGTGATGGCGCGGGAGATGGGGATGATGGCCCCTGACCCTTTTTTGTCGAAGTTGGTCCGGGTGGTTTCGATTTCTCCACCCTGGGCGCCGACGCCGGGGACCAGGTGTATGGCCCTCGGCATCAGGGCCCGCAATCGGGCGGCCTGGGTGGGGTAGGTCGCCCCCACCACCGCGCCGATGCTGCTGTATCCCGTGGCGCCGATGCTCTTTTCCGAACCCAACCGGTGGACCATCTTCGCGAGTTGTTCGGAGACGGACAGCCCATGGGCTACCCGATCCTGTAGCATCCCGGAGCCGGGATTGGAGGTCTTGACCAGAACGAAAAGCCCCTTTCCGTGTTCGATGGCCAGATCCACGAAGGATTGCAGGGTGTCTTCCCCCAAGAATGGGTTGACGGTCATGGCGTCCACCGCCAGGTCGGAGGTGAACCGCGGGCCTTCGGCAAGATCGGTCTGTCCGGCGAGATAGGCCCTGGCGTAGGCGGCGGAGGTGGCCCCGATATCCCCTCGCTTGACGTCCAGGATGACCAATAGACCCCTTTCCCTGGCGTAGGCGATGGATTGCGCCAATGCCGCGACGCCGTGGCTCCCGCATTGTTCATAATAGGCCGATTGGAGCTTGATGGCCGGCACTCGGTGATGGACGCCATCGATGACCGCCCTGGAGAAATCCACCAGGGCATTCATGACGTGGGTGGGGTCCGATGAGGATGGCAAAAAGATCTTCGGCATGAGATTGAAATCGGGATCGAGACCAACGACGATGGGGGTGGTTTCGGCGGTCTTCGTGAGTAGCCTGTCGGCAAAATTCATGGATTTTCCTCTTTCCTCATGCTAGTTGCCAAAAATCAGCCTGGATTCAACTGTAGTAGTTCAGACTCGATCGGACAGTTACCGGTTTTGACGGTAAGCGTGTCAGTTCAAATTCAGCCTACAAATTTTTCCTTCCAAATTTGTTTGCCGTCTTCCAATGTGCTGTGGCCAAAGCACATTTTCCCTTGGTGCGTGCGCTGCTCATTATAATAGATCATCCATTCGTCCAAGTCCCGCTGTAAACTCTCCAAATCGGTGTAAAGGTTTTTTCTGAAAGCGACCTGATAAAACTCCTGCACAATGATTCGCTCTTATTGGATTCCAGGTTGATATTTTGTACTTGGCCCAATACCATCTCCTAAGCACTGATGCTTAGGAAAAGCTTAAATGAAGAATTCCCAAAATAGCTCTCATAATGTACTGAATATCATAGGAATTATAGATGATGCCAAGTGTTTTCGTACTGTCCGTGAGCTACGCTGGCCGGAGGGGATACGTTGTACGCACTGTCAGTCTGACAAAGTAGCCAAACATGGGCATGCTCACCACCCATCAAGTTTAGTAAATATCCACATTCATCCTCATATCAAGTGTTGGGTATAATAGGCATTTTTTATACAACGTATTGAGAAATGGGTTCTGTCAAAAAATTAGCTAAATGAGATCGAGCGAGGGCTCCGGCAAACATTCCCGGCTTTGCGTGAATCCCTCAAACGCAACTTGCCTCTGGCAATAGCTGCAATACTGGAAGGGCGTACAGCAAACACGGGGATGTTAGCGACCTATCTTCCTCTTGAGCTGACAAGGCGTGACCTACGTGAGCAGTGGTTAAGCCGGTTGCTATCGAATAAGTTCCTCGGTGGTGCTTATACGATGAAACCATTTGCTACCCGAATTTTACAGAAATCTTCTGGATTTCATAACGTTATTCAACTAAGTATGGACCAAACAGATATTGGTAACCGCTTTGCTGTTTTAGGCTCTGTTGACATTTGGCGAGAATCCCTTATCTTTCAATTTGTTATACGAA
>CAZQHJ010000088.1:0-10001 GCA_964593225.1 uncultured Thiotrichales bacterium
ATGAGGTATTCGCCGCCTCGTGAGCGGGATGGGATTGATGCCTCGTTCCCGCGCGGGCGGTACATTACGTAAGGAAAACCCATCATGCCAACCGAGGAAAAACTCATCCGCTTCGATTGGGCCATCAAGACCCTGCCGCGGGAGAAGGCCAACTTCGACGTATTGGAAGGCTTTCTCTCGGCGCTGCTGGCCGAACCCATCGTCATCGAGCATATCTTGGAAAGCGAATCCAACGCCGAGGCGGGGCAAAAATACAACCGGGTCGATCTGCTGGTCCACGACGCGAAGGGCCGCAAGCTGATCATCGAGGTCCAAAACCAACACGAAAGCGACTATATGGAACGGTTGCTGTTCGGCACATCCAAGGTGGTCGTGGAAAACATGCCCCTGGGAAAAAACTACCGCCGGGTGGTCAAGGTCATCTCCATCTCCATCCTCTATTTCAACCTGGGCGTGGGAGATGACTATGTGTATCGCGGCGCGACGGAATTCCGGGGCCTGCATACCGGCCACGCCCTGGATGTGCGAGAGCGCGTCAAGGCGCTCCAAGGAGACTGTATCTTCCAGTCCAAGAATATCTTCCCGGACTACTACCTCATCCATGTAGAACGTTTCCAGGATGTTATTCAAAGCGAACTGGACGAGTGGATCTATTTATTGAAGCATTCGGCGGTGCGCGCTGATTTCCGTTCGCCGGCCATCGACAAGGCGCGCCGGAAACTGGCGCTCATGAAGATGAGGCCGGAAGATCGGCGGCGCTACGAGCGTTATGTGGAATCGGTGGTCATCGAACGGGATTTGTTTCGGACCGCCAAGGAGGATGGATGGTTCGAAGGATGGGAAGAGGGACAGGAGAAAGGGACGGCCTCCGGACGCCGCTGGGGGAGCGCCCTTCCAATGGCGCGGACAGGGAAACAGGCTGGAAATGCCCTAATCGAACTTACGGCTTCGGATAGGCCCAAGAAGTCCACAGGCTGCTCTCCCGCATCCGCCGTCACACCCCGTTCCTTGTGGCCATCCCCGAACCCCGGCTCCCATTTCCCATCGCCGAGCGCCATCGCCATGTACAAAGCCCCTTTGTCCGTGTCATCCTTGCCTTGAAGGATCCCTGTCATTTTTTTCCTTGACTGTCCGGTTTCGGAAAGTTCGGAGGATATCCCATGGCGGTCCTTCGTGGTTTCCAGTGCCCTTGGAATAAAGAACGCCCCCATGCGCTTCCACCGCCTCCCGGATTGGCTCGCCTGGCAGGAAACCTGTCACCACACCCCGATAGACTTGGATCTCGAACGGGTCGCGCGCGTCGCGGACCGGCTCGGGCTGAACCGCCTCCCCTTCCCCATCCTTTCCATCGCCGGCACCAACGGCAAGGGCTCCGGCGTCGCCCTGCTGGAATCCATTTTCACCCGGGCCGGCTATCGCGTGGGGACCCATACCTCGCCGCACCTGCTCCGGTACAACGAACGGGTGCGCCTCGCCGGGCGCGAGGCCTCCGACGAGGCCCTGGTCCGGGCGTTCCACGAAATCGACCGGGCCCGGGGCCCCACCACCCTCACCTACTTCGAATTCGGCGCCCTGGCGGCTATGTGGCTCTTCCGCCGGGCCGGGCCGGATGTGGCGGTGCTGGAAGTCGGATTGGGGGGCCGGTTGGACGCGGTCAATGTCTTCGACGCCGACATCGCCCTCATCACCACCATCGATCTGGACCACCAGGCGTGGCTGGGCAACGACCGGGAAGCCATTGGGCGGGAAAAGGCCGGCATCTATCGCGCCGGGCGCCCCGCCGTCTGTGGCGACCCGGCCCCCCCCGCCAGCGTCCGGGACCACGCCCGGGCCATGGGGGCGCCCTGGTATTGCGCGGGGCGGGATTTTCGGGCATGGGAAGACCCCCATGCCCCGGACCGGTGGCATTGGGAAAGCCGTCTCGGGGGCTACCGGGGGTTGCCGAACCCGGCCCTGGCCGGTGGGCACCAGCGACAGAACGCCGCCGGGGCGCTCATGGTCCTGGCCCTCCTTCGGGACCGCCTGCCGGTCCCCCAGGAGGCGGTGCGGCGCGGACTCGCCGGGGTTACATTACCCGGTCGGTTTCAGGTATCGGAAACCCCGGAGGGCGTCACCCGCATCCTGGATGTGGCCCACAACCCCCAGGCGGCCCGGGCGCTCGCCCGCCTGCTTCGGGAGAAACCCCGTGGTGGCCGGACCCTGGCCGTGGTGGCAATGCTAGAGGATAAGGATAGGGAAGGGGTATTGCGCGCCATGGAGGTCGCAGTCCATGTATGGTATGCCGCCGACCTTGACGTGCCCCGGGGCGGAACCGCCAAAATGATGGCGGCGACCCTGTCGCGGAGCGCCACCGACGCCCGGGTCCATACCCTCCCCGGCGTCCCGGAGGCCTACCACGCCGCCCTGCAAGACGCCCGGCCGGGGGACCGAATAGTGGTCTTCGGGTCGTTTTATACGGTGGGAATCGTTTCCCGACTCATGGCCGAGGGTGGTTGATGGAAGGCGCTTGCCGTGCGCGGCACGGTTTCACCTTAACTCAGGTATCTGTGTACACCGAGACCTATACATTGCGTGGATTTATCCATTCGACGCCCGGATCCACGAATTCAAAACACCGATTTCAGGATTCCAGGCCTCGATTCGCCCATTCGATGCCTCGATTTCAGAATTCGAGACATGGATTCCAGGATTCTGGACGTCGATTCATCCATTCAACGCCTGGATTTCAGGATTCCAGGCATCGATTTCACGGTTCGAAACCTCGATTTACCCATTTGATGCCTTGATTTCAGAAAACAACCCCGGATTCCGAAACGGAATTACATTCATATGCCCCAAAGAACCCCCATCCGCTGGCTTCATCTGTCCGACTTCCACACCGGCCGTGACGACCATGGCCAACGCCGCCTCTTCCAATCTATCCTGAACCACATCGCCGACCGGGAACCGCCCGACTTCGTATTCATCACCGGCGATATCGCCCAGGACGGGCTGTCGGCGGGATACGACCGGTTCGGCGAGGAATTCCTGCTGCCCCTGGTGGAGAAAGTCGGTAAAAATTGCCCCATCCTCATGGTCCCCGGCAACCACGACGTGAACCGGAACGAATGCGAATTCGTCTCCCGGGCAGTAATCCGGCGCAAATCGCCGGAATTCTTCGACCCCATGGAAAAAGGTCTCTCCAAGCGCCGACAAATCCTCCCCCGCTTCGCCGCCTACCGGGACCATGCCAAACTACTGGATGAAAAGGATTGGCTGGAGAGCGAATCGGGTTGCTTCGCCCGCATCCTCCCCTGCCGGGGCATCAAACTCGGCCTCCTCGGCCTGAACACCGCCTGGTTCTCCGAAGACGACGACGACCAAAGGCAACTCACCCCCGGCAAGCCCATCGTGGAAGCGGGCCTGGAGGCCATCACCCAGGCGGATCTCAAGATCGTCCTGGGCCACCATCCCTTGAACTGGTTCCTGCCGGAAAACGAAGAACCCATCCGCGCCCTGTTCGGCCAGCACTTCGTTCTTTATCTCCACGGCCATCTGCACAAGACCGGCGCCCGTTTCAAGGTCGGCGCGGGGCATCCGTTCCTGACCCTCCAAAGCGGCGTGGCCTTTCAGGCCCGGGAGGATGAAAAATGGGTCAGCGGTCTGCTCTGGGCGGAGCTGGATTGGGACGCGCGGGAATTGGCGGTGGAACCGTACCAGTGGAACAAGGGCCATCAGGAATGGGCCTTGGATGGCGGGGCCTTCCCCGAGACATACCGCGAATCCGGCGCGGCCCGTTGGGTCTTCCCGCTCCCCGGCGCCCTGGCGGCAGGGTTATCCCACCCCACCAAATCCGCCCCCGCCAAGCCACCGGTGAAAAGGTTCAAGGCGCCCCCAGGCTGGGAGATCGTGGATCGGGCTTACCTGGCGAGCCTGGACACGAACCCAGACGAGGCGGTGATCCTCAGCTACTTCGACGGACGTCAGCCCAACCTGGGGCTGGCCCTGTGCCCCCGGATCCCGCGCCGGGCGGTGGTGGGGCAATTGGCGGAGCGCATCGTTGCCGCAACCGGGGACGGACAACCCACGGTCAACATGCTCCTGGGCGCGGGCGGCGAGGGAAAATCCACGGCCTTCCTGCAGACCATGGAGGCGGTGGTGCAAGGGGATGCCGCCTGGCGAGTGCTGTACCGCCGAGGCGAGGCCGCCGAGTTGAGCCGCAAGTGGGTGGACGAACTGCCCCAGGAGGATGGCCAGTGCTGGCTCATCGCCTCCGACGACGCGGATCTGATTGCCCAGGACGTCTACCACCTGGTCTCCGGCTTACGGTTGAAAGATCGGAGCGACGTGCATTTCCTCCTCTGCGCCCGCCACACCGAGTGGCGCGATACCAAGATCCTCCAGACAAGCTGGGCGCGTGTGCCCGGCTATCATGAAGAACCGCTGCGCGGCCTGGACGAAGAAGACGCGGCGCGCATCGTAGCCGCCTGGGAAAAATATCAGGACAAAGGCCTGGGCCGTCTCGCCGAGTTCTCCCGGGAAGAAGCGGTAAAGGAATTGGTGGCGGCGAGCCGCTCCGAAACCTCCCAGGACGAGGGGGCCTTCCTAGGCGCCCTGTTGCGCCTGCGCCTGGGGGATGAATTCAAGGGCCATGTGAAAAAACTGCTGGATCGCCTGAATGGTCGCGAAATCCCGCCGGGCAACCGAAACACGCTACTGGACGCCTTCGCCTACATCGCCGCCATGCACGCCGAAAACAAACCGTTCCTGTCCAAGCTGGTGCTGGCCCATGCCTTGAGGGTGGAACCCCGTGAACTACGCACCAAGGTCTTGTGGCCCCTGGGGGAGGAAGCGGCGGCGGATGTGGCCGGGGAGATGGTCTTTACCCGCCACCGGGCCATTGCCGAGGCGGCCCTGGACATCCTGAAAAATACCACCCAGTACCCCATCGAGCCGGATGAGCTGTATGTGGATCTGGTAAGAACCGCGGAAGAACTTTATGGAAAAGGACATTTTATTATTTCATTAGGAGAATGGCGTTATTTATCCGATCGCTTTTTTGAGAAGGGCGAGCAGGCTCTCGCCATCAAACTGGCCCAGTCCCTGGTCCGGGTGGACCCCACTCACTCTCATGTTCGCGTCAAACTCTCTCAACTCTTCCGCAGGGCCGGGCAACCGGAACAATCCCTGCGGGTGTTTCGGGCGGCGCCACGGCCTGACGACAACAGGGCCTTCTTCCACGAATGGGCGACAGTGGAAGGGAACCAAGGCAACCATGCCCTCGCCGTCTGGCTGGATGCGGTGGCGCTCGCCGATGACACGGCCCGGCGGCCGCCGGACAATAGACAGGCCGCCATGTATTTGGCCGGCTTCGCTTTTGCCTGCCGTGAATTATTCGGGGGCTATAACAAACCGGTCTTCATTGCAGGCTGTGGCGCCGCCGGGCAATTGGGGTTGAGCCTGCCCAATTTGGACACAAGGGCCAAAAATTACTTTTTGGAATATAAGAAAATCGCCCACGCCCACGGTATCACCGACGTGGAACCCCCCACCGCCCTGGGACGCATCCGGGACGCCGCCATTGCCGCCTACACGCAGCGGGAAGGGGATCTCCAGGAGTGGGTGCAACCGGCCCCGGATCTCACCTTCCAGGGGCTCGAAAGCCTGTTGGGTATTGGGTAGGGTGGCAAAAGCGCGCCGCTTCGCGCTTCGCTGGCGCCCGGGAAGCGCTTTCCTGAAAGCCAGCGCTGAAACTTCCTCCCCCTTCACCCTTCAAATTTCACCCTTCAAACTTATCTTCACTCCGCTCTCCACAGGATCATCACCCCATCCCAATCCCCCGACGCCGCCCGTCCACCGTCCGGGGAAAAGGCGAGGGAGCCTAAACCAGTCAGTTTTTTTATCAGGAAGCATATTGATGCATCCACAACATCCGCCAGCTGGCGTAGCCGGGCAGGGGTTTGTGTCGGATGATCGGGATCGGAAATACGGGAACACGCCACGTGGCTTTCTCCGTTTCTTGCCGGATTCTTCCGGAAGAAAAGTCCATACTGTCGCCAAAATAACGACCGAGGATGGGGAGGATTTATGTGAAGTACATGTCAAGGGATTTTGGTCTTTGCTACGTTCCCGGCTACGGCCCCATCGTGGTATTCCCCAAGAATTGCTACCTGACTATCTTGGGTTTTTCGAGTTCGTACACAACGTAAAATACCGCGGTAAAAGACTCTTGGTGTCCTTACTTCGGCTCTTTCTCATGGAACAACCTGGAATCCGATAAGGGCCAACTCGATAACCGTCCAAGAAAGTGCCTTGGCATGGATAGCCCTAATATTGTTGCACTTGGGACTTGAATCCGGGGTTTTACAAGAAGCGGCGGATTGTTGCCGGTTTGTGGGGCGGGGGTACTGGCGGGCGAGGAACGCGCTCCCACAAGAGCGGGCGCGCGGGCTTAATCTCCGTCCGTGGAGATGATGCGGGTCTTGTAGGGACCCCTATGCCTCCGGCGAGTGATAGAGCCGCTGCAATTGCAGTTCCCGTTGCAGCTCCAGTTCTCTTGGCAGGTGATCACCGAACCGGGTGAAGAGCTCTTCCTGATCCACGGCCTCCTTGCGCATGAGCTCCTTATCCATAGTCATGATGGAATCGAACTTCTCTTTCGAGAAGTCGATGCCTTCCATGGAAATATCCTCATAGCTCGGCACCCAACCGATGGCGCTCTCGTACGCAGCAGCCTTGCCGCGGCACCGCTCCACGATCCACTTGAGGGCGCGCATGTTCTCGCCGAATCCCGGCCAGATGAACTTGCTGTTTTCGTCTTTACGGAACCAGTTGACCCGGAAGACCCGAGGAGGCGTGGGGACGGCGTTGCGGCCGATGCGCAGCCAGTGGTTCCAGTAGTCGGCCATGTTGTAACCGCAGAACGGCAACATCGCCATGGGGTCGCGGCGCATGGCCTCTTGCCCAATCGCCGCGGCGGTCGCTTCCGAACCCATGGTGGCGGCCATGTAGACACCGTGTTCCCAGTTGTAGCCCTGGTAGACCAGCGGGAAGTTGTGGCTGACCCGGCCACCGAACATAAAGGCGCTGATGGGCACGCCGGCGGGATTTTCCCAGTCCGGATCGATGGAGGGACATTGCCCGGCGGGGGCGGTAAAACGCGCGTTGGGATGGGCGGCGGGGGTTTCGCTGTTCGGCGTCCAGTCATTGCCCTTCCAGTCGATGGCATGGGCCGGGGGTTCGCCATCCATGCCCTCCCACCAGATATCCCCGTCGTCAGTGAGGGCGACGTTGGTGAAGATGGAGTTCTCCGTCATGGATAGCATGGCATTGGGGTTGGACTTGTAGTTGGTGCCCGGGGCCACGCCGAACCAGCCGTTTTCCGGGTTGATGGCATGGAACATGCCGGTTTCCTTGTTGGGCTTGATCCAGGCGATGTCATCACCAATCGTGGTTACTTTCCAGCCCTTCATGGACTCGGGCGGGATCAACATGGCAAAGTTGGTCTTGCCGCAGGCGCTGGGGAATGCGGCTGAGACGTAGGTCTTTTCTCCCTCGGGGGATTCCACGCCCAGGATGAGCATGTGTTCAGCCAGCCAGCCTTCGTCGCGAGCCATGCAGGAGGCGATGCGCAAAGCAAGACACTTCTTGCCCAGCAGGGCATTGCCGCCATAGCCACTGCCGTAGGACCAGATCTCCCGGGTTTCCGGGAAATGGGCGATATATTTCCTTTCGATGTCGGGTTCGCACGGCCAAACCGCATCTTCCTGACCCTTCAGGAGGGGCGCGCCTACTGAATGCAGACAGGGTACGAACTCACCGTTCTCGCCCAGCACTTCCAGGACAGCCTGTCCCATGCGGGTCATGATGCGTTGATTCGTGACAACGTAGGCCGAATCCGTGATCTCGATGCCGATGTGGGCGATGGGTGAACCCAGCGGGCCCATGCTGAAGGGAATGATGTACATGGTGCGTCCTGCCATGCAGCCATCGAACTGGGCGGTCAGTTCCTTCTTGGCCTGATCGGGATCCATCCAGTTGTTGGTGGGACCGGCGTCTTCTTTCTTCTTCGAGCAGATGAAGGTGCGGTTCTCGACCCGGGCGACGTCACTGGGATGGGAGCGGGCCAGGAAGCAATTGGGACGCTTGTCGGGATTCAGGCGCGTGTATACGCCTTTTTCTACCAGAAGGTTACAAAGGGTGTCGTATTCTTCCTGGGAACCGTCACACCAGTGAATGCTGTCCGGTTTGCACAGGGCCACCATCTCGTCGACCCAGGCCAGGAGTTTTTTGTTTTTGGTTCGTTTTGTGCCGTCGTGCGTAGTCGTCATGGGTACAAGTTCCCCCTTTAGTGTCGATTTATTCTTGGTAAATTATTGACGGGATATCATCCCTTCGCCAGGGATTTTCCCTTGGAGCCGAGATCGTCGAAGGCTTCCTGGAGTCGCTCGATGATCCCTTTTTCCGCCTCGCGGATCCATTTGCGCGGATCATAGAATTTCTTGTAGGGCTTGCCGTCGTCCGGATCGATCTGGTATTTGAATGCCTTGGGGTTTTCGTCCACGAATTTCCCCACCTGCTCGGAATAGGCAAACTGGGTGTCCGTGTCGATATTCATCTTGAACACCCCGTAGCTGACCGCTTCCGCTATTTGCGCCTTTTCGGATCCGGAACCGCCGTGGAATACCAGGTTGAGCGGGTTTTTCGTGCCGCTGGTCTCTCCCACCAGGGCCTGGGAATTCTTCAGGATCTCCGGCCGGAGTTTGACGTTACCCGGCTTGTAGACGCCGTGGACGTTGCCGAAGGAGGCCGCCACCGAAAAGTGACCAATGGAGGCGAGTTTGTTGTAGGCCTCCAGCACGTCTTCCGGCTGGGTATAGAGATGGGAGTTGTCGGCGGAATCGTCGAACTCGCCGCCGATGCCGTCTTCCTCGCCCCCGGTCACGCCCAGCTCGATCTCCAGGCTCATGCCCATTTTGCTCATTCTTTCCATCACCCGGGCCGATTCGCCCAGGTTGAACGCCATGGATTCTTCCGACAGATCCAGCATGTGGGAGCTGAAGAGGGGTTTTTTCAGTCTGTGGAAGCGCTTCTCGCTCCAGTTCAGCAGCTCGTCGATCCAGGGGATCAGTTTCTTGTTGGCGTGGTCGGTATGCACGACGACACAGATGCCGTATTGCTCGGCTACCAGATGGATGTGCCTGGCGCAGGAGACCGCGCCCAGCACCTTCGCCTGATCGCCATCGGCCATCCCCTGTCCGGCATAGAACTGGGCGCCCCCATTGGATAGCTGGATGATCACATCGGAGTTCGCCTTGGTGGCGGCTTCCATGACCGCATTGGCCGTGCTCGATGAGGTGACGTTGACAGCCGGCAACGCATAACCGCCCTCTTTACAGGCGGTAACCAGGGTTTCGTAGTCTTTCCCGGTCACGACGCCGGGGTTTAGTGTGGTTTGAGTCATATGATGGAGGATCCTCTTTTCGTCAAAGATTTGACGCTAACGCTTTACGGGCAGACACGCCTGACCGCCTATGATGGATATTCTTGCGAATATAGTCTGCGAACATGACAGAGCATGTCTGAAAATCCTTGAAAGTCGTAGCGAGACGGCAGCCTGGTGTGGTCGACAAGGCTCAAGGCGTACGAAATCCGGGAATATAGAGCGTGACATGACCCGATTTCGCACCTTTCGCAACACAGCGGGCCGCCGTAGTAGACTGGGATTTTCCAGACACGGTTTTTGAGTATTCTACTGCGAACATAAACAGTCGGAAACTTTTCCGATGCGTCGGCGCCTGGGGGTCGTATGGAATTGCAGATAATACTATGGACGTTATGCGGAAAAACATCAATGTCAGAACTTACGCAAAAAGTAACACATAGGTGTTTACGAGTTTTTGAGGTAATGTTAGAGTTATCGGCATGAAAAAACCGATAACCTATTCAGATTACTGCCAATATTTACTGGTAAGCCAAATCAACTACACCCTGACTGACTTTGCAGACCACAGCGAGCATTT
>CAZQHJ010000089.1:0-9984 GCA_964593225.1 uncultured Thiotrichales bacterium
TGGAATGGAGGTAATTTGGACTTGCTTTGGAACAGAGTGTCTTCGGGGCATGGAACACTGTAAATTTCAAACCAGGCCACTACTGAAAAGATATCAACCCGGAATCCAACAAGAGCCCGGATAAATTGCAAGATCGATTGAAGGTGGTGTAACGCAAGAGAGTTTTTCTTGACACGATTACACAGGTAATTACACAAACGAAAAAGGCTTACGTTGAAGCATCAACCGTAAGCCTTTGGTTTTCAATGTGGCCAGAGGTGGAATCGAACCGCCGACACGTGGATTTTCAGTCCACTGCTCTACCGACTGAGCTATCTGGCCAAGAGAACAGCCGTTATTAAACCGCTAACATCCCTTCTCGTCAAGGAAAACCGGCATTCGGTAGTGGCTCAGTTTGAAATTTCTATGTTTCCATGCCCCGAAGGGGCTACATTACGTAGCCCCTTCGGGGCATGGAATCAGCGAAACCAGCCATAGTCGCGCTCGCGGAATATCAACCCGGAATCCAACAAGAGCCTCACTTTTTCGCCACTTTGCATTTTTTAAGATGTTGTCCCTGGAGGCCATGGAGCAGGCGGCGGGGTGGTGCCGAGGTCGAGCGCCTTAAGCTGATGGGAGTCATTGCGGCATCGAACGTTTTCTTCGACTCCCAGGAAGATAAATGAGGATGTTTAGCCAAACATGAATAGAAATCTTTCCAAATTAATAGAGTGGTTTGTTTGGGCCAATCTGGATAAAAAAAAAGACATTGAACTTATTATATTGAAAGGACATTTGATTCTTAAACTAATCTTAGATAATGTTCTTTCCGGAAATAATGTAGAAGAATATTCAAAATTTTCCTTTTATAGAAAAGTCGAAAAGCTTAGCTATATATCAGTACGCTTTTTAGGACAGATTAAAGAAATTGCGCATTACTTGATGGCATTAAACAAAATTCGGAATAAGCTTGCTCATGAAGTTACGTTTAGTATCGATAACAGTAGGATTGACGAATGGTCAACTGATGTATTATCAGCTTTAGAAGGTATGAACTTTTCAAAGTTCACGTATAGAACAAAGATTGTACATACCTTTTCCGCTTTAGCTAAGGCATTAACTGAGATTGAGCAAAAGCTCTAGTGGTTCGTCAATCTGATAATTTAGGATACTGGAGTTTGTTTACATGCCGAAGTAGAAAAGCTGGCTTAATCCGACATCCTAATTTATCTCATGGACAGACCACTAGCAATTTTCCGGTGGGTGGCGGAGGCTCTGCGCCTGCCGCAGGTAGACGCAGGCACCAACTTGAACCAGCCGATGCGGTGGGTGGCTCAAGCCCATGTGGGGCTTTCTTTTGTTAGCTCCCACGCGCTCTGCGTAATGGAAACATAAAGTATCATGAATATAAAAATGAACATGATTTATTGGAAATCGGATAAATTCTGGTTAGGAAGGCTTCTCGAGCATCTGGAGATTATGAGCCAGGGAGAAACGCTCGATGAACTCGAGGAAAATATAAAAGATGCGTTCATGATGATGGCAATGGATGATGTTCCGGAGTCTTTTCGGATGAAAGAAATCGCGGTATGAGAAGGAATGAACTCACCGAACATCCAGAGAGTAAAGGATGTTATCTCTTACGGCACGGAAGTAGGCACAACATTTACCTTAATCCATCGAATCGAATGAAACAGCCCGTTCCAAGACATTCGGAAGTCGATGATAGGCTCGTGAGGCATATCAAAAAATATTTAGGCGTGTAACAGGCCTAACGAGGTGCTCGCGGCTCAGTGGACCCGGGATTTTCTCTCGTTCCCAATGGTAGGCATCATTTCCGATACATGGGAATTTCAGCTGCCAATGGTAAGCATAATTTCCAATGCCATTTGACCTTTCAACGGCTTTCGAAATTAAACAAATGACCCGTTTGAAGTATAGTTGGAAGCATCAGGGCTGATGGTATCGGGAAGGGATATACGGGATGGGGGGGGGCGGATCCGGAGGGTATTTGTCCGAATCCGCCCCGGTCGTTCCGGCGGAGATGCCGGAATCGGAGGGTGTAGGTATGACGTTCAACGGGTCTATTCGAGATTTCCGGCGGAACGGGTACGGATGGTATGGAAGTATGTAACGCGATTAATAGTCAGCGTAATTTCCAAACCATCCGGCGTTCCGGCCGTCCGGAAATCGGAGAAATAGCCCGTTTGAAGTATCGAACAACACGATTTGCCGCTATAGGGCGTCGGCGTGCTGGGCCAGGTAATCGGCGACGCCTTCCGTGGAGGCCTTCATGCCGGATTTGCCTTTTTGCCAGCCGGCGGGGCAGACTTCGCCGTGTTCCTCGGTGAATTGGAGGGCGTCCACGAGGCGCAGCATTTCATCGATGTTGCGGCCCAATGGCAGGTCGTTGACCACCTGGTGACGCACGACGCCTTCTCTGTCGATGAGGAAGGAACCCCGCAAGGCGATGCCGGGCGCGGTCTCCACATCATAGGCCTGGGTAACCTCCTTGGAGATGTCGGCCACCAAGGGATACCGGACATTGCCGATGCCGCCCTGGTTGATGGGGGTGTTCTTCCAAGCGAGATGGGTAAAATGGGAGTCGATGGAGACGCCGATAACCTGGACGTTGCGGGATTTGAATTCATCGAGGCGATGATCGAAGGCGATGATCTCCGAGGGACAGACAAAGGTGAAATCCAGGGGATAGAAGAATAGGACCACGTATTTTCCCCGGTAGTCGGCGAGCTGGAAGTCTTCTTTGACGCTGTTGTCGGGCATGACGGCGATGCTGGTAAATTCCGGGGCCGGTTTGGTCACGAGTACACTCATCAGGTTCTTACTCCATTTGCAGATTCGAGATTTAAGGATATTCGAAATGCGCCCTCGCCCTGTCGGGGTAAGGACGATTTTCCGAGAGGTTGAAACACAAAGATCCCACAAGGGACTGCTTTAGCGGTCATTTTATATCATCAAGGCTTCAATGCGCCATGCGCGCATCACCCTGGAGGTTTTTCATCATGAGACGCAAAGACTGTCTCGACAAGATCGGAAGGCTGGTTTTTCTGGGGTATCTATTGCTGAGCGCAGCCGCTTGCGGTAAAACCGAACAGATGCCGCTGGGCTTTCTGTCTGGACCGGCCATCGAAGACAATCCGAACCCCGCCGTTCCCCTGGCCGCCCTACTGACCTTCGAGGCCGATAGACGGGTGGAGGCGCGGGTCGAGATCATGGCCGGGGACAGGCACCGGGTCCTGGAATACGGCCCCCGGGTGCCCGGAAAGCAGCGATTGCCCCTGGTGGGATTTTCCGCCGGACGTCACCACGAGATTCGGGTCACATTCTCGGATGTCGACGGGGATGCCCCGCCGGTCACGGCCGCGCTGGAATTCACGGCCCCGAAGCTGCCCGCCGATGTGGATGGATTCCCGGTCATTCGGACGAAAAGACTCTCCAACGCCCCCATGGAACCCGGCGCGACCCTTTTCAACCTGATTCGTCGCCTGCCGCCGACTGTTGCCGGCATGAGCACCGCACAGATAGAGAGATACAATAATGCGTTCGGCCTGTTGGTGGCGTTGGATGCCGCGGGGGATGTGATCTGGTATTACCGAGGCGACGCCCTGATCACCGACTTCGAACGGCTGGCCAATGGAAACATCCTCTTTCTCACCGGGGATTTCAGGGCCGTGGAGATCGACCTGCTGGGGAACACTGTCGCCCAGTGGTATGCGAAACGCCGTCCCCAGGGCACCCTTGATGGGGCAACGCCGGTGGATACGCTCACCTTCCATCACGATATCGACGAATTGCCCAACGGAGACTTTCTGGTCGAGGGCACCACGCGCAGACGGATCGCCGGCTTCCGCACCAGCGATCGGGACGAAGGCGCGCTCCGCAAGGCGCAGTGGGTCATGGGCGACGAGGTGATCATCTTCCGCCGGGATGGCGAGGTCCTCTGGCGATGGGACGCCTTCGAGCACTTGGATGTACACCGGATTGGGTATGCGACCTTCGACGGCTTTTGGGCGCAACGCGGGTTTCCCGAGACCATTGACTGGTCCCATGGCAATGCCGTGGTTCCCCTGGACGACGGTTCGATCCTCGTCAGTTACCGGTATCAAAGCGCGATCACCAAGGTGGACAGGAAGACCGGGGAGATCGTCTGGATCGCGGGGGAGCCTTCGGGCTGGGGCCCGGAATTGCGGGGAAAACTCCTGACTCTGAAAGGGGCGGGAAAGTGGTTCTGGCATCAGCATTGGCCCACCCTCGATCCTGCCGGCGCGATGTTGGTCTTCGACAACGCCACCTTTCAGGCGCGTCCCTTCGAGAAAGATGTTCCGCCCTCGCGAACCCGGAGTCGGATCGTAGCGTACGCCCTGGATGAAGAGGAGATGACCATCGAGGAGACGTGGTCATCGGTGATCCCGCAAGACCCGCCGGTGGCGAGTTTCGCCATGGGCAGCACCCAGTATCTGGACAAGACGGGGAACCTTCTGGCCGGTTATGGCATGCTTGTATCGCCGAAGGAAGGTCGCGACGAGAGCTGGCGGGAGATACTGATGCGAGGTCGGTCCCGGACCCGGATTCGCGAGTACACCCACGAGGTACCCGCAGCGGTGGCTTGGGAACTCACTGCAAGGGCCCGCGAAAACGATAGGGGGTTGGGATGGAACCTGTTCGGCGCAAAGCGAATCGAATCTTTCCCGCTACGGGGTGGGGACGGGCTCTAGCGAAAGAATGTCAACCACGGCGGCGTCGCGCCCGCCGACTCCGAAGGAACATACGCCATTGATACGCGGCATATAAATACCAAACTGTCCGAACGAGTAGATTACCCACAGCCGCCGACGCCAATCCCAGTACGGCGCAACCGAGTAACAGGGGTTGCCAGATATCGATAAGTCTTGCAAGCATCCATTCGACAGTCCACTGGAATTCCATGGCCCTCGGGGCCTGTTGAAGCAGAACGGCCCCGACCTTGTAGGCGGCGTAAAAGATGGGGGGTATGGTAACGGGGTTACTTATCCAGACGAAGACGACGGCGACGGGAAGATTGCAACCGATGACAATGGCGACGGCGGCGGCAAGGATCATCTGGAACGGTACCGGGACAAAGGCGATGAAGATGCCGACGGAAACGCCCTGCGCCACGGCGTTCCGGTTCAGACGCCACAGATGCGGATTTTGCAGCAATCCGCCAAACAGGCGCGCGTAGGTATCGTTTTCACGAATTTGGCTTTTGGAGGGTAGGACGCGTAGTAAATATTTGCGGATCATCGCCCGGCGTTTCGGTTGTTTTCGAAATTCTAAAACGGCCCGTTCGAAGTATACTCATGGAGAACGAAGTTTGAACAGGCTGACGCCACGTTTGTTGGTCTGAAACACCGTGAAGGTAAAACCTTCCACGTCCTTGGCCTCGCCCCGCCTCGGCAAGTAACCGAAGGCGCTGACGACCAGCCCGCCAATGGTATCGAATGCCCGATCGCTGAAGGCGGTATGAAAATATTCATTGAACTCTTCGATGGGGGTCAGTGCCTTGACGGTATACTCGTGCTCACTGTGTGGTCGGATATACCACGTATCATCGATATCATGTTCATCATCGATTTCGCCCACGATCTGTTCCAGGACATCTTCGATGGTCACTAATCCGGAAATGCCCCCGTATTCATCGACGACGATGGCCATATGATTACGGTTTGTGCGAAATTCCCGTAAAAGCACATTCAATCGCTTGCTCTCCGGGACAAATACTGCCGGGCGCATGATGTCCCGAATATCGAATTTGCGTCCGTCGTCCCCGCCAAAGTGATTGAGCAGGTCCTTGGCAAGCAGGATACCTTGGACCTCATCCCGGTTGTCGCCAATGATAGGGAATCGGGAATGGGCCGAATCGGTGATTATCGGAATGAATTCTTCCGGGGAACGCGCCCCTTCCACCACGACCATCCGGGCCCGCGGCACCATGATATGGCGAACCTGTAACTCGGTGACCTGCAATACGCCCTCAATCATGCCCAGTGTCTCGGCGTCGAAGAGCGCGCGGCTCTCGGCATCGCGTAAAACCGCGATCAATTGGTCTCGATCATGCGGTTCTTCCCAACCCGCCCCGGTCGAAGCCAAGATACGCCTCGACAATTTTTGGGTGGTTTTGTTCAAGACTCCGGTGATAGAAGTCCATAGCGTTTTTTTCAATCGCCGGAACCACGAAGGGTTTCCGGATTCGGGGTCTGATCTGTCATCGTTCATCATAATGATACGGGTCCGGGAATCCTAAATGCGCCAGCACCGCCGTTTCAAGAGATTCCATTTGCACTGCTTGTTCCCTGGATATGTGGTCGAACCCAAGTAAATGCAAGGTTCCGTGTACAACCATGTGCGCCCAGTGGGCCTGGAGGTTTTTATGCTGCCTGTCGGCCTCGCGCTTCACCACCGGCGCACAGACGACGATGTCACCGAGCAGGTTCAAACCGAAGAGATCCGGTACTTCGCATGGGAAAGACAAGACATTTGTCGCCTTTTCCCGGTCCCGATACCGCCAGTTTAGATCGAGCCCTTCTTCCTCATCCACAACGCGCACCGTTAACTCGATATCCGGATCCGAACGTCGGGCGTTCGGATCCGGATAGGGTCCTGCGGTACAGGATGGGATTGAGGGGCTTTGTTTTTCGGATACAGGCCAATTGGCTGTTTCCGACAACAGCGTGAGGGTGGCGACAACCCACGAGTGGATGTCCTTGTGGATGGGCAAAGGGGTTTCCGCGCTGGCGTATTGGAGATCGACCGCGACCCTGGGATTGCCGTGGCGGCGAGATGTGAAACTGTTACTGGAAATGGTACGTTCCACCCGGTCCATGGTTACGAATGAACAACCTCACCTGCGCAAGCCGACCTACATCTCTTGCGAGAGATTTCCTGAACCATCTCCTCGAATTCACAATACTATAGCGTGCTCGACCCCGCTTGATTACCGAATGCTCCGCTTCCAATCTCTTCTCAGCGTCACTTGTCGGCTACGTTCCACGGTCAGTTTACCAGGTGAGGTATTCTTGGTGATTGTGGACCCGGCGGCAATCGTACCCCCAGCGCCAATGGTGACCGGCGCCACCAGCATGGTGCCGGAGCCGATGAATACCGAATCCCCGATTTCGGTAGGGTATTTGTGTACGCCATCGTAGTTGCAAGTCACGGTGCCCGCACCGACGTTGACATTGCGACCAATCCGGGCATCCCCCACGTAGGTCAGATGGTTGACCTTGGAACCTTCCCCCACGTGGGATTTTTTTATCTCGACGAAGTTGCCGATATGCACCTGGTTCGCCAGCCGCGTGCCAGGACGCAGGCGCGAGAACGGTCCGACCCGGCAATTGGCACTAATCACGGCCTCTTCGAGCACGCAATTGGCCTGAATCCGCGTTCCCGCTCCGATCTCGGTATCACGGATAATGGTGTTGGGACCAATGGTCACGCCATCGCCGATGACGACTTTCCCTTCCAAAATGACATTCACATCAATGGTGACGTCCTGTCCTGCGACGATATCACCGCGAATATCGAGCCTTGCCGGATCACGCAAGGTGACGCCCGAGGCCATGAGCGCGCGGGCCTGTTCCCGCTGGTAGTAGCGCTCCAGTTCCACAAGCTGAATACGGTCATTCACGCCCAGTACTTCCTCCACGGATTCGGGCATAACCGTTTCCACCGCAATACCTTCCCGGACGGCAAGCCCGATGATGTCGGTCAGATAGAATTCCCCCTGGATATTATCCCGGGTCAGCGAGCCCAACCAGCCCCGAAGACGACCCGCAGGAACCGCCATGATCCCGGTATTGACCTCGGTTATTTCCCGTTCGGCGTCGGTGGCGTCTTTTTCCTCGATGATGCCGGTCACTCGACCCTGGCTGTCCCGCAGGATGCGTCCGTACCCGGCAGGGTCCGGCAAGCGCACGGTGACAAGACCAATACTGTGCTCGCCAGCTTTGGAAATAACCTCTGTCAAGGTCGCCGGTTTTATCAGAGGTACGTCGCCATAGAGGACCAGCACCAAGGCTTGGTCGGGGATATGCGGCATCGCCTGCGTCACTGCGTGGCCGGTGCCAAGTTGGGGGGTCTGGGATACCCAATGGACATTGGAGGTGGCGTCCGGGATTGCGTTCGATAGGGCCGCTCGGATCTGCTCGCCGCCCTGGCCGTGCACCAGGTGGATCTTTTCCGGATCGATCATGGATGCCACGTGGATAACGTATTCAAGCAGCATCCGACCGCCTAACCGGTGTAGAACCTTGGGAAGCGCCGATTTCATGCGTTTACCCTGACCGGCCGCGAGGATGACGGTAGTGAGGGGAGATCTGTGTAAGAAACTCATTTACGACTGGAACATGGGGATTTCGCTGGTCGAAATCGCATGGGCCCGCTTCGCGGGGTGAAGATATGAAAGATTACTTCGCGTGCAACTTTTCCAAAACCCACTGTTTTTAACCGGTTACGAGCCTTGAGAAATCCTATTGAAAAATAGCACTTCTTGGAAATCAGTGGATTATAATAATAAAGTCGAATACGAGGGAAAATCCTATTTGTATATGTCGGAAAAGCGTTCAGAGACTTCCTTTTTCCGATACGTGAACAAACTGACCAAAAAACTCTCGTAAACTCTTTGGTTCCGACCATGTCGGATTGGGTAGGCAAAACTCCCCATGCCAAGATTAAAGTATTCATCCCTCGAATTCAGGCGTTTCGGAAATCCCCTGAACGAGCATAGGAGGACAGTTTGTTATAGAAGGGGAAGTGATGGTCGTAATAGTATCTGACCTTCTCATTATTCAATATATCTTCTTTATAAGTCGATTCTATTCTTTCGATTCCCCTGGAAGACGAAACCGATTCATGCCATCCCTTCCAGGTATTCCATTCACTCTTGTATCCGGCCTCCCAGCTAAGACAATCCTCCATGAATGGCAGTTCTAAAAAATCACAATACTTTTTTATTGTTTCACGTGGATTTTCGATCAAATCTTGCGCATCAATGACAAGAGGATGGTGTCCCGTCAGGGAGACTACTTTGTGAAGAATATTGTATTCCTTCTCGTAACCCATTTCATCCAAGGTGGCATTGGGGTTTATATTGAAATGAGAGGGAATTGATTTAGCAGGATCACGAATAAGGAAAGTGTTTATGATACTTTTCAGGAAATCGTCATCATTTATTAAATGGTCATGACAGTGATAACACATATCCTTGAAGAACACCGGTTTATGTTCCGAGGCATGAATTATTTTTCCCTTTATATCCCCATAATCTCCCGGTTCTCCGTCGCTCCCGCTGTACGCCACAGCCTTCGCCCTCTTTTCCTTGAAGTAATATAAGTGGGAAAAAGGCTCACTCAGCACATCCAGATCGTCTCTTTCATGCATGACTCGCTCAAAAGCTGTAGAAACAGATCTCGGGTGGGTCCACAAGGCGATTATTTTGTTGTTCATGAACGAACCAGCACTTTACGCATTTGTGTCCAGGGTTAGTTTTATACTTGTCACCTCCTCGATATGTTTCACAATGGAAAGCTCCGGCGAATCTTCCCCATATATATCCCTAGCCCTCTTGAATATCTGTTCCGCCAGAGCCCCCATCTCAATGGGTACATTCAACCCTTCTGACAGCTCCTGTATAAGTCCAAGATCCTTACAGCACAGTTTCATCGTAAAGCTCGGATCGTAGTGCCCATTATATATGGAGGAGATATCGTGTTCCGCAACCCAGCTATTCCCACAGCTATTAATAATAACTTTTCTTAGGGTAGGTAAATCAATCCCCGACTTCACACCTATCGCCAAGGCCTCCCCGATAGAAGCCGCATTTATAAACCATAGCAAGTTGATCAACAGTTTGGCAGCGACTGCTGAAAAGGGGCTTCCTGTGTAAATTATTTCATTAGCAATAGCCTTATACAAAGCTTGGATTCAACTCGTAAGTGCAACCTTACAGTGTTGGTAAAGAGGCAAGCC
>CAZQHJ010000090.1:0-9760 GCA_964593225.1 uncultured Thiotrichales bacterium
TTCGTATAACAAATTGAAAGATAAGGGATTCTCGCCAAATGTCAACAGAGCCTAGCCAATTCTTGAGAATTCCGCTGAAGTGTAAGAGATATTTGTCCTTTACCGACTAAATCCCCTCGCTCTTCCAAGGCATGGATAGAGTTTACGACGGTCTCAAAAACAGGCTGCAAAGCGTGGTTCTTCGGTAAGTTGGTATTCCTGAGTCGTCCTTGTAAATTGGTACGCAAATTCATGGTTCGATACCTATCCGGCAGTCTTTTGATTGCAGATAATCCGTCTCTCCCGGTATTTTTCCACCCGTTGTGCCTGGTCGAGCGTAAGGCGAATATCGGCGTACGCGGGCAATGTTGCCCAATTATGCCGGGTGATGCGTTCGAAATGCTGCACAAAGCGGGCAAGCGTCCCATCATCCATTATCCGACTGCCGGTTTCCAACCGGCGCAGATGATCTTCCTGCTTTTTTCGCCAGCCGTATACCCAAGAAAAATCCGCCGCTTCGAACAGGATGAGGCAGTCGATTGGCTCGAACAACGCCTGGTATGGTCCCGCCAGCTGGCGGTTTATATAGTCTCTCCAATGTCCCCACCGATCCTCCTCGGCTTCCAGGCGGTTTATGGGTTCCCGTAAATCGGCCTCCCACTGTGGCCGACTGGCTACGCACCAGCCTTCGAACAGGATCAGATCCACAGGTTCGGTTTGTATTGGCCACTCGCGTGTGGGGTAGGGATTGTCTTCGGCCTTGTTGAAGCGCGGTAGCGCCACCGGTCGACCACTGATTAATGCCTGAAGGGTGTCGATGCCCAGTGTGACATCATGGGTGCCAGGCACCCCGCGCGTTTTCAACAGGGGGTGTATCCGCTCGGCCAGTTCGGCGCGACGGGCCTCACTCACATACAAATCGTCTATCGACAAGATGGCAACCCGTTTGCCCTGCCGGTTCAGCAACCATCCCAGCACCTGGCACAACGTCGATTTGCCAGCGCCCTGGCTGCCATTGATGCCGATTACCCGGTGGTTGGCGGATCGGGCAAGAAAGTCGGCGATTGGCCGATAAACGCTCGTAAGCTGTTCCAGCATACCCACCGGCAAATGGTTTTCCTGTAAAAATTGCTTGAATCGAGCTGTGCGTACCCGGTTCACAGGATTGCCCTTTGTGCTTTTTCACCTTGCAAAAGGCGCGTTCCGGCCTTTATAGTTTGCCCTAAATGGCAGTTTTGGCCAACGCGCTAAAATCGATTAGGTGGTAGGATAACAATGAAGAGGAGCATGACAACAAATGCCAACCTATGTCTATGAGACCATCCCGGAAAATCTTTCTACCGAACCTCGGCGTTTCGAAGTAGAGCAACGCATGTCGGACGAACCGCTGCAGACCGATCCGGATACAGGATTGCCTGTGCGCAGGGTAATTACCGGTGGCATCGGCCTGCTCTCCGTGGGCGGTGCCGGTAGCGCCCCCGCGTATGAACCGAGCATGGGCGGCGGCGCCTGTTGTAGTGGCATGTGCGGATGTGGATGAGAACGATTTGGGAATGCAAAGGAAATCCGCGCCTTGCGCGGATTTTATGCTTTTAGGGGCCGTATTTCGGACTTTCGGCAAAACGGACGCCAATTGTATCGAGGCATGCAACACTATCGAGGCGCCCTATGTAAAAGTACGAACCGCGCTCTCCGGCTACGTTGGAATCCGAGTAGCCAATGGGCGTCGGAAATGCTCGTTCACTCCATCTAAACGCCGCGTTTTCGCGCATTTTCGCCTTATCACGACACCTAATCCGGCTTTTGCCTTTCCCTCACCATTCACCCACCAACTGAACTTCCTCTACCAGTTCAACGCCGAATCGCGCGAACACCTTCTCTTTCGCCAATTCCATCAACGCGCGTACATCGACCGCCTTTGCCCCGCCGAGATTCACGATGTAATTGGCATGGGCAGCCGATATCTCGGCGTTTCCCATCCTACATCCTTTGAGCCCGCACAGATCGATCAGACGGCCCGTGGGGTGGTTGTGCTCGTTCGGTATATTAAAAAAAACACACCCTGCCGTTGCGCCGATAGGTTGCCGGGCGCGCGTGCCGGTAAACCCGTCCTCGGGTTGCGCGACCTTCGCGTTGGAGAGCGTTGCCCACCGATGGGCCCGCCAGGCACGGTACTGTTGCAATCGTTTCCTAACCGCTCCCGGCGAGCCACGTTGCAGCTTCAGACGCAGGCGCGTGATAATCGGCGAATTGTTTTCGAATCCCCTAGCGGTGATACCCGTATAGGTAAATCCGCACTCACGATTGGCCAGGGCCTTTCGTTCACCCCGTTCGGTGAGGACCTCCACGTCCGTTACGAAATCCCCAAGGTAGCAATCGGTTTCCCGGGTCTCTCGTAGACCGCCATAGCGGTCGAACTGGCTTGCATTCCGAAACCTGACATTTTGCCGCGCGCCCCCGCCGATGGTTCCTGGGATGGACTGGAGAAATTCGCAACCGGTCAGCCCATATCTGCCGATATCCACGGCAAACTTCGGCATTGGATAACCGCTGTCGACTCGTACTGTTCTGCTATCCGGGGTGTCATCCGGGGCATTGTCCATGGAGAGGCCGGAACTCTTATTCCTGATCACGACACCTCGAACGCCCCGATCCGAGACCAGAATGTTGCTCCCTCCCCCAAGCAGGAAAAATGGCGCCTGGGATTCTCTACAGATATTGACGGCATGAACCAGTTGCTCGGTCGTCCGCACAACCGCGAACACATCCGCCGGGCCACCGATCTTGAATGTGGTATGGCGAGCCATGGGTTCATGGATTGTTACAGCGTCAGCTGTTTTGGCGAGTTCGCCGGCGACGGCCTGAAGTGGGGTTTCCGACATCCTACCGCCCGGTCAGATCGGAAAGCCGCCGTCGATCCCGTTTGGTGGGTCTTCCCAGACCGCGTATCCGTTCGGTGTTTTCCACCCGCCGCTGTTCGGCCGCCTTTTCCCGGTCCGTGATGCTTTCCGGGGTTTCCTGATAAAGCAGGACGGCCTCGGGGGCGGGACGACGTTGTTTCGAAATCCCCTGGACGATGACCTCCCATTCCACGGGGCCGCGTCGAATTCGAATCCTTGCCCCGGGTCGAACCAACTTAGCGGGCTTGGCCCGTTGATCCCCTACGTGCACTTTTCCGCCGGAGATGGCCTCGGACGCGAGGCTTCGTGTCTTGAAAAATCTGGCTGCCCACAACCATTTGTCGAGTCGTTGACCCTGAGAGGCTGGACTATCCGGCGAGGCGCTGTCCCCCGTGGGGGCACTGCTCTTGGATGACATTTCGTCTTTGATGGAAGATTAACGATTGCCGTCGCGAAAACACGATGATCGACCCGGATCTTTACGGCGCGGGGTACTCGGGCCTTAGAAGCTGTTTGGAAATTCGCAATCTACTGCGGCAGCGCCCGAATTGCGTCCTGCCCCGTTGCGACGGGGGCGAGGTTCGTTATGGTGCTTGGGCATCGTGTAGTCCACTACAATCCTTAATTTTCGCCCCCATCGCGCCTTGCGGGAGCCACAATCGGGAGCACCGCCTCTACGATGCGAATTTCCAAACAGCTTCTTAGTTTCATCCGAATTCATGGATTGATGTAGGGTGGATAAGCGTGGGACGCGCGCGCAACGCCTCAATGCCCAACCGGAAAAGATCGGGAGGATGCGGCCTGACGGCCTTATCCACCCCCAACCCGACACAACCGGGACCAAAAAGGTCCACGAGAACTCTTTAGGTCACTTTGTTCAAAGTTCCGGCGATATAGAGATTACCCGTCCGCAAATTACTCGAACACCCTCTGTCCGGGTCATTTGCGCACAGGCTCTCGAAAAACCCCGCGCAATCGGGGTAAATTTATCCCGTTGGAGGTCTGACAACCTCACCAACGCTGGCGGCTACTTTCCCACCCACTTTTCGAAATTGGATTGATCCTTATTTTCACCGTCCTCGAAACCGCTCTCGTAGGCCTCCGTGACACGCTGCTCTTCCCGTTTCGGGTTTTTGAGGTAGCCACCTATCCAACCCTGGACATATTCACTGTTCACACCCATTTTTTCCATTTTGTCGATGCTATCGTAGTACTCTTGATTCACTTGGTTTAGCTCCCAATCAGTTACCGTAAATTCTTATGACCCTGCCATTATAACTTTATCGGTTATGACTTTCATAAAAAGCCGAGGCGCTCCTGCTGCGCACCGCAACTCCCTTCGATGATGATCTTCCGGGTAATCAGCAGGCTGTCGAGCAAGGTAGCGGTCATTATCCATACCCACCGACCCATCAGCAAGTACGATTCAGAGACCGCAGGGAAATCCCTAGCCCGACGCAAAATAATTCATATCCGACAGCGTATTGATATTGAAAAACATATCCGGTTTGTCGGAAAAATCCGCCAGGGCCGTCTTATGCCGGGCATACCACAGATCGATCTTTCGGTCACCACCTTTCAAAAAATCCACGATGCTTCCCCATAGGGCCGACCGAAGTAGGGCGAACACCGGCTGTAGGCGAACGCCATCGTGCGCGACGCCGATCTCGGCCCGGGCCGTTTCCACGGCTGTGTAAAGCCTTTCCACCAGGTCGGGCGGGACGAACGGCGAATCGCAGGGAACCGTCGCAACGTATGGGGTGTTGGCGACCTGCATGGCGCTGGCCATACCGGCCAATGGTCCCAGGTAGTCCCCCACGGCGTCCGGGACCACGGGATGGCCCAGGCAGCCATAGATCTCGGTATTTCGGTTTGCATTGATGATGAGCCGACCCACTTGGGGACTGAGGATGGCGGCAATGTGTTCTGCCAGGGTCTGACAGGCAAATGCCTTGTGGGCAAAGGTGAGTAATCCTTTGTCCTGTCCCCCCATGCGTCTTGCTCGGCCTCCCGCGAGGATAACCCCGGTGATTCGATTCCTGGGATAGACGGTGCTGCCCACGGCAAATTCCTTCGATTTGTTGAGCGACTGATTTCCGGTGCTGCCCACGGCAAATTCTTTCGATGATGATAAGGCATGGTATACTATCGAATCGGTCATCGCCGAGTGTGATGGGGGAGAAGCCTACCTGGAGCTTCCCCATAAGCGCGCCGGGGTATGGTCGTCTTCGGTCCGAAAATTCGGCATAAACGTTAGCCTTAGCGTGGACGTGGAGTCCCCCATGAATGCAATCCCGTTCGATACCCATGGATTTATCGAAACGCTGTGCGATGCCGGCGTCCCGAAAGAACAGGCCATCGCCCACAAGGACGCCCTTACCAGGGCGGCCTTCGCCACGGGAGGCGATATCGACCGACTGGAAGCGAAGATCGAAAAGGTGCATACCGAAATGCAGGCCATGGAACACCGCATCAAGCTCGAGATGATCAAATGGATGGTCGGCATTGCCCTTGCGCAAACCGCCATTGTGGTGGGGCTCGTCAGCAATCTGTTACCGGGATGAATCGGGGGCGATCGAAGGCCGGATAAGCGAAGGCAACCCCCGGCGGGACCGGCCGCCCCGCCATGGGAAACATCGGCCACGGGCCCAGAGCAAACCATCCCAGCGAACCACCCCACGCGCCGCCCTCCGGGCTATGACCCGACCAGGGCCGCCGTCACCGCATCCCCCATCTCATTCGTGCCTATGGCGCGATCGTCAGGGCCGGCGATATCCGCAGTGCGCAATCCCGCCTCCAGCACGCTCCCCACCGCCGCCTCGATATCCCCGGCGAGCCCGCCTTCCCCCAGAGAATAGCGCAGCATCATGGCCGTGGAGAGGATCGTCGCCAGGGGATTGGCCATGTCCTTACCGGCCAGGTCCGGCGCGGATCCGTGAATGGGCTCATAGAGTCCCTTGCCGAATTCATCCAGGGAGGCCGACGGCAGCATGCCGATGGAGCCGGTCAACATGGCGACGAGATCGGAGAGGATATCGCCGAACATGTTGGCGGTCACGATGACGTCGAATTGCTTGGGGGCGAGCACGAGCTGCATGGCGGCGTTGTCCACATAGAGGTGGGACAGTTCCACGTCCGGGTATTCCCCCGCAACCTCCTCGGCCACCTCCCGCCACAGCCCGCTGACCTCCAGCACATTGGCCTTGTCCACGGAACACACGCGCCCCTTGCGTTGCCGGGCAATGTGGAAGGCGACGCGGCAGATACGCGCGATCTCGGATTCCCGGTAGACCAGGGTGTTGAAGCCTTCCCGCTCGCCTTCTTCCGTGGTGCGGATGCCCCGGGGCGCGCCGAAGTAGATCCCCCCCGTCAGCTCCCGCACGATCATCAGATCGAGACCGGAGACCAGTTCGGGCTTGAGGGTGGAGGCCTCGGCAAGGCGCGGGTGCAGCACGGCGGGACGGAGGTTGGCAAAGACCCCGAGCCCGGCGCGGATGCCCAACAACCCCTGCTCCGGGCGCAGGCGGCGCTCCAGGGTATCCCATTGGGGTCCGCCGATGGCCCCGAGAAGGACCGCGTCGGCTTCCCGAGCCAGGGCCAGGGTCTCGTCGGGGAGCGGCACGCCCCGGGCTTCCAGGGCGCATCCCCCGATGGCGGCGTATTCCAGGCGAACAGGGAGTCGGCCCGCGGCGCACAAGGCGTTGAGGACCTTTTCGGCTTCGGCGATGACTTCGGGGCCGATGCCGTCGCCAGGTAGGAGGAGAATGGTTTTTGTCATGGATTTTGGGTTCCGGGTAAGAATTAGGAGGCTTTATCCGAGCGGATTGTATGGCCCAAAAAAACGCTCGCCATCAAAGTGAATGAGATGTGAGGGAGCGTCGGCAATCCAAACTTCGGTTTCCCACGCTATCTCATCAAGATAGCGTGCCATAACATTCCGGCTTGGAAAGGCGGTTACATAAACCAATCCAGCTTTCACTCCTGAAAACAATTGCGTCAACTCGGTGTGTCGCTTGCCATCGACCGGACCGTGACTGGTTACCGACTCGACCAGTAACAGCCAATTTTCCCTGATGTAATGTAACACCACATATGGGATCTTGCCGTGGAGGTCCACATCAACACCCAGCCCGGCTAACAGCACGGCATTGAAGTAGCCCCACTTGTCACCCGTGTCACCGGCATAGACGAGTACGCTGCCGGGCGCGAAGCGCGGTGCGAAATTTTCAATTATGGCCCGGATAAGTTCGCTATGCTCACCAGGACTGAGAGTGATTTTTCTACCACGCGCAATTTGCACCGGGATACGATTTTGTTCGCGCTCCTTTGCATAGCGGGCTGTCAGCGTTTCACGCTCAGACAGGTACGCTGTCAAATTATCATGCCATGCAGGTTCGCCGAAGCTGCGAAATAGAGCCAGTGCAGTAGGCTCGATTTGATAAACGGCCTTGGGACTGTTGACCGGGCGGTCTGGCTTGTCCGGGTTGTAGAGCGCGATCCCGGCATCGACAAACTGATGCATGCTTTGACGGCGTACCGTCTCACGGGTGTTTGGTGCATAGTCTTTTTGATAGTGTTTCCGTACCCAGTCTATGATGGGTGTAATGCCAATCAAGGGATTTTCAGCCCACACCCACGCCTTGCCCGGCGTGAGATTCAGCAAGGCAAGCAGACAGAGCGCGGAACGTTCGTTTTGTTGGGCTCTGGGTAAACCCAGCGAGGCGAGGATCTGGCGAGCAGCCTTGATGTGGTTATTTTTGGCGCTCATACGGTTAGTGTTCCCAACCTGTCATCAATCATGGTTTGCGTGAGTTTATCATGCTCCAAAGCCCTCTTACCCAGTGCAATCAGGGCATCACGACTCGGATACTTCATGAATTTCAGGTCAGTCGCATTGACCTGAGTATGGCCGTTGAAGCTGCGGAAGTGCTCATCGACCGCAGTCGTGTTCAGGAACGCGGCCAGCCCATGGGCAAGCGTTTTCGGTAAACCGCGCTTGTTGTCGTGAAACACATTGAGGTGGTTCTCGAAGCCCAGCACCGGAGCACTGGCAAAGTGTAAAGGATCGACCACGCTCGCCACGATCCGTCGCTTTTCCTCTTTCGATGAGAAGCGACGCACCAGGCAATAAAAGCCATTCGGATAAAGCCACTTTTCAGTGTCCCTGTTACGTTGGATTGCATTTGGCTTCTTCATTCCGGCCTTTGGCCATTCAATGCCTTTGCGGGTGAAATGTCCCGGATAGAGCAGAGGAACAGCACCCATTGTGGGCATGTCGCGTAGGTGTTCTCTCACCCGGAAATCCACCACCGGTCCCGTCGAAACCTTGACCGCGATGTCGGTTAGCGAATAGCGGATTGCCGAATACAGCTCGATAGGGTTCGTCTCGAACGACGTGGGCACATGGATAAATCGCCCGGGATCATTCGGAAATACGATTTGGTCGAATGAATGCTCCTGGCAAATCAGGTCAGTAAAGCTGTCATCGGTTGAAGTTGAAACCGTAACCGATCCCTGCCGAACACCGCGTTCCAACCGGATGATGATGTTTTCCTGAAGTACATCATCGTCCTTGAATGCTTTATTGCGCGTTTCGAATAGATGTATATGCCTAATAAAGGCGCGTTCAAGCATGAAGTGACGAAAGGGACAATAGTACGGTCCATTGCAAAAACTACGTGGGATGATCGCAACAAGCTGACCGTGGTCATCTTGTAAAAATAGCGACAGCGCCACAAAGGCGGAATACAAATTTACCGTCTCGATACCGACCCGTCGCAAAGCCGCACGGTGCGCGGAGCCACTTCGTATCTTCCTATAGGGGGGGGTTCAGAATGACGTGTGTATATCTTGGTAGCGTTTCGGCGAAGAAATCACCGGAAAGCCAGTTTACAGCGGTATGTATAAAATCGGTATTTCGAATCGTCAGGGTGATGTCCGGGTATTCCCCGTATTTTTCCAACGTCCGAGTCAAATGGTGGTGCAAGGAGTCATCTATTTCGAAGGCATCGAGTTCAATGGACTGCAAACCGATATCACCAGAGGCCCATCTATCCAGAAAAGCGGAGGAAAGCACACCAATACCGGCGCCCGGATCAAGTAAACGGCAATCTTCACGAACATTCCGAACAAACAAGCTCGCCATATATCGGGCAATTCCGACCGGGGTGAAAAACTGGCCGAGTTGCGACTTCCTGCCCGGAACGGCAACTTTCGGTGCGGTCGACCTTGATTGTTCAATTTCCGGAAGCAAAGACATATCATTTGTGAAGATGATGGCTACAGGGCGCACTGGAGAGTGCATGACACGGTGCCAATTATAGTCTTTTATCGTCAGAATCTTGAATAAAACCACCAAAAAAATGGGAACTATATACATTACTAGCCATGGGCAAGCGCAATCGCGGGCATGGCCCGCTCCTACCGGATAGCGTGTCCATTGTAGGAGCGGGCCATGCCCGCGATTTTCTCACTCGTAATATCAATGGAGCACTCCTTTCGTTCCGGAAACCCAATCAACGGTTATCCTCAATGTTGGCTAGCCATGTATATAGTCCCCTAACCAAGGTACCGACTTATGACCAACACCAAAACCCTCCAAGTCCCCGATATCGGGGATTCCAAAGACGTCACCATCATCGAAGTCCTCATAGCCCCCGGGGATCGCATCGAAGTCGACATGCCGCTCATGACCCTGGAGAGCGACAAGGCCACCCTGGAGGTCCCCTCCCCCCAGGCGGGGCTCGTCAAGGCCGTCCGGGTGGTCGTGGGGGACAAGGTCTCCATGGGCTCGCCCATCGCGGAGATCGAAGTCTCCGGGGAAGACCCCCACCCGGCCTCCCACCCGGCGGAAGACACACCATCGCCATCACCACCGCCCC
>CAZQHJ010000091.1:0-9519 GCA_964593225.1 uncultured Thiotrichales bacterium
GGCGCGCTGGCCGAGATTCCCGAGGGACTGCACCCGGGCGCGCCCCGCGAGCTCCTGGATCTCATCGTGGTGTCGCTGCGGCTCAAGGGGCGTGGTTCCGCATAACCGAACCATTGGGCGCCGTGGATTCGTAGGAGGCAGGCAAAGGAGCGCAGCGACGTGCCCATCCTGCCGACTCGAATGAAGCGCGAGTATAGGTCAAGGGCCGTAGGTTGGGGCGGGGAATGAACCCCAACATAACCACCTTTCGATACCCCTGTGTTGGGGTTCGCAAGCTCACCCCAACCTACAAACTTCATGATGGGCACGGCGCTTCGCGCCTTTGCCCATACTACTGATTAGCGCAAATAAACAACATTCCGATGGAGGATGGAATGTACCGGGAAGAATTCAAGGTATTCAACGAAATCGGCAACCGTCCGCGGGCGCTCTTTTTTCAGGACAAACCGCCATTGGACAATGTTGCCGTCCTCCTGGCCGCTCACTCCATGTTCTCCGGTATGCCCCTCATCGATGCCGCCGAGGGGATCGCCGGGCGCCACAATACCTATCTGATGTGCAAATCATCTTCCAGGAACAGCGGCGTCGAGGGCTATCTGAATCAGGCGAGGCAACACCCTGTTGTCCTCGAGGAAAGAGGATTTCAGGAATAACCCCGGCAAGGTTATCCATGAATTATCGTCCATGGGCAAGCCTGTATTGTTCCTGGACCATGGCGGATACGGCGCCTATCACATCGGGGCGCCCCGGAACGGGATACGCCTCGCCGGCATAGTGGATAATTTGCTTATTTCCCCCTCGGCTTTGCAAATGAGTCAAGTTTCGCAAAGCGGTTTATCGATACCGAGTCATGCTTTGTCGGTCTGAGGCGAGGCCTCGCTAGACCCTCAATGGCCATCAAAGATACCAACGCGCAGGCAGCGCGGCGCATAGGGACTATGTCTCCCTGGCCGAGGCCCGGACCAAAAGGTTCGCCGACTATTCCCGCGGCAGGCTTGTGGGCGAGATCTGCGCCTTCGTGGTGGAGCAGTTCTCCGGTTTCGGCGGCCACCCGCGGGGCATCGGACAAGTGGGGATCATCGGGTTCGGCCGGCTCGGTTCCAACGCCGCCGAAGATTGAAAAGATGAACAAACTACAAGTACCGGAATTCGCTACCTACGAGGAAGAGGCCGCCTTCCGGGATAATATCGATACCACCGATTTCATGCCCGAAGACGAGGAATGGTTTCACTTCGAGACGCCAAACAAACGGGCGGTTCAGATTCCGGTGCTACCTGAAATCGCCCTGGAACTTATCAAGCGCGCTCGCGTACAGGGCGTATCCATCGAAACGCTGGTCAATGTTTTCTTGATGGAACGGATACAGAAAGCGGTTTGACCGAATTATGAATACCGTTGGGATTCCGGGCTATTTTCTCTCGCTCCCAAGCGCCTGCTTGGGCACGCCGCTGCGCGCCTTTGCCCATCCTTGTATATACCCGACACATAGCGGGGAAATGGCGCGGGGGATTTTTTTTCTCAGCCGTATCTCTTCCGGAAGGAGTCCCTTTGCGCAGTGGCGCAGCCATCTCTTTACCCTGTTGCCCCGGAATGCCGCTCCCCCGTCCCTGAACGCAATGGAAGGATGAGCCCCGGGCGGCCGCGTCCAAAAGCAGCCACGTCCGCGAAGGGGACGCGGACCTCCAGGGAAAAACGCATGCTGTGGAGATCGTCGTTGTGCAGCAATCTCGGCAGGATGAACCTAGCGAGGCTTCGCCTCAGACCAAGGAAGCATGATTCCGTATTAGTAAGACGCTCTTAAAATTTGATTCATTTGCAAAGCCGAGCGGGAAATAAACAAGATATCGCCCATGGGGGCCGCGCATGGGTTGGGAACCGCGCGCGAGATGGAGGAGGGATAGGCGCGTGTGGGCCAGTCCCGCATGGGGCAGCATCCGCGGGCCCTGCCCGTCCGGACCTCGGTGGCGCAGGGTGGCCCGCATCTGTTCAAGGACGCCTCGATCCAGGGGTTTTTCGTAATCGATGATTCCGGCGATACCGCACATTTTGCTTACCTCGGATAATAGGCGTTCATTTCCGATATTTCCCTCCCCCAAGAGCCCCCCGCCCGCCGCCGGGAAACGATACCAGGGCACCGGGGCGTTCCTGTCCCCCCAGCGGGCGTCCGCCGCCCCTGTGTTGCGCCCGGTCCTCGCGGAGTTCCGTGTCGCAGAACTGGCAGGGGATCTCCAGTATCCCGTTTTGCACCCGGGCCTCGATGGCCTCGCGGTTTTCAACCTCCCGGTGGCAATTGGGGCAATAGAGGCGGATCTGTTCCTCCATATCGACGCCCTTGGTCCGGGGGTGGTCGGTGATGAAGCGGATGAAGGTCACCCGGTCGAACGCATCCACGCCGGCCTCGAAATAGATTTCCAGCTCCCCGGTGTCTTCCTCGATCCGCGTCATGGAAAAGCCCAGGCGATGGCCCGCCCGGGAGAATTCCGCGGCGTATTTCCATTGGTCCTCCCGCCGGAAGCGCTCCGTGTAGCCGAGGCGCACCACCAAGGCGGCATGGATGGTCTCCATGGCCCCGGAGAACCGGTAGGCCACCTGGGTGCGCACGCTTCGTGTGCGCGGATTTGTCATGCCGGCCAGGAGACCGGCGCTCCCAGCGACGCTTCGATATCGCTTGTCTCCCGGGATGGTTTTAACGATAGACGACCCTGGGAGCGCCGGTCTCCTGGCCGGCATAATAAATCGCCGCTCGCAAGAGGGGTTCCTTTGTTTTCCGGCGGGCGGCACGCGGGTGACATTGATCCGGCTGGGGAAGACCAAAAGACCCATCTCCCGGAAGCCCAGATCGTGTTGGAGGAGCAGCTCGGCGGTGGCCGCCAGCACCATGGCCTCCTCGCCCGCCGGCAGGCGCGCGAAACCGGTGAAGGGGAGGTCGCCGGTGAAGCACCTCCCGTTCCGTCACCGCCCCGATCCCCTTGGGATGGTTCCGGGCGGCCTGGATGATGGTGGCCCCGTACTGGTTGATGCGTTCGGGTTCCAGTAGTATCCAAGTTTCTCCCGGACGGGGGTCCAGCCGGTGGACCAGCCCCCGGCTTTGGAGCAGTTGGATGACGGTCTCCAATTCCGCCTGGCTTGCGTTGCCTTCGCGGAAGCGTTCCTTGACCGCCCACCGGATCACATCCAGGGAAAGCAGGCTTCCAGGGGCAAGCCGTTGATTCTCCCGGTTCGATTCCGGGCCCGCATCGCCGGATAGGGGGCCCGTATCGGCTGTGTGTAAGCCCGCGTACACCGGATGCAAGTTTACATCCCCTGAATGTAAACTTGCATCTTTCGGCTGTGAGTCGACATCCTGGAGATGTAAACTTACCTCTCCGGATTGTGAACCCGCATCTCCGGAGCGCGGACCCGCTTTCACCGGTTGCGAGCCCGCCTCGCCCGGTTGTCGGCCCGCTTTGCGCGCCAGCAGAAACGCCCGCGCCACCTGAAAGAGCCTCGGGGTGCTGGTGCGGGGCAATTGCTCCCAGGGGATGGCCCCCATCAGCCTCTCGAAGAGTTCCGCCACCCCCTCCCCGGTAGCCGCGCTGGTCTGGAAATAGTCATCCAGCCCGTGCTCGCCGAGAAATCGGTATGTCCTTTGAGTTCCCGCAGCATGTGCCCGTTCTCCGGGTTCCGGAGCCGGATGGTTTTATCTCTGAAACAGTAGGCACCCAGCATCTTGCCATCTGGTGACCAGGTGACATTTCTCACCGTGTCATCATGCTTGCCCAAGATCCGAATCCGTTGGCCGGTGGCGGCGTCCCAAAGATACACATCTCTGCCATCATAACCGGCACCGCTGGCCAGGTTTGCGCCATTCGGCGACCAGGCAACGCATTTGACCCCTTCCTAATGTTCCAGCGTTCGCGACAGCCGCCCGCTCTCCATATCCCAACAACCGGACGGTTAAATCTCGCGAGGACGAGGCCAGAATGCGGCCATCGGGCGAGAACGCTATTCGGTAGACACTGGCGGTATGCCCCCGCAGGGTGTGGCGGAGTTTCAGGGCGGGGTGGGGGGCGGTGGTTTTCGGTTGTTCGGTCATGATGGCGTGGGCTCCCATCTCTTGAGCACATCCACCCCCTGCCGGGCCAGCATCTCCACCAGGCGGATCAAGGGCAGGCCCACCAGGGCCGTGGGGTCCTCCCCTTCCATCCGCCGGAAGAGGGCAATCCCTAGGGATTCGGACTTGAAGCCCCCGGCGCAGTCCAGGGGTCGCTCCCGTGCTACATAATGGCGTATCTGTTCGGGGGTGAGTTCTCGGAACACCACCGCGAAGGGCTCCACGGCCACCTCCACTTCGTCCGTCCCCGTATTCAACAGGCAAAGGCCGGTGAGGAAGGTCACCCGCCGGCCCGCAGCGTCGGAGAGCTGCCGGATGTTGGCCGATACCGTGCCGGGTTTCCCCAGGATGCGCCCGTCCAGCACCGCCACCTGGTCGGAGCCGATGATGAGGGCCTGGGGATGGCGCGGCGCCACGGCCCGGGCCTTGGCCTGGGCGAGGCGACGGACCAAGGGCTCGGGGGCTTCCCCCGCCAGGGGGGATTCGTCGATATCCGGGGATGCGGTCTCGAAATCCAATCGGAGGCGGGCGAGCAACTCCCGCCGGTAGACGGAGGTGGAGGCGAGAACGATGGGAGGAATGTGGGTCATGGGATGTATACTCGAAATGGATGGGGGTCGGGGTTTCTCTCGGGACCGCGCCCGCTATCGGGAGGAATGGGGCGGATCGAGGGCGATGGCGATATATGGATGGCGAGGGCGGTGGGGATAGGGGAACTCACAACGATTTTCGATTGATCTTCGATGGCAGCACCCGGCGCTATGAACATCCTCCTCACACTGGCCTGGCATACCTGGCTGGAGGCGGCCCATAACCGCCTGCCCCGGTTCGTGGGCATTTTTCTCCTGCTCGCCCTCTCCCTGACGGCGTTCATCGGCCAGCTTGTGATGGCGGAGGCCGCCCTGTTCCAAAGCGCTCTTCTCGGGGCGCTGTTGCGGTTCGGCAGCGTGATGACCCTGAGCCTTTTGGTGATTACCGGTATGGTTCGGGCCCTGAACGAGGGGGGGATGTGGTTGGTGCTCTCTCTTTCCATCCCCCGGGCGAGCTACTTTTTGGGAAAGCTGGCCGGTTTTTCCGCCTTGGCCGTGGCCCTGGCCATGGTATGCGGTTTGGCCCTGCTGATCTACGTTCCAGGGGATCAGGTGATGCTATGGGGGGTGGCCCTGGCCTGCGAGCTGATGATCGTCGCGGCCTTCAGCCTGGTGTGCGCCCTTGCCTTGGAACAGGTCATGCCGGCCTTCGGGGCCGTCATGGGGTTTTATATTTTGTCCCGGACAATGGATGCCCTCCGGTTGATGGCCGCCGATGCGGTGGAGCGGAGCGGCGCTCTCGATCTCGCGGATCGAATGATGGCCGGGGTTATCGAGGCCATCGCCTTCATCCTGCCGGAATTGTATCGGTTCACCGCCTCCGACTGGCTCGTGTATCACGTGGGGACGGGGACGGCGCTCCTGCCCATCCTGGGACAGACCGTGGTCTACCTGATCCTGTTGACGGGGGTGGGTTTATTGGATCTCTATCGAAAGAACCTGTCGTGAAGGGCGGGATAAAGGGGGGGCGTTATCGGGGTTATCCATGGGCGCGATAAGGAAATAAAAACGCCCAAGGGCAAGGAACGGGCCGTTGTTCCTTACGCTTGAGCGTCGATGCTTTACGGGTGGTGGCTCCGGGGGTTACGGGCCTGGCGCGTCCTTTCGCCGCATCCTTTCAGAGCCTCTCCGGATCATCACCGGCCGCGACCGCCGCCGCCCCGGTGACCGCCACCTCGATGACCGCCGCTGCGATAACCACCGCCCTGACCGGCGCCGCGACGACCGTAGGAACCCCCACCCCGATTGCCGTAACCGGGCTGCCCGCCGGCGCGACGGTTGGAACCGGGGGGGCCACCGGCGCGGGAATTGGAAGCAGGGGGTCCGCCTGCACCGGAATTGGAACCTGGCGGGGGAGGACGGCCCGCGCCGGAATCGGAACTCTGTGGGGGTGGTGGGGGCGGGGGTCGGCCCGCACTGGCGTCGGAGCTCTGTGGCGGTGGGGGTGGGGGTGGGGGTCGACCATCGGTGCTGCTGCTAACGGTTTCGTCATCGCTCAATGCCGCGGCATTGGGTGGCAAACCCAGAAAACACAGTAGGAATAGGGGTAGGGCAACAATTTTATTTGGCATGTCGAATGCTCCTGAATGGCTCGGATGTTATTCAATGATTAGGGTGATCGCCTTCCTGGAGATTACCTAGTAGCTCATTCCATCCGATTTTTGGGGTTGAGCAAAGACACTAAGCGGCCATCCGGTTGCACACGCTTGAAATAGTTTAACTATTCCTGCGCATGCGCGCCTTGCATATGACCACTTATTGCCTTGCCTAACCCCAAAATCAGAATGGAATGAGCCACTAGCGTTGCGCCCAGCTTTCCTCGGATGATAGTTTCTTTTGCCGGGCGACGTATCGATGGCGTGGAATGCTAGGCCTTTCGTGTCCGGTTGTACACCGTACGGGCATTTTCCACAACTTGACGCCGTGTGCAACTCTACGCACCGTTTTTCACTTAACACGCTGGAAAAGCAAGAAAACAAAAGGCGCCGGTTCCGCTTTCCCTTGCGTACCGCGCAAAGAACCGCATAGAATCGCGGACTTCCTTCAAGGAATCACTTCCGGTTACATCGGAATTCGCCACCCGATTCATCACCCCTTCATCACCGACTCACCACTCTATGACCACTCATGAACAAGAATTAAAAGAATTGCGCGAGCAGATCGACGCATTGGATCGCGAACTGCTGGCGCGCCTCAACCAACGCGGACGCATTGCCAGACAGATTGCGGTGTGCAAGGAAAGCCATGCCGATGGTCACGCCGGCGGTGAGTATTACTACCGCCCGGATCGGGAGGCGGAGGTTTTGCAAAAACTTCGGATGGCCAACGAAGGACCTCTGTCGGGTCAGGAGGTCGTGAGGTTATTCAAGGAGATCATGTCCGCATGCCGCGCATTGCAATCCTCCCTCTCCATCGCCTTCCTCGGTCCGCCAGGGACCTTTACCGAGGCCGCGGTGCTCCGTCACTTTGGGGGTTCCGTCAAAACCGTGCCCTTCGACGCGATAGACGCGGTATTTCGGGAGGTGGAATCCGGCGGTTGTGACTACGGTGTCGTCCCGGTGGAAAATTCCAGTGAGGGCATGGTTAGCCACACACTGGATATGTTTATTCGATCACCGCTCGTGATCTGCGGCGAGGTGATGTTGCGTATACACCATTACCTACTGGCCTTGCCATTGGAAGATTCGGATATCGAACGAGTGAAAAAGGTCTACGCACACCAGCAATCCCTGGCCCAGTGCCGCAAATGGTTGGATCACCACCTTCCCGAGGTCGAACAAGTAGCCGTCGCCAGTAATGCCGAAGGGGTACGCCGCGCCTCATTGGAACCCGGCACGGCAGCCATCGCCAGCGATATCGCGGCGAGGATATACGGGCTTCGCACGCTTGCCTCGAATATCGAGGATGAACCGGATAATACGACCCGATTTCTAGTCATCGGTGCTCAAAAAATATCCGGCTCCGGGGAGGATAAAACATCGCTTCTGCTCTCGGTCAAGGATCGGCCAGGCGCCTTGCTCGGGCTCATCGAGCCGTTTGCCAGGCGCGCAATCAGCATGACCCGCATCGAATCGCGTCCGGCCCGTAGCGGCCTTTGGGAGTACGTATTTTTTGTGGATATCGAAGGTCATGCCCAAGAGGCGCATGTTGCCGAGGCGCTGCGGGAGATCGAGCGCAACGCCATGCTGTTCAAGGTCTTGGGTTCCTATCCGAAGGCGGTGGTATAGGTGGTATAAGAGCCTTGATGCAAAACGCCGGATTGTCCTCGAAAGCCAAGGTGCCGTAAGTCCTTTCCAATTTGGAGATGAGCATGTACAACGTCGCGCCTCTACGCCCGCGAGAGAGCATTGCGTCAGGCCACTCGTGGACGATGTCTTTACCGGGATAGTCAGTTTGGCAAGGCTTGATGTGGCAAAACCAAAAAATCCCATTTCCGCTGAACCACTATAACTGATTGACAATTCCGGCTTTGCTAACCTAGGATGGGTTTAGTATACAATTCCCCGTTATCGCCATATGGCTTTAGCGAAGCGGCGCTACCTGTGATTTTTCGGGACAAAATAATATGTTCGAATCAATATACAAATGGCTTTTGTTCATGCTGCTGTTGCCGCTGCCCGGCGTTATAGCGGCTTCCCCCCCGGAGGACTATTCGGGGAAAACCCCGAAGGAAAAGGGGGTTGCGATTATTGTAGAGATGAATCGCCGGGATTCCGGTTGGAAGGATCAACAGGCCAAGATGATCATGGTGCTTCGTAACAGCCAGGGAGAGGAGAGCGTGCGGGTTATCCGAACTCGCACCTTGGAGGTTACGGGAGATGGCGATAAAGGCTATACGCTGTTCGATACGCCCAAGGATGTGGAAGGAACGGCCTTCATGAGCCATACCCATGCGACGAAACCCGATGACCAATGGCTTTATTTACCCTCATTGAAGCGCGTCAAACGTATCGCATCGGCCAATAAATCCGGCCCTTTCATGGGCAGCGAATTCGCCTATGAGGATATGTCGTCGCAAGAGGTGGAAAAATACACTTATCTGTGGCTGCGGGACGAAACCCTGGAAGGATATGAAACCTTCGTGATAGAACGTTATCCCGTTTATGCATATTCCGGCTATACACGCCAGATTGTGTGGCTCGATAAAGAGATGTATCAACCGATCAAGACGGAGTTCTACGACAGGAAAGATGCCTTATTGAAGACCCTTACCTTCCATGACTACCGGAAGTACCGAAACAAATACTATCGCCCCGACAGGATGGAAATGCTCAATCACCAAACCGGAAAAAGTACGACACTCACATGGAAGAACTATAGGTTCAGTAAGGGACTCAAAGACGCTGATTTCGATCAGAGCGTGCTCAAACGGGGGTGGTAAGAAGTTGATGATTTCCCAATGATACGCCGTGTACAACTTTATTGTCTCCCGTGTGGAGAAAAACCCTCGCCTTTAGGCGAAAGCTTTAGGGAGTTAAGATTTTGCGGTACGAGCGGAGAATGCCGACACGGTTCGCATACGATGTATTCGATTGATCTGCATATAGTACGGGTGACGAAATACAGGAAGAAAGTTCTCAAAGAGATAGTGAGGGAGGAATGTCGAAAGAAGTAAGGTAGACATTCTGAAAGGACATGTATCGTCAGACCATGTGCATATCGTGGTATCGATCCCTCCACACGTAGAGATTAGTCGTTTTATCCGGCATATCAAGGGGATAAAGTGCATACAATTTCAACAGTTGAGGCGTCTATATTGGATTCCAGATTGATGTTTCGTAACTAGTGGTCAGTCAATCTGATAATTTAGGATAAAGGCATTTCAAGTTGATACG
>CAZQHJ010000092.1:0-9497 GCA_964593225.1 uncultured Thiotrichales bacterium
CTCTAGTGGTCTGTCCATGAGATAAATTAGGATGTCGGATTAAGCCAGCTTTTCTACTTCGGCATGTAAACAAACTCCAGTATCCTAAATTATCAGATTGACGAACCACTAGGATAAAAGCTATTACGCAACAGGTCTGAAGATCATCGAAAAAACGTAGCATGGGTGGATATCGGGTTGTAGCCTGTTTCAGAGTCCGAAGACAACCGAAACACCGGATGATGGGTGTGTCCGAAGCGTGATTTTCCGAGAGGCGCCGGTTGCCGAACACGCCCCCATCGCTATCGCCATCGGTTTCACTCTCGATAAGGGAACGAAAATCGATTCCGATATCAATGACGAACTCGGAATAAAAATCCCGTTCGGACCACACCCGCCCGCACTTTCATGGCTCAGGCGATCACAACACCGCCATTACGGTATTGCTTTCCTGCCCGATGCCTGCCTTGTTCATGGCCGCCACGCAGTACTCGAACTTCTTGCCGGCCTCTTGACTGCCCAGGGTAATCGTCGTCTCCAGGGTCGTCTCCACCGTGGCCCAGGCGTCGTCGCTCCCTTCCCGGCGCTGAATCTTGTAGGTCGCCACCTTTCCGCCATCCGTAGGCTTTTTCCAGGTCAGCGTAATCCAGTCGTTGCCCTGCTCCGTGGCTGTCAGGTTCAACGCCTGACCCGGGGCCTCCAGGGGCGTCGCGGCCCGGCGTCCGCCCCAGCCCAGCAGGCTCAGTTTCGAGTCATTGAAATGCACCGTATTCTCGGCGTAGCGCAGGTCCTGCTTCACACGATCCACCAACGCGCCCAGGGCCGCCTCCTTATCATCCACGGCCTGTTTCAGGGCCCCCTGGGCGAGGACGACGGCGTCCTTGGTCCTCACGTAATCGGCGACGGCCACGTCGATGGCTTCGGAACCGACCGGCGGCGCGGGGTAAGTCCCGGTATGGGCCGACAGGCCGGCGGACACCCGCCGGGCCAGGGCCAGAATCTTGGATTCTTCGTCTGGGAATTGCATGGTCGAGGGCTCCTGTTCGTCGGGTTTATTGCCTGACAGGGATCGGCACCTCACGGTTCAATCAGCCGCCGATGGACCTGTATTTCCGGCCATGCTAAGGTAACCCGGCAGTAGCGTCAAACCTCCGGAGCGTCGGGATGATCCGAAATGGCATTATTCATTCCGAGTTGGCCATCGATAGGGGAATCGATCCTCGGCGCCCTTATCCATAGCGACCGCGTTCGGTAATCGGCGCCCGGGGCCTGTCGGAAAATCACGCCTTGGAAATACACCGGAGCCCGGATCTCCGCGGATAATGCCGGGTTTGGCCGGGGCGGATCCCGGTCCGGACGAGACGGATCCAAGCCCGGACAAAGCGGATCGGCGCTTCGATGGGTGGGATCGAAGCTTCGACGGAATCCATCGAAGCCCGGATAGAACGCATCGAAGCCGGAACGCGAGGGATCGGAGTCCCGACGGAATGGATCGGGGCTCCCAGGAAAGGGATCGGAGCCTGGACGCGGCGGATCGAGGCCCCGATGGGGCGGGCAATGCATCACTCGAAAACCGGTCGTCCGTAAACCGTGAGAGCTATCGTTGCGAAAATATATACTTCGATATACCTCGAATGGACCGCTTTTTTAGCCTTGAAAGCCGCTTGGATTCCGGATCGAATCGGACATGACGCTTGAACTGTCGATGACATGACATACTACACGCTGAAATATTGACTAAAGACCGGCTTGTGTTCGAGAATTATAGCGTTATGATTAGGAAAAGGCCGGGTGCATTAACCTCTTTCGTCCCACGAAGTGGGACCCCATAGGCTTTACGTATGGCTTCCCATTGATCATTCTTTATCCAGTTCCCGGTTGTGCCGGGTCGGGAGATAACTATCATGTCCGCATATAATTACGCTACGTCTCCATCCGCCGAGATGACCGCTCCGGTCACGAACAAACTGATCCGAAACACCTATACACTCCTCGCCATGACGCTGTTGTTCAGTGCGTTCATGGCCGGACTCGCCATGGTATTGAATCTACCCCACCCGGGTTTCATCATCACCCTGGTCGGGTATTTCGGACTGTTGTTCCTTACCTCGAAATTTCAAAACAGTGGATTGGGCATCGTATTCGTATTCGCGTTGACAGGTTTCATGGGGATGACTTTAGGCCCTATTATCGACGCGTATATCCATGGCTTTTCCAATGGCCCCCAATTGGTGATGATGGCCATGGGGGGTACCGGCGCCATATTTCTGGGTTTGTCCGGTTACGCCCTCACGACGCGCAAGGATTTCAGCTTCATGGGCGGGTTCTTGATGGTTGGGATACTGGTCGCATTTCTAGCGGGGCTGGGCGCTGCGATTTTCTCACTCCCGGGTCTGTCCCTCGCGGTTTCCGCAATGTTCGTCCTACTGATGTCGGGCCTCATCCTTTGGCAAACCAGCTCCATCGTCCACGGCGGCGAGACCAACTATATCATGGCGACCGTGACCTTGTACGTGACCATTTTCAACCTATTCACCAGCCTGTTGCATCTTCTGGGGGTTTTTGCCGGAGACGATTGAATCAATTTGATTCTTATCGCCGGAGTTGTCATTATCATGAAAGTCCTGCCTGAAACGGAGGCGAAAAACCCACTTCCCCAACATTGTCAGGGGAATCATTAACGTACTTTCGTTATACTTGGCTTAACTCCCATGGGCCACTAGCTCAATGGCAGAGCTGCGGACTCTTAATCCGTCGGTTCCAGGTTCAAGTCCTGGGTGGCCCACCCAATCACCATTCAACACCACACTCGATGAAACCCGCTTAAGTGCGGGTTTTTTCGTTATATCCTCGTCCAACCAAGGCCAGCCTTGCCGTCGACGCCCAAAAGGTTCGGGGGCGCTTTCGGGGGCCATCTCGACACACCTGTGCCTGTTTCACTGGAAGCCCAATCCTATGACCATGAAAAGCCTACGCCTCCCCGGCCCTCCGGCCCTGTCGTCTTTCCGGCTGCGAAAGTTGTTGGCGACGATCCGGGAGGCAGTCCCACAGGTTTCATCGCTGAGAGCCCGCTTTGTTCATTTCGCGCGCCTGGCCGACCCGGACCGCCCGCTGACGGAAGAGGAGCGGGCGCGGCTTGATGCGATCCTGGATTATGGGGGGACGGGCGACGACGGGGGATGCGCGCCTGGAGGACTATCCCCTTCTACCCCCGGACGGCTCATCCTGGTCGCGCCACGCCCCGGCACCGTATCGCCCTGGTCCAGCAAGGCGTCCGATATCGCCCACCACTGTGGACTCGGCTGCATTGCGCGACTGGAGCGGGGCATCGCCTTTTCTATCGTTTTTAGCGACGCGGCCCACGGCGCGGGCCTTCCCGCGCCCGACGCGCTGGCGACAGTGGCGGTGCTGCTCCATGACCCCATGACCCAGGCGGTTTTTTACGATTTCGAGGCCATCGAGGGGTTATTCGAACACGCCGCCCCCGCGCCCTTGGGCCGGGTCGCCCTGTCCGGGGACCCGGACAGGCGGCGCGCGGAGCTGGAGGCGGCCAATCGCGATCTGGGACTCGCACTCAGCGATGAGGAGATCGGCTATATGGGGGAGGGCTTCGCGGGGCTGGGGCGGGACCCCAGCGATGTGGAGCTGATGATGTTCGCCCAGGTGAACTCGGAGCATTGCCGCCACAAGGTCTTCAATGCCGACTGGGTCATCGATGGGGCGCCCCAGGAAGACACCCTGTTCGGGATGATCCGGCGCACCTACGCCGACGCCCGGGACAGCCGCCATATTCTGAGCGCCTATGCGGATAATTCCGCGGTGATGAAGGGCGAGGCCCATGCCGAGCCCCGACTGTTTTATCCCGATCCCGCATCCCGGCGCTACGCCGACATGCCGGGGGAAGCGTCTATTCTCATGAAGGTGGAGACCCACAACCACCCCACCGCCATCTCCCCCTATCCGGGGGCGGCCACCGGTTCCGGCGGGGAGATCCGGGATGAGGCAGCGACGGGCCGGGGGGCGCGCGCCAAGGCGGGGCTGACGGGGTTTTCGGTCTCGAACCTGCGGATTCCGGGCTTCGAACAGCCTTGGGAGAAGGATTTCGGCCGGCCCGCCCGCATCGCCTCGGCGCTCCGGATCATGCAGGAGGCCCCCATCGGGGCAGCCGGGTTCAACAATGAATTCGGGCGACCGGCGCTGCTGGGCTATTTCCGCACCTTCGAGGCGTTGGTGACCGACGGGGCCGACGGACAGGCGATCCGCGGCTATCACAAACCCATCATGTTGGCGGGCGGCCTGGGAAATATCCGCGCCGAACAGGTCGCCAAACAGGCGCTGCCCGCCGGGGCGCCCATCGTGGTCCTCGGGGGACCGGCCATGCTCATCGGGCTCGGCGGCGGCGCGGCCTCGTCGCTGGCCTCCGGCACGACCCGGGAGGACCTGGATTTCGCCTCCGTGCAGCGGGACAACCCGGAGATGCAGCGCCGGTGTCAGGAGGTCATCGATCGGTGCTGGCAGATGGGCGATGGCAACCCCATCCTGTCCCTGCACGACGTGGGGGCGGGCGGCCTGTCCAACGCCCTGCCGGAACTGGTCCACGGCGGCGGCAAGGGCGGGCGTTTCGAGCTTCGCGCCATCCCCAGCGACGACCCCGGCATGTCGCCCCTGGCGCTCTGGTGCAACGAGAGCCAGGAGCGTTACGTGCTGGCCATCGCCCCGGAACGCTTGGATCGCTTCCTGGATCTGTGCCGGCGGGAACGCTGCCCCCGCGCCGTGGTGGGCGAGACCACGGAGGGACTGAATCTGACGCTCACCGATGATCCGGTATCCCATGCCATGGATACGCCCCTCGACAACCTGCCCATCCACATCCCTCTGGACTTCCTCTTCGGCAATCCACCCCGCATGGTGCGGGACGTGACGAGGATTCCTCGCCGGGAATGCCGGCATCTTGTCGACGCTTCCACACTTCACACTTCACACTTCACACTTCCCGACGCGGTCCACCGGGTACTGCGCCTCCCCACGGTGGCCAGAAAAAGTTTTCTCATCACCATCGGGGACCGTAGCGTCACGGGTCTTGTGGCCCGGGACCAGATGGTCGGTCCCTGGCAGGTCCCGGTGGCCGATTGCGCGGTCACGGCCAGCGGTTTCAACGGCTACACCGGCGAGGCCATGGCCATGGGCGAGCGCGCGCCGGCGGCCCTTATCAACGCCCCCGCCGCCGGGCGGCTGGCGGTCGCCGAGGCCATCACCAACATCGCCGGGGCGTCCATCCGCGCCCTGGACCGGGTGGTCCTCTCGGCCAACTGGATGGCGGCCTGCGGGCATCCCGGCGAGGATGCGCGCCTCTTCGATACAGTGCGGGCAGTGACGGAACTCTGCCTGGCGCTCGGCATCGTCATTCCTGTGGGCAAAGACTCCCTCTCCATGAAGACCGTCTGGACGGAGGCCGGCCAATCCGGCTCCGAACCTCGAGAGGTCACGGCCCCGCTCTCCCTCATCGTCTCGGCCTTTGCGCCGGTCCTTGATATACGCAAGACCCTGACGCCCCAGCTTCGGACAGAAGGGGAGACCGATCTGATTCTCATCGACCTTGGCCGGGGGAAGAATCGACTGGGCGGCTCCGCCCTGGCCCAGGTCTTCGAGGCGTCCGGGGAAGGGGAACCGGCGGACTTGGATCGGCCCGAAGACCTGAAGGCCTTCTTCGACGCCATCGGCCACCTCAACCGAGCGGGTTATCTGCTGGCCTACCACGACCGCTCCGACGGGGGACTACTCGCCACCGTGTGCGAGATGGCCTTCGCCGGGCATACCGGGGTCACTGTCGCCCTCGACGGATTGGGCAATGACCCGCTGGCCATACTGTTTGCCGAAGAGCCCGGCGCCGTCGTGCAGGTGCGTCGCGGGGATCGGGCGGCGGTCCTGGGGGTCCTGGCGTCCCATGGGAAACCCGCCGGGGGGGGGCTCGCCGGACATATCCATGTCATCGGCCAACCCAACCGGGACGATAGGATCCGGTTCCGCCTCGCCGGCGAGGTCCTCTTCGAGGAATCCCGGATCGCCCTCCAAAGGGCCTGGTCCGAGACCGGCTACCGTATGCAGTCCTTGCGGGACAACCCCGACTGCGCCGAACAGGAATACCAACGGATCCTGGACGCCGACGATCCGGGGCTGACGGTACACCTTGGTTTCGGTTTGTCCGGGGATGAAAGGCATGTCCTGTGTAGGATGGGCAAAGTCGCGACGGTTGGCGAGCGGAGTCGAACCAAGCGCCGTGCCCATCATCAGCGAGAGATGGGCACGGCGTCGCACGCCTTTGCCCATCCTACCGATGAGGACAACCGGGCACCGCTACCGGGGGGCGTCCGCCCCCGGATCGCCATCCTGCGGGAGGTGGGCGTCAACGGTCACGTGGAGATGGCGGCGGCCTTCCACCGGGCGGGTTTCGACTGCTCCGATGTCCACATGAGCGAGATCATGGAAGGCGGCGCAACCCTCGCCGACTACCACGGCCTGGCCGCCTGCGGGGGGTTCTCCTATGGGGACGTCCTGGGCGCCGGGGGGGGATGGGCCAACGCCATCTTGCACAACCCCCGCGCCCGTGACGTATTCGCGGCTTTCTTCGCCCGCCCCGAGACCTTCACCCTGGGGGTGTGCAACGGCTGCCAGATGCTCTCCCGACTCACCGCCCTCATCCCGGGGACCGACCACTGGCCGCGCTTCGCGCGCAACCGCTCCGAACAATTCGAGGCCCGGCTGGTGCTGTGCCAGGTGCTGCCTTCCCCCTCCCTGTTCCTGACCGGGATGGCCGGTTCCCGACTGCCCATCGTGGTGGCCCACGGCGAGGGCCGGGCCCGATTCCCCACCCCGGAAGAAAAGGGCGGCCCGGAGGAGACATTGAAAGAACAGACATGGAAGGCCTGCCTTCGCTACGTGGACAACCGGGGCGCGCCCACGGAACGCTACCCCGCCAACCCCAACGGATCGCCGGCGGGCGTCACCGGGTTCACCAGCCTCGACGGGCGCGTCACCATCATGATGCCCCACCCGGAGCGCCTGTTTCGCGGTTGCCAGTATTCCTGGCACCCGGACGACTGGGGGGAAGCCGGCCCGTGGCTGCGGTTATTCGAGAACGCCCGGACGTGGGCGGCGGGGAACGGGGGCGGTTGAGGCCACGATCCACGGGGGATTCCCTCTGTATGTTCGTGTCCTTCGTGGATCGTTCCTTTTGGCTTTACAACCGAACATCGGACCGATAGAGTAACCGTTATCTCCCCATCCCATCCGCGCAAACCCAAAGGGCATCCCCATGAACGAAATCCATTTCGACACCCACAAGTACGTGGACACGCTCCGTCGAGCGGGCATCGAGGAAGAACACGCCGTCGCCCATAAAGAAGCCCTGAACGGTGCGGCCTTCGCCACCCGGCACGACATCGACGCGTTCAGGATAGAGCTCAAAACGGAGCTGCGCGCCAAGCTCGAGACCATGGAAGCTAAGATGGACGCGAGGATGGAAACCATGGAAACCAAGATGGACGCCAAAATGGAGGCCATGGAGCACCGGATCGTCAACAAGATGATCGGCGCGAACATCCTGCTCATCATCGCGGCGACGGCCGTCATCAAACTCCTCTGAATCCCGGTATGAGAAGGAAGGCCCCCCATGAACGAAATCCATTTCGACACCCACAAGTACGTCGACGCGCTCCGCAAGGCGGGCATCAAGGAAGAACACGCCGTTGCCCATAAAGAAGCCTTGAACGGCGCGGCTTTTGCCACCCGGCACGACATCGACGCGCTCAGGATAGAGATCAAGACCGAGCTGCGCGCCAAGCTCGAAACCATGGGAGCTAAAATGGACGCGAGGATGGAAACCATGGAAGCGAAGATGAACGAGAAGATGGAAACCATGGAGGCCAGGATAGACGCAAAGATGGAGGCCATGGAGCACCGGATCGTCAACAAGATGATCGGCGCAAACATCCTGCTCATCCTCGCGGCCACGGCTGTCATCAAACTTCTCTGAATCACGGCGCTCGCCGGTTCCCGGGCTGCTGTGATTGACGTTTTTGTCGTATACAGCTCTTGGCGAAGGCTGCCTTGGCCATATAGGTCACGCCCTTACATCATCACCCCCCAGAATGGCTGTACTGCCACAAGGTCCCCCGGTTCCACGTTCCCCTGTTCCTCCGAAAGGAGGATAAAGCAGTTGGCGAGGCTCATGGAATGGAGGATGCCGGAGCCCTGGCTCCCGGTCTTTCGCACGGTCAGTCCCCCATCGGGATCGCCTTCCAGCACGCCCCGCACGAATTCCGCTCTGCCGGTTTTTTTGGGAAGCCGCGACAGGCAAATCACCCGTTGGGTCGGTGGGCACTGGGGGTCGCGCTCCCCCGCCATGCGGGCCAGCGCCCATTGCACGAACTGATAGAAACTCACCATGACCGCCACGGGATTGCCCGGCAACCCGAAAAATCGGGTCGCCCCAATCCGACCGAAGGCCAAGGGATGCCCCGGTTTCATGGCGATCTTCCAGAAATCCACGCGACCCGATTCACCGAGCACCGCTTTGACGTGGTCCGCTTCCCCAACGGATACCCCGCCGGTGGCGATGAGGGCATCGGCCCCCACATCGGCAACGGCCGAAGCCCTGGCGAAGGCTTGCCGTATCGCTTCCGGTTCATCGACGACCATCCCTAAGTCGTGGATCTCCACGCCGAGCCGGGAGAGCATCCCGTACAGGGTATATCGGTTGCTGTCGTAGATAGCCCCTTCTTCCAGGGGCTCCCCCAAGGATTGCAGTTCATCGCCGGTACAGAAGAAGGCCACCCGGAGACGTCGTCGGACCTTGGCTTCGGCAATACCCAGGGAGGCCAGCAAACCGAGATCGGCCGGTACGATACGTCTGCCGGCACGCAATACCCGGGCGCCTTTGGCGAGGTCTTCCCCCGCGGCGCGGACATTGTCCCCTTGGCCGTTTCGGGCCTCGGTATATCGGGACGCGTGTTCCGGGCGCAGCCGAATGATGTCGGCGTCTTTCTCCACATGCTCTTGCATGAGCACCCTATCGGCGCCGGGGGGCATGACCGCGCCGGTCATGATCTGAATCGCTTGCCCGCTCCCGACAACGCCTTTGTGGGGCCTCCCCGCCCATGCGCACCCTGTGACCGTGAATGCGCGGTGCGCTTCCGGGCGCAAATCGGCGCTTCGAATGGCGTAGCCATCCATGGCGGAATTCGTGTGGGGCGGGACATCGAAGGGCGCAAAGATATCTTGGGCGAGCACCCGCCCGAGGGTGCCTCGGAGATCGAGCCGTTCCGTCTCCGTGACGGGATCGATCTCTCGGGCAATGCGCGCGTGCGCCTTTTCTACGGAAAGCGCCTTCTCCGGCAGCGAGGCATCCGAGTGGGGTATGGTTTCATGGTGGGGAGTGTTTCGACTGTTGAGCATCATTTTATAGTCTCGCGGATTCAACTTCGAAGTGCAACGGTCAATGAAGTTTTGGTTTTAGAGAA
>CAZQHJ010000093.1:0-9492 GCA_964593225.1 uncultured Thiotrichales bacterium
CGTCGGAAGAGAACATCGAAACCGTCTGGGACCGATTGGCCGCCCAGCAGCCCCAATGCGGCTATTGTTCCCTGGGACTCAGTTGTCGCAACTGTTCCATGGGTCCCTGCCGCATCGATCCCTTCGGGGAGGGACCGCAAAAAGGGGTGTGCGGGGCCGATGCCGACATCATCGTCGCCCGAAACTTGGGACGGACCATCGCTGCCGGGGCGTCCGCCCACTCGGACCACGGACGCGATATCCTGGAGGTGTTCGCCGAGACCGCAGACGGAAACACGACCGGCTACGAGATCCGCGACACGGACAAGCTAAAGAGATTGGCCGCGGAATATGGGGTCGCGACGGACGGAAGATCCGTCAACGATATCGCCCGGGCCCTGGCCGACGCCATGATGGCGGACTTCGGCATCCGCAAGGGCCACATCGGCTTTGCCGGGCGCGCCCCCGAACCCCGCCGCGCGCTATGGGAGAGACTCGGGATCACGCCCCGGGGCATCGATCGGGAAAACGTGGAGATGCTGCACCGCACCCACATGGGGGTCGACAACGACTACGCCAATATCCTGCTCCATGGCCTGCGGACCAGCCTCTCCGACGGTTGGGGCGGTTCCATGGTGGCCACCGAGCTCTCGGATGTCTTGTTCGGCACGCCCCAGCCGGTCATGTCCCAGGTAAATCTGGGCGTGCTCAGGAAAGAGGCCGTCAACATCGCCCTCCACGGACACAACCCTTTGCTCTCCGACGTCATCGTTCAGGCGGCCGCCGACCCGGATCTGGTGGCGCTCGCCAGGGAAAAAGGGGCCAGCGGCATCAATCTGGTTGGCCTTTGCTGCACGGGCAACGAACTCCAAATGCGCCGGGGCATCCCCATGGCGGGCAATCACCTGATGCAGGAACTGGTGATCATCACCGGGGCCCTGGACGCCATGGTGGTGGATTACCAGTGCATCATGCCTGCCATCACCGATGTGGCTCGATGTTTCCATACCGAGGTCATCTCCACCGCCGACAAGGCCAAATTCCCCGGCGCCACCCATATCTCCTTCGATCCCCGCCAGGGACTCGGGATCGGCAAGGAGATCGTGACGCGGGGCATCGTGGCCTACGGCAACCGCAATCCCGATCGGGTGCGCATTCCCGTGGAACCGGTGGCCATGATGGCCGGTTTCTCCATCGAATCCATCCTGACGGCCCTGGGTGGCACCCCGGAGCCCCTGGTGGACGCCATCAAGGCCGGTTCGATCCGGGGGGCGGTGACCGTCGTCGGCTGCAACAACCCCAAGATCCCCCAGGATTACGGCCACGTCACCCTCACCCAGCGGCTCATCGAGAACGATATCCTGGTGCTGGTGACCGGTTGCGCCGCCGTGGCCAACGGCAAGGCAGGTCACATAGTCCCGGAGGGCGCGGATCTGGCGGGACCGGGGCTCGGCGCGGTGTGCAAGGCGTTGGGCATTCCCCCGGTCCTGCACATGGGTTCCTGCGTGGATAATGTGCGGATTCTGACGTTGGCGGGGGCCCTGGCCGATTATATGGGCGTGGACATCAGCGCGCTTCCGCTGGCCGGCGCGGCCCCGGAATGGTATTCGGAGAAGGCCGTCTCCATCGGCACCTATGTGGTGGCCAGCGGCATCGATACCGTGCTGGGCGTGCAACCGCCTATTTTCGGCAGCCCGAACGTGGTGGGCCTTTTGGCCTCGAAGCTCGAAGATGTGGTGGGGGCGAAATTCCAGGTGGAGCCGGACCCGGAGAAGGCCGCGCTTCTCATCCGCCGGCACATCGAATCGAAACGCGGGGGGCTGGGTCTGCCGTTTATGAAAACATCTCTTTCATGATTGTTGTTTTTCACATCAGAAATATTGCATAGTGGTGGCCATGAACAGTCGGGAATGCAAGCGATGGCTGGCTCGCCAGGGCGCGACCTTCGAACCTGGGAAGGGCGGCCATCCGAAGGTCCGGCTGGGCAACCATCAATCAGTGCTACCCATGCATTCGGCGGAACTGAAAAAAGGGACCGTCGAGGCTATCAAGAAACAACTTGGTTTGAAATGAGAGACATATGCAAATGCACACAGCTCGTGAAGGAGAAATGCCATGTTCGACTATCCCGTGAAACTGACGCCGGCGGACGAAGGGGGTTTCGTCGTGACCTTCCCGGATGTACCGGAGGCGATTACCCAAGGCGAGGACGAGGATGAAGCACTGATTCACGCCCGTGACGCCTTGGAAACAGCGCTTTGTATGTATGTCCAGGCGCGCCGCGACCTGCCGCGTCCGGACCCGGCGCCGGGGCTTCCCACCGTGGCGCCAAGCCCCTTGGAGTGCGCCAAGCTGGGGATCTATTCGGCCATGCGAGAGCAAGGGGTGCACAAAGCAGAGCTGGCTCGCCGCCTCGGCTGGCATTTGCCCCAGGTGGATCGCCTGTTGGACCTGGGACATGCCTCGCGGCTGGACCGGATCGAACAGGCTGCCGCGGTACTGGGTAAGCGAGTGGAGTTGCGGGTGTTGTGAAGGATCGATGGGGTGATGATCAGGCAAACGATAGGATTCGAATCGGCCATCGATAAACGGACACAACGCCCCGGCATATCGAGCCGCGAGCAAGATCGGCTCATGAGGCATTCCCGCGGCTCGCGCGCTTGCGTTCGTATTCCTTCCGCAGTTTTTTCCGCACCCGGATATGTTTCGGCGTCAATTCCACCAGTTCATCGTCGTCGATGAATTCCAGGGCCTGTTCCAGGCTCAGCCGGATCGGCGGGGTCAGTAGAATATTCTCGTCGGAACCGGCGGCCCGGATGTTGGTGAGCTGCTTGGCCTTGAGGGGATTGACCACCAGATCGTTGGCCCGGGCGTGGATGCCGATGACCATCCCTTCGTAGACCTCTTCCCCGGGACCTATCAATAGGCGGCCGCGCTCCTGGAGGTTGAAGAGGGCATAACCGAGGCTCGTCCCCTGGCCGTTCGAGATTAATACCCCATTGCGGCGTTGACCGATCTCCCCGGGCGCGGTGGGCGCGTAATGGGAGAAGGTGTGATAGAGCAGTCCCGTGCCGGAGGTGGCGGTGAGGAATTCGGTGCGAAAGCCGATGCTCCCCCGGGAAGGAATCGTGTAATCCAGGCGCACGCGTCCCTTGCCATCGGGCGCCATATGGTTGAGCGCCCCCTTGCGGGTCCCCAACATCTCCATGACCCGTCCCTGGTGTTTTTCCTCGATATCCACGGTGAGTTGTTCCCAGGGTTCGCAGTCTTCCCCGTCGAGGGTCTTGATGATGACATGGGGGCGGCCCACCGCCAGCTCGTAGCCCTCCCGCCGCATGGTCTCGATGAGCACCCCCAGGTGCAGCTCGCCGCGACCGGAGACCAGGAAACGGTCCGGGTGTTCGGTATCGGCCACGGAGAGCGCGACGTTATGGATGAGCTCCCGGTTCAAGCGCTCCCGGATCTGCCGGCTGGTCAGATACTTCCCGTCCTGTCCCGCGAAAGGTCCGTCATTGACCTGAAAGGTCATGCTGACCGTGGGCTCATCCACGGCGAGACGCGGCAGGGCCTCCACGGCGTCCGGCTGACACAGGGTATCGGAGACCTTGAGCCCGTCGATGCCGGTGATCGCGATGATGTCGCCGGCGCCGGCTTCCGCCACCTCCACGCGTTTCAGCCCTTCCGATTGCAACACCTGCAACACACGGGCGGTCCGCCTCTCGGCGTTCCGGTCCATGAGCACAACCGGCGTATTGGTGTGGATGGCGCCCCGCCGGATGCGGCCGATGCCGATGGCCCCCACATAGGGCGAGTAATCCAGGGTGCTGATCTGCATTTGGAAGGGACCGGCGGGATCGGCCAAGGGGGGGGGGACGTGTTGGACGACGGTATCCAGCAGGGCCGCCATGTCGCCGCCCCTGGTCTGATCGTCCAGGGTGGCGTAACCGTGCAGGGCAGAGGCGTAGACCACGGGAAAATCCAGTTGCTCATCCGTCGCCCCCAGGCGATCGAAGAGATCGAAGGTCTCGTCCAGGGCGGCGTGGGGCCGCGCGCCGTGCCGGTCGATCTTGTTGATGACCACGATGGGCCGCAGCCCCCGGGCAAAGGCCTTTTGGGTAACGAAGCGGGTCTGGGGCATGGGGCCTTCCACGGCGTCCACCAGCAACAGGACCGAGTCCACCATGGAGAGGATGCGCTCCACCTCGCCGCCGAAGTCGGCGTGGCCGGGGGTATCGACGATGTTGATGCGGATATCCCGCCAGGTGATGGCGGTGGTCTTGGCGAGGATGGTGATGCCGCGTTCCCGTTCCTGGTCGTTGCTGTCCAGGGCCCGTTCCAGTGGCGAGCCTCGGGCATCCATCATGCCGCATTGTTGCAGGAGACGGTCCACCAGGGTGGTCTTGCCATGGTCCACGTGGGCGATGAGGGCGATGTTGCGCAGTTGTTTTGGCATTTGTGGGGATGAGTTAACTTGTTGAAAAAGGCCTTATGCAAAGGTCCGAAAAGACCGGTTGTCGACCCGCCACCCGCCCCGGTCGTGGGGCCATGGCGGGCGATAGCCAGGCGATGAGATCCCATGAAAAGGAAATGGCCGGAAATCTCCCCGCCATGGAAGGGGGTCTGTCCGCGATGGCGGATAATTCATAGGAAATGGAAGAGACCCTACCTGCGATGGCGGGGAGGTTTCCCGCCATGGAAGAAGAATCATCCGCCATGGCGGATGATTTTTAGGCAATGGAAGATAGGTTTCCCGCCATGGCGGATGGGCCGCCCGCCATGGCGCGGGGTTCGTCCGCCATGGTCTTCGGGAGGGAAATCACCCATTAGCGGGGACTCGCGACGGGAGATGCTTTTCGAACCGCCGTTACAATCGTCGAAACCGCCGACTCGAGCCGCTGAAAGGATCCCATGGGTCGGTCGCGAATCGGCTGGAGATCCACCCTCTCGGCCAATCATGCCTGATCCCTCGCCGGACTGTAACCGGTCCCCCGTTCCATCATCTGCCTGAGCCAACCCTTGGCATCCCGAGGGGCCGACTCCAGGTCCCCCTCGGGGGCCCGTGTCCCGGCCTCGATGCCGGGGCGACCGTCTTCCAGGTTTTTCCCCGCCAGGGATTCGACCCCGGCAATCAGCCACGACTCGAATTCCCGGCAAGCGAACACCGCGGCCACCGAGAATAGCCTGCCGCCGCCGGCCCTTTCCGATTCGGTGGCGAGGGCCCGGGCGAGGCTTGCGGCGCAGAATGCCTTTCCTTGGAGCTTCTCGATGTCGCCGTCCAGGACCAGCAGCACGGCGCCCAGATCGCCATGCTTTGCCGCCGCGCCCAGCCAACGCCGCCATTGGCGGCAGTCGTCCTTGAGGAGCCTGCCCACCTCGCCGACGACGAAAGGGCGCGAGTCCGGAAACAGGCAATCCCAGGCATTTTGTTCCGTCAAAAGGCGCTTTACGATAATCGAAACGGCCGCTGCATCGCCCTTTCCCTCTACGAACAACGCCAGGCGTTTCATCAGGCCCCCATCTCCGTTTCGAGGCGGGCCTGATCCACCGTCAGCAGTTCTCCGGGTTCCAATAGCCGCTCCTCCAAGGCCGCCCGCTGCTCGGGGGATACCCGGCCAATCCGGGTCTGCAATCCCTCCAATTCCACCACGCGAATCGCCTCTTCGGGAAACTGATCCAGCAGGCCGGGGCTGTGGGTGGTGAGGAGGATCTGCCCCCGACCGATATGGGCGGCGGCCTTGAATTCGTCGGTGAGCAACGCCAGCGCCCCCGGGTAGATGCCGTTTTCCGGTTCCTCGAAGATCAGCGTCTGCTTCGACGGCTGTTGGTACAGGGCCAACAGGTGGGCGAAGAAGCGCCGGAAGCCCTCGGATTCCCAGGCCAGGGGGAGGGGAAGGGTCTCCTCGCCGAATCGGTGAGCGACCACCACGGCCTGGGTCTCTCGGAGGGCGTCCAGCGCGATGCTCGAGACGGACGGATTCAGGTGCCGGAGCGTGCTGGTGATAACCTTTCGCGTGTTGAGATCCTGGAGATTGATCAGGATGCCCTTCAGCACCCGCAGGTAGTTGGCCCCATCGTCCCGGAGCCCGGGCAGCGCTTCGGATCCGTTCTCCTCGGCGGGCGTATTTCCCTTTGTGGCAGCGCCGAGGACGGTGGCGGGGAACTGATAGCAACCGATCCCGGCGGTGAGGGCCGTGTAGGCGATGACGACTTCGGGGATGGCGGGGAGACATCCGATGGCGGGGAGGTTTCGTCGTAGCGCGGGAGCCGGTTGCGGTTCGACCCGCCATTCCCCTTGCGCCTGCTCGAAATAGACCCGGTCGCCCAGGCGCAACGATTCATTGATAATAGGCCAGTTGCCAGACCCTCCCTCAAGTAATGTCACGCAATAGGTGAAAGACTCTTCTATTCCCTTGACATCGAACTCGACCTCGAATGACATCTCGCACGCCGGTTTCGTCGCGGGGAGGAGCGGTCGCCAGTCCCGGAACTCCGGATGCCGAGGTTCCCCGAAATACAGATAGTCGCGCAGATAGCGCAGCGCCGTGACGAAGTTGGTCTTTCCCGTGCCGCTCTCCCCGATGAGGACCGTGATGGGAGCGAGCTCCACGGAGACTTCTTCCAGGCTCTTGAAGTTTCGAATGGTGAGACGATGGATCATGGCGGTTTCCAATCCGGCACGGCCGGAATCCCAAGGCGTTTGTGTTCTGTCCTATCCGAAAATCCGGGCGAGAATCCGGGATGGCCTCACAGAGGCGTCTTGCTGCAACAGTGTCCCTGCTGGGCCAGGTTATCCCGCCTGTTCTGTTCCGTGAAGTGGACCCAGCGCCGCTTCTGACGCGCCCAAAAACCGTCCGCCAGCGGATACCCCAGCGCTACAAGTTTCTCCTCCACTGTTCGGATTCGGGTGCTATCGAGGTCGTAGGCGACCTTCACCCGGCCCGTGCGGTGGTCGGCCCGCGCTTCATGGACGCCCGGCAGGTCGTTCAGACCCCGTTGGATGGCCTGTTCGCATTCGACGCGGGACATGCCGGTCACCCGGATGGTCCGTTTGACGGGAGGGTCGCACTGGGGGCTCGTCATGGGTTTTCTCCTCTAAGAAGCTGTTTGGAAATTCGCATCGTAGCGAGGTGGCGCCCCGATTGCGGCTCCTGCAAGGCGCGATGGGGGCGAAAATAAGGATTGTAGTGGACTACATGACGCCCAAGTACATAACGAACCTCGCCCCCGTCGCAACGCGGCAGGGCGCAATTCGGCCACTGTTATACGGTAGGCCGCGGTAGATTGCGAATTCCCAAACAGCTTCTAAAGCCGAGATGCGCTATGCTCTGCAACTGATGATGGGTTTTTGTTCCGATGATCTTGGCTGGCGGGATTATATCGTATGAATTTCAGAGCCGCCGGGATTTATTGGCCCGAATTTATTGGTAGTTGCGGAAGGGCAAGCGGCAATAGTACCATTCACGCGTTTTATCTAAAGTGCATTCGAGTATCACTGGTAGGTAGAGTATGACCGGTTAGCACATCAAGTATAACTGGTAGTACAACTTCAGTTGTGTCTCCTCATGGCAGGAGACGCGGCATGTCTTGTGGCTAAGGCAACCGGCAGGAAGAATATACCCGGGTTTTGGGTATATTCTTCCTGTTGGGTGTCTAAACTATTCGGGAAGAAAAAATGGCTATAAAGGTAGGTATCAATGGCTACGGCCGCATCGGCCGTAATATTCTGCGTGCGCTGTACGAATCCGGTCGCAAGGACGTCGAGATCGTTGCCGTCAATGACTTGGGCGACGCCAAAACCAATGCTCATCTGACCAAATACGACACCGCCCATGGTAAATTCCCGGGCGAGGTCGCCGTCGATGGGGATTCCATGGTGGTCAATGGCGACCGTATTCGCGTACTTGCCGAACGCGATCCCTCGAAGCTACCCTGGGCCGATCTGGGCGTCGATGTGGTCCATGAATCCACCGGTTTCTTCACAAGCAAGGAAAAGGCCAGTGCCCACCTGAAGGGTGGTGCCAAGAAGGTCATCATCTCCGCGCCGGGCGGCAAGGACGTGGACGCCACCATCGTCTACGGCGTGAATCAAAACGTGTTGAAATCCTCGGACACGGTCATCTCCAACGCCTCCTGCACCACCAACTGTCTGGCTCCCATGGTCAAACCGCTCCATGACAAGATTGGCGTTCTGCACGGTTTGATGACAACTATCCACTCCTACACCAACGACCAGGTGCTCACCGACGTCTATCATTCCGACCTGCGGCGCGCCCGCTCCGCTACCCAATCCATGATCCCCACTAAGACCGGTGCCGCGGCGGCAGTGGGTCTGGTGCTGCCGGATCTGAACGGCAAGCTCGACGGCTTCGCCATGCGCGTGCCCACCATCAACGTCTCCATCGTGGACTTGACCTTCGTGGCCGCGCGGGATACCAGCAAGGAAGAGGTCGACAGCATCCTGAAAGCCGCCTCCGAGGGTGAGCTCAAGGGCGTTCTAGGATTCAATGAAGACCCGTTGGTCTCCATCGACTTCAACCACACCAGCCAGTCCTCCTGCTACGATTCCACCCAGACCCGCGTCATGGGCGGCAATCTGGTCAAGGTCCTATCCTGGTACGACAACGAGTGGGGCTTCTCCAACCGGATGTTGGATACTACCGTGGCCCTTATGAACGCGTAAAACGCATCATGTCACTTCGTTGAAGGGCGGCCAGCTATCGGCGGGAAAAGCGGATGGCTGGCTGTTTTTGTTTGGCTCTATTCGCGTTAAATGTTGGGAATCACAACAGGAGGCTGCCCAATAGCTTCGAACAAGTATGATTTTTGGGCTATTTCCGGAAGATCTAATGCTCTCACAGGAAATCTAACAAAAATCAGGCTATTAGGGGCTGTTGATGTTTCACATAGGTAGCCAAAAAAAGCTACATGGTAATGCCAACATAGCTTTACAATTACGCTTAAGTTTGTCATACCGTGTGGCGATGGCCCGAAAATGCTTAAGTCGAGCGAATAGATTTTCGACTAAGTGCCTGTATTTGTAGAGACCCCAATCCATGTCACCGTTGCCAATGGTCGAATTGGATTTTCTCGGAATGACGGGAATGGACTTTTTCTCAATGATTCGCTGCCTTAATTCTTCGCTATCATATCCCTTGTCCGCGATGACGTATCCTCCTGTGGGAAGCCTATCAATAAACCCGGGAGCGGCCTTGACATCGTGTACTTCCCCACCGGTTAGCTCAAAATCAATAGGTAATCCAAAAGCGTCCGCACACATATGGATTTTAGTGGTATTACCACCTTTGCTTTTACCAATGGCCTGATTTTTCGGCTCACCACCGCCAGAGCCATGCTGATGAGCTTTCACGATACTGCCATCGACAAACTCCCACTCCAAGTCAGTATCTCTTGATAAAAATTTGAAAATCCTTATCAATTTCTTCTTTCGAGCCCAATCTATTGAATCGCTTGTATACTGTATTCCAATAACCGAATACCTCAGGTAAATCCCTC
>CAZQHJ010000094.1:0-9397 GCA_964593225.1 uncultured Thiotrichales bacterium
CATCAGCATGGCTCTGGCGGTGGTGAGCCGAAAAATCAGGCCATTGGTAAAAGCAGGGGAATATAGTTTGTTGATTTCCCCCTCGGCTTTGCAAATGAGTCCGGTTTTACAAAACACCGATTTTGCTTGACCGATACCGGGTCATGTTTTGTCGGTTCGAGGCAAAGCTTCACTAGTGCTGCCCACCGCAAATTCCTTCGATTATAGTTCCTATGAAAATCAAAGGATTATTGCCGGTTGTTGAACGATGTATTTATGGCGTGGGGCACTAGAGATCCGTTGCCCGACGATATTTTGCAGTCGTGGTGCGGTCCATGAGTCGAAGGAGCTTGGGTCCGCCTTGGGGAAAGAGTGCCCCACATTAACGATAACTCGCCATCACCGTTTATTGCGTGATACTTTATGATGGTTCTATCTTCGGGTCTCCGGCGGAATCGATGACCGGATCGTATGTTTGCTCCGTAAAGCAGGCCCCCATGATTTCGCGCGGCGAAACCATGGAAGGTTCTTATTTCTGAAGAGATTCTTTTTAGCCAATGAATTTACTCCCCCTAACCCTCGTCCTACCCCTGTGTAGTACGCTCTTCATCGCCCTTGCCGGAGAGCGCCGACGCAATCTGCGCGAGGCCGTGACGCTGGCGACGGCCACCGGGCTGTTTTTGGTGGTCCTCGCCCTCTATCCCCAGGTTGCGGCGGGGGCAAGGCCGGAGATGCTGCTGGTGGAGACCTTCCCCGGTATGCCGCTGGCCCTTGCCGTGGAGCCCTTGGGGATGCTGTTTGCCCTGGTGGCGAGCTTTCTTTGGATCATTACCTCACTGTATGCCATCGGCTACATGCGCGCCCACCACGAGGAACATCAGACGCGTTTTTACGTGTGTTTCGCCATCGCCATCGCGAGCGCCATGGGCATCGCATTCGCGGCGAACATGTTCACGCTGTTCGTTTTCTATGAAGTGCTGACGCTCTCTACCTATCCCCTGGTCACCCATGCCGGCACGGAGGAGGCCAAGCGCGGCGGGCGCGTCTATCTGGGATTGCTGCTGGGGACCTCGTTTGCCTTCCTGTTGGTGGCTATGCTCTGGACCTGGGTCCTGACCGGCACCCTGGACTTCACAACCGGCGGCATCTTCGGGGATGGGGTCTCGGAGGGGGCGATTTCCCAGGGCGTCATCGGGGTCCTGTTCGCCCTGTATGTCTTCGGGATCGGTAAGGCCGCGCTCATGCCCTTCCACCGCTGGCTGCCGGCGGCCATGGTGGCCCCGACACCGGTGAGCGCGTTGCTGCACGCGGTGGCGGTGGTCAAGGCCGGGGTTTTTACGGTCCTCAAGGTCAGCGTCTACCTGTTCGGGATGGATCTGTTGACCGGCACCGGCGTCGGCCAGTGGATCATGGTCGTGGCCGCGGCCACTATCCTCATCGGCTCCCTGGTGGCGATGACGAAGGATAACCTGAAGGCGCGGCTCGCCTATTCCACGGTCAGTCAACTCTCCTACATCGTATTGGGCGCGCTTCTGGCCAACGCCGCCGGCATCATCGGCGCGGGGATGCATATCGTGATGCATGCCTTCGGCAAGATTACGCTCTTTTTCTGCGCCGGTGCCTTTATGGTGGCGGCCCATAAGACGGAGGTCAGTCAACTGCGGGGCATTGGCCGCACCATGCCGGTGACGACCTTTGCCTTTCTTATCGGCGCGCTGTGCGTCATCGGTCTGCCGCCCTTCGGCGGGATGTGGAGCAAGTGGTACCTCGTCCTCGGGGCCATGGAGGCCGAACAATTGGTGTTCGTCGGCGTGTTGATGCTGAGCGCCTTGCTCAATATCGCCTATCTGCTGCCGATACCGATACAGGGGTTTTTCGGGGCGCCGGATGAGGGCCATGGAAACCCGGAGGCGAAACGTGGGGATCGAGACGACTGGCGGGCCAGGGTGAAGGAGGCACCGGGCTTTTGCGTGGCGGCGTTGTCTATTTCCGCGTTGGGGTGTTTTGCGCTGTTTCTGTTCCCCGATCCGTTTTATCGGCTGCTGACCCAAATCGTATGGGTGATGCCATGAAGATCATCATCCTCGGCGCCGGTCGGGTGGGGAGCTCCGTGGCGGACAACCTGGTCAGCGAGGCCAACGACATCACCGTTGTGGACCAAAGCCCCGAGCTGCTCCGGGAGTTGCAGGATCGCCTGGACCTGCGCACCGTGGTGGGCCAAGCCTCGCACCCGGATGTGTTGACGCGGGCGGGGGCCGAGGAGGCGGATATGGTGCTTGCCGTGACCAATAGCGACGAGACCAATATGATCGCCTGTCAGATTGCGTACACGCTATTTCGCACCCCCACCAAGATCGCCCGGGTTCGCGCCACCGCCTACCATGATCACCCGATCTTTTCCCAAGAGTCCATCCCCATCGATGTCCTGATCAGTCCGGAACAACTGGTGACCAGCTATATCCAGCGGCTCATCAAGACGCCGGGGGCGCTGCAGGTCCTGCAATTCGCCAATGGCAAGCTCTCCCTGGTCGCCGTCAAGGCCTATTACGGCGGCCCGCTCATCGGCCACGAGTTGCGTACCCTGCGGGACCTGATGCCCCATATCGAGACGCGGGTCGTCGCCGTCTTTCGCCAGGGGCGGGCCATCATCCCCAAGGGCGATACCGTCATCGGCCCCGATGACGAGGTGTTTTTCCTCGCCGCCGCCGAAGACGTGCGGGCGGTCATGGGGGCCCTGCGCCGGCTGGATAAACCCGTGAAACGCGTCATGCTCGCCGGGGGCGGCAACATCGGCATCCGCCTGGCTATTGCCCTGGAGTCCGATTACAACCTGAAACTGATAGAGTATAACGAAAAGACCTCCCTCGCCCTGTCGGAAAAACTGTCCAACACCATCGTGCTGCGCGGGGACGCGGCCGATGGGGACCTGTTGCGGGAAGAGAATATCGATAAGACCGATGTCTTTTGCGCGGTGACCAACGACGACCAGCTCAATATCCTCTCCACCATGCTGGCCAAACGCCTGGGGGCCACCAAGGTCATGGCCCTCATCAACCGCAGCGCCTATGTGGATCTGGTGGAGAACAGCAGCATCGACATCGCCATCTCCCCCCAACAGGCCACCATCGGGGCCTTGCTCGCCTATGTGCGCCGGGGCGATATGGTGGTGGTGCATTCCCTGCGCCGCGGCGCGGCGGAGGCCATCGAGGCCGTGGCCCATGGCGCCTACGAGACCTCCAGCGTGATCGGTCGGGCCGTCGAGAACATCCCGCTTCCGCCCGATACCACCATCGGCGCCATCGTCCGGGGCGAGCAGGTGATCATGGCGCATCACGATACGGTGATTGCCGCCGAGGACCACGTGATCCTGTTCCTGCTCAACAAGAAGCATGTTCCCGAGGTGGAGAGGTTGTTTCAGGTAAGGTAACGTAGTTTTTTTGTAAATTTAATGTGATACCGTTTTATCGTGACGTTATACGGCTGGAATGAGGAAAAGAACGAGTCTCCGAAGACGAGAGCGCGGTATTAACCTGAGTTCTGGATAAGCAAAAATACCAATTCAGTTGTAACGCTCTGAACATGAAAGAGTTGTTGGTGCTTACAGGTGATATTTGAGCTTCAAAGTTGAGAGTATAGCCGTCTGTAAACCCTATTTTTCACACGGCATTGCCGTTTGAACTGCTGCGTTTATCGCACAAGCCCAATAAAGACAATCTGATACGGAATTTTCTTATCCAGAACTCAGGTTATTACGTTCAAAGATATTGTCTACCATCCGACCCACGGGGGTTTGCTCGATACCATCGAGCATCCTAATCGGGAGCGGTATCCCGGTCAGAGAATATTTATCATCGATATACAAAACTATGCCTACCTTGTCCCTTTTGTCGAAAATAACAAGGCCATCTTTCCCCGCTGGAAGATAACGAAGCAGTACCTTGGAGGTGATTCGAGATGAAACTGACACAGGAAGAAAAAGAGATGCTCGACTCCGTCGAACGGGGAGAATGGCGGCGCATCCCCAACTTCGAGCAGGAAGCGGCACGCTACCGGGAGATTGCCAAGGCCACCTGGAACCCGACAGGCGAAGGTCACTCGGTCAATGGAGCGACCTCCGGCAACCGTTATCCGGGAGATCGGCCAGAACACACGGGGGGCGGACAAATACCCCTTACATGATAGGCGCGGCGCATAGCGCCCTCCCCATCAGAAGTGGATGGCCCTGCCGTCCACCGCCAGCGCGGCCTCGTGGGTCGCCTCGGAAAGCGTGGGGTGAGCATGGACGATACGGGCAATATCCTCGGTGCTGGCCGAGAATTCCATAGCGATCACGATCTCCGCGATAAGCTCGGAGGCATTGGCGCTGAACAGATGCGCGCCCAGAATCCGATCGGTCTTGGCGTGGCCAAGGATCTTGATGAAGCCGTCCGTCTCGCCGGCGCCATGGGCGCGGCCGATGGCGCGGAGGGGGAAGCGGCCGACGCGAAACGGGATACCCTCGGCCTCAAGCGCCTGTTCGGTCTTGCCGACCCAGGCGATCTCGGGATGGGTGTAGATGACCCAGGGGATGGTTTCGTAGTTTACGTGGGCTGCTTGGCCGGCAATTCGTTCGGCAACGGCGACGCCTTCCTCGGAGGCCTTGTGGGCCAGCATGGGGCCGCGGACCACATCGCCGATGGCATGGACGCCCGCAACGCCCGTGCGGCAATGCTCGTCCACCCGGATACGGCCCTCGGCATCCGTTGCGAGACCGATCCGTTCGAGTCCCAACCCCGACGTGATGGGGACCCGACCGCACGCCACCACCAGTTTGTCCCGTTCCAGGGCGTGCGTTTCGTCACCGATCCGATAGGTCACGGTGACGCCGTTTTCTTCCCCGTCGGCGCCCCCCCCGGCCATGACCGCGACGGACGTCACCGATGCCCCCAGCCGGATATCCAGCCCCTGCCTTTTGAATAGCCCGCGGGCCTCTTGGGCGATGTCGCCATCGACCCGGGGCAGGAATTCATCCTCGGTCTCCAACAACACCACCTCCGACCCGAGCCGACGCCATAGGTTGCCCAGCTCCAGGCCGATGACGCCGGCCCCGATGATGCCGAGACGCTTGGGGACGGTTCGAAAGTTCAGCGCGCCAGTGGAATCGACGATGTGTTCGTTATCCACGGGGACGGTGGGGAGTGCCATGGGCGCCGAACCGGTGGCGATGATGATATTGGGGGCCTCGATGACGGACGCTTCACCCGCCTCGTCCCCATCCCGGTGGCGGGAGACCCGGATGCGGTTCGCGGACAGGAAGGCGGCCTCACCGGGGAGCCAGGCGATGTGATTCTTCTTGAAAAGCCCCTTGATGCCGGTGGTCAGGGTGCGAACGACCTTGTCCTTTCGGGCCTGCATGGCGGGGATGTCGAGCCCGGCGCCCGCCACCCGGATCCCATGGGCCGGCAGGAGGTGGGTGAGGTTGTGGTAATGGAGGGCGCTGTCGAGCAGCGCCTTGGAGGGGATGCATCCCACATTGAGGCACGTGCCGCCTAACGAGGGTTTCCCCGCGGCATCGAGCCAGCGGTCCACGCAGGCGGTCTTGAGCCCCAGTTGCGCGGCCCGAATGGCGGCTACATAGCCGCCGGGACCCGCGCCGATGACAATGACGTCGTAGTTTTGCATTGATACCTCGAACGGGCGTTTTTGGAGTGTGTCGGGTTGGAAATGAATGGCCGTCAACCAATGTGCCCTGGTTACCTTTGCTCCGTGGGAAGCCGACGGTCCGATTTCAGTTTCAGCGTCCCCGATGACGGGGCGGGTTCCTGGGACGTTACATTCCCTTCGATGTGGTGCAACCTGTCACCCTCGAAGAAAAGGGAGATCCGGCGTTGTTCCCGTTCTTCCCGTTCTTCCCTGCCGGACTGAAAGCTATAGACGTAGTCCCAGCGGTCTTTGTTGAAGGCGCTGACGATGAGGGGCGTTCCGAGGATGAAGCGGACCTTGCGTTTTTCCATGCCCGGTTTGAGTTTATCCAGCATTTCCTCGGTCACCACATTACCCTGTTGGATATCGATTCGGTGTACCCAGGACCAGTCCTCGGCCTTGGGTATTTTCCCACAGCCCGCGGATAGGACGGCCATCGTCATCAAGGACAGCAAAAGCGGTATTTTTTTCCGGAAGCGTTTGTTCATATTCATGGGTGCGCGATATTCATCATCGAGCCTTGGTGTGATCTTTCGGGAAGCGCCGGGCGCCGGTTACCGAATGCATCGCCATGGGTTTGGCCATCGAAAGGGCGCGAACATCGATACCGATGACTCGATTCCGGCTTCCGCCGGGATTTATGCGAAATCGATCTCTATCCTTCCCGGAAACCCCTGGACAATCCTACTCCCCGGCAGCTTCCCTTGGGCAGAGAAAAACGTCATCTTTCCATCCTTTCCACAAAGCCAAACCTCTTTCGCGCCGGCGGAGAAATAGAGTTTCTTCTTGCCCTTCATCTCTTTTTTAGAATTGGATGGAGAGAGGATCTCGACGACAACCTCCGGGGATTCCGGATAGGGATTTTTGCGCTTGTTCCGCTTGAAGAATTCATAGCTCCCCCAAGCGACATCGGCCACCTTGACACCCTTTTCCGTTTGGACGCTGCATTCGGAGATGGGTCGCCCCTTCTTGGCAAGCTTCATAAGCCATTCGCCGATCGACATCTGGTATATCCCGTGTTCATTGGTCGCCGGACTCATTTCGATCTTACCCCACTGGTTGGTTTCCACCTTGAAGGGGAGATCGTGAAAAACCGGATTGTCACAAATCTCCTGCCAGTTCATGGGTTTTTCTCCTGATATCTCGCCACTATCTCAAAGAAATCCTTCTTGCGCCATCCGCTAATCGTTCGGATCCCCGCCGTTTTTGCCATCCTTGGCGCGGTACGACGCCGAAGGGGTCCGGAACCATGACGGGCGGTCTTGGTTTGGGCCGCGTTGGGCTGGGATTATTATTTTCTATCCGCCCCGCCATGACCCTCGACCATCTCCCGCGCATGGGCCAGGGTCCTGTCCGTAATCGCCACGCCCCCCAGCATCCGGGCGATCTCCCGTACGCGCGCTTCTTCCGTCAAGGGGACCAGGTTCGTCTTCGTGACGTCGTTTTCCACGTGCTTTTGGACTTTTACGTGGCGGTGGGCCTGGGAGGCCACCTGGGGCAGGTGGGTGATGCACAGGACCTGTCGTGCGCCACCCAGCCCGCGCAGGTGTTTGCCCACGATCTCCGCGACCCGTCCGCCGATCCCGGCGTCCACCTCGTCGAAGATGAGGGTGGGGGTGGTGGCGCCGGCGGTGACGATGACCTGGATGGCGAGGGCGATGCGGGAGAGTTCCCCCCCGGAGGCGACCTGGGCCAGGGGCTTTGGGGGTTGTCCGGGGTTGAGGCTGACCCGGAACGCGACTTCGTCCGGACCGGTGGGCGTGAAATGCTCATCGTCCCGGGGGGATATGGCCACCGCCATCTGCCCCCCCGGCATCCCCAATTGCTGTAGATTGGCCGTGACTTCACGGGAGAATCCGATGCCGGCCTGCGTTCGTTTTTCCCGAAGCCCCAGGGCGAGTTCGCGGTATTGGCGTTCCAGTTCGGCCCGCTCGTGGTGAAGGGTGGCCAGGAGGGCGGCGCTCTGTTCGATTTGCCCGATCTCTTCTTCCAATCGCCCGAGGAATGCGGTCAGCTCTCCGGGGGGTATTCGGTGTTTTCGCGCCATGTCGTGCAGGGCGGCGAGGCGGGATTCGATCCACCCCAGGCGCGCTTCGTCTACTTGGAGATGACCGATATAGTGCTCCAGCGCCCCGATCCCTTCCTTGAGGTGGATGGCGGCGGTATCCAGGAGGGCGTGGCTCTCTTCCAGGCGTTTGTCATAGGCGCACAGGCCCTCAAGATGGCGCAGAGCGGTTTCGATCCGGGTCAGCGCGGCGTTGTCGGGTTCGGACCCGATTTTGTCCAGTATGGCGTGGCAGGCGCCAGTGATCTCGGCGGCATGGCCAAGCCGCCGGTGTTCCTCGTCCAGGGACGCCGGTTCATGGGGTTCGGGATTGAGATTCCGCAGCTCTTCGACCTGGAATCGCAGCCATTCCAGGCGTGCGTCCTGGTCTTCTCCGTCGTTGCCGGTGTGGTGGGTGATTTGCTCGTTTTTGGCCTTCCATTGGCGATACACCCTGGCGATTTCCCCGCGATCCGCTTCGTTGCCCCCATAGGCGTCGATGATGTCCCGTTGGGTATGGCCTTCGAGGAGGGATTGATGGGCGTGTTGGCCGTGGATGTCCACCAGTCGAGCGCCGAGTTCCCGGAGGGTTCGGACCGGGACGGGACGGTTGTTGATGAGGGCGCGGGCGCGACCGTCGGCAGTGACGGTGCGCCGGAGGATGCATTCCGATGGGGTGCTCTCGGATACATCGTCCCCCGCGCCACCCTCCTCTCCACCGTCGCCCTCTCCCTCGTCGAGCGCCTGTTCCCGCAGCCATTTTCGGACGGCGGGTTGGTGGGAGAGGTCGAATACCGCGCTGACCTCGGCCCGAGGGCATCCCGCCCGTACGACACGACTGCTTGCGCGCCCGCCCAGGGCCAGACCCAAGGCATCCACCAGAATGGATTTACCGGCCCCCGTCTCCCCGGTCATGACCGTCATGCCTGTTTGAATCGAGAGCGCCAATTGCTCCACGATGGCGAAATCACGCACCGTCAGATGAACCAACATTGCTCTTATGCTTTATGACGGCGGTATTTCAGACTTTCGGCAAAACGGGCGCTGATAGTATCGAAGCATGTAACATTCATTGTAGCCGCTTTCAAAAAGAAAGGAATGGCCCATTCGAGGTGTGAGCGGATGGATTTCCTTTTATGAGTCTCTCAGAGCGTGTCCGGAAATCTCCGGTCTACCGCGACGGCGCCCGATCGGGGCGGGGCATGACCCGAGCGGGGCGGGCCAAAACCCGCTCGGGTCGAGCCGAAAACCGATCGGGTGGAGCCAAAACCCGCTCGGGTAGGGTCATGACCCACTCGGGTCGGACCATGACCCGCTCGGGTGGAGGCATGACCCGATCGGAGCGGTCCGAAACCCCATCGGGCCGGGTCGAAATCCCATCGGTCGGGTGGCCAGGTCGAACGCCTGCCGCAGCCGCTCGTCCCAATCGATGCGGCTCGCCAGCATCTACGCGCTATATTGAAGATCAGTGATTTCTACTTTGTCACATTCCGCCCGAACGGAATCGGGTTAGTCTCTTATGGTCGGAATTTTGGACCTGGAAATTCTTCCAGACCTTTTCGGTTCCGGCCGTGTCGGATTAGGAGGGGAATGATAGCACTTTTGTGCTGGAAATATTGACAGGTTATGGGGGGTGAACAGGGCAACCGAATGAAAAGTGCCACATTTGCATGTGGTTACGTATGATCTCTT
>CAZQHJ010000095.1:0-9139 GCA_964593225.1 uncultured Thiotrichales bacterium
CGGCTTGCCTCTTTACCAACACTGTAAGGTTGCACTTACGAGTTGAATCCAAGTCTCTTAAAAACTTCAGTCCGCCGAAGGCGGATAGAGGTTTAAAACCTCCATCTTCAGATGCATTCTCTTCAGTCGGCGGTTTAGTCCGCCGGGCCGCTTTAGCGGCCACAACCTACCGGATTCATCTGGTAGTGGTTGAGTTCGCGGAACCGGTTCAGTCCGGTTTCGACAGTGAAGTGGTTATGTTGATGACGGAAGTACACTGACAGACAGTAGCCGGTGACGATGGTACCCTTACCTTGTCGGGGTTGCCATCGCTTGCCGGCCACAGGGTGTGATCTAAAGTGCGTTTTTTCGACAGGTGCCGAGCACCGGTTATCCAAAGCAGTCGCTATCGCCATCGAAAGGGCGCAAAGATCGATTCCGATAGGGAACTCGGAATGAAAATCCCACTTTAGATCACACCCCACCGACGACGCCTTGCCTGTGGCGATTGCGACGGTTTCCCGTTGTGATTCGATCGTGAGTTGGAATTTCAAGCGCATCGTGCATTTCGACAAGATCCCGCAATACAATACGGTCAATAGGTGGGTCGGTTACGGCCCAATAGGCATCCATTCTCCCCAGGAGGTAATCGGTTATAGCGACGGCGATCCAGGCCGGAATGTGTTCGGATGAAGCGACGCGGTGCCGAATATGTAGCAAAAACGGTTTCCGGCATGACATGCCAAGAACAACCTGCGTTCCGGCGCAAACGCACCGAGGCCATGTCGAAGCGCCGGAAACAACAAACGGGGAAATAAGCGAAAATAATTGGGACTTATATACTTAACTCCCACTCGCGCTTCATTTTGACCGATAATATTGTTTAATATCAATCAGATATGCGCATAAAGTAATGTCAGACTTGTTGTTCATTATCTTGTTGATTTATTAAGGATCTTGTGCATGCGATGGAGTTAAGTATATAAGTCCCATAAAATTTATCATGAATGAGAAAAAGTCGATGAGAGACAATGACGAGTCCGATCACGAACAGCTCGGAGGTCATGAGAAAATTTCCAGTCATCATGGAGACGGTTTCCGATTATGACCGGCAAGGCGTCAAATATTCAAAACAGGGACGTCTGGCGGGGCTACATGGTACCAGGCATGAACAGACCTTTTGCAACGTCTGAGAACTGCCGCGGTAGGGTAGAGATTCCATCACAGCCCTCTCAGGCTTCAGTCAACTACAAATAACAGATTCGGAAAGGTTGCACACCAAGTAAACATGTAATTTCTCAATCGATAGCCGGAGGTGATTGATTCGGAAATTACGGAGGGATACAACTTGAAAGATTTACTCAATCTCCTAAAGCGACAGGGCCAGGTGGAAGGCTTCGACGCGATCCGTATTGGTCTGGCGTCCCCGGAAAAGATCCGTTCCTGGTCTTACGGGGAAGTCAAAAAACCCGAAACCATCAACTATCGGACTTTCAAACCCGAAAGGGATGGCCTTTTTTGCGCCAAGGTCTTTGGTCCCACCAAGGATTACGAATGTCTTTGCGGCAAGTACAAGCGCCTGAAGCACCGGGGTGTTATCTGTGAAAAATGCGGTGTCGAGGTCACGCTGACCAAAGTCCGGCGCGAACGCATGGGACACATCGAGTTGGCAAGCCCGGTGGCGCACATCTGGTATTTAAAATCGCTGCCTTCACGCATGGGGCTGCTTCTGGATATGACGCTGCGAGATATTGAGCGCATATTATACTTCGAGGCCTTCGTTGTGATCGACCCGGGACTGACTACGTTGGAACGCGGTCAATTGCTGTCCGACGACATGTACTTGGACGCCATTGAGCAACACGGGGATGAATTCCAGGCCAAAATGGGTGCCGAGGCCATTTATGAAATGTTGCGGGCTATCGATCTGGCGTCGGAGATTGAGAAGGTGCGCCAGGACCTTTTCGATACCAGCGCCGAATCGAAGATCAAGAAGCTAACCAAGCGCTTGAAGCTCATGGAGGCGTTTGTCGATTCGGGAAACCGCCCCGAGTGGATGGTGCTCCGGGTTTTACCGGTGCTGCCGCCCGAACTTCGCCCTCTGGTTCCGCTGGATGGCGGTCGATTTGCCACCTCCGATCTCAACGACCTCTATCGGCGGGTCATCAATCGGAACAACCGCCTCAAGCGGCTCCTGGACTTGAACGCGCCGGACATTATCGTACGCAATGAAAAACGCATGCTTCAGGAATCCGTGGATGCGTTGCTCGATAACGGGCGTCGGGGCCGGGCCATTACCGGGAGCAACAAGCGGCCACTGAAATCACTCGCCGACATGATCAAGGGCAAGCAGGGCCGCTTCAGGCAAAACCTGCTTGGTAAGCGCGTGGACTATTCCGGTCGATCGGTCATCGTCGTGGGTCCCACCTTGAAGCTTCACCAGTGCGGATTGCCGAAGAAAATGGCCCTGGAACTTTTCAGGCCGTTTGTACTGGGTAAATTAGAGAGAAGAGGCCTGGCCACCACCATCAAGGCGGCCAAAAGACTGGTGGAACGCGAAGGTTCGGAGGTCTGGGATATCCTCGAAGAAGTCATTCGGGAACATCCCGTGATGTTGAATCGGGCCCCCACGCTCCATCGACTCGGCATTCAAGCTTTCGAGCCGGTATTGGTGGAGGGCAAGGCAATCCAACTCCATCCTCTGGTCTGCACGGCCTTCAATGCCGATTTCGATGGCGATCAGATGGCCGTGCATGTGCCGCTCTCCCTGGAGGCGCAGCTAGAGGCCCGCACCCTCATGATGTCGAGTAATAATGTACTCTCGCCGGCCAGCGGCGAGCCCATCATCGTGCCCACCCAAGATGTCGTGTTTGGTCTTTATTACATGACAAGGCCGCAGGTCGGCGTCAAGGGAAGTGGCATGGTGTTTGCGGATGTGGCGGAGGTGCACCGGGCGTTCGAGAGTGGGGCCGCCGATTTACATGCCGGCATCAGGCTCCGGATAGCCGACTCGGACGGAAAAACTACCCTGCTGGATACCACGGTGGGACGCGCTCTGTTGTCCGAACTATTGCCGGAAGGACTCTCCTTCGACCTGGTCAACCAGACCATGAACAAAAAGGCGGTGTCGTTATTGATCAACGCCGCCTACCGGACTGTCGGCCTCAAAGCCACCGTCGTGTTTGCCGACCGGCTTATGTACACCGGTTTCCATTACGCGACCCGGGCAGGACTTTCTATCGGCGTGGATGATATGGTGGTCCCGGAGCAAAAACGCGGCATCCTCGACAAAGCCGAGGAAGCGGTAAAAGAGATCGAAGCCCAATACGCCTCCGGTCTGGTAACGTTTGGCGAGCGATACAATAAGGTTGTCGATATCTGGTCGTACACCAACGAGCAGGTGGCCAAAGCCATGATGAACAAACTGGGTGTCGAAACGGTCACGGATATCAATGGGCAAACGATAAACCAGCAATCATTCAACCCGATCTATATGATGGCCGACTCCGGGGCCCGTGGTTCGGCCGCGCAGATTCGACAATTGGCCGGCATGCGCGGATTGATGGCCAAGCCCGATGGTTCCATCATCGAAACTCCCATTACCGCAAACTTCCGGGAGGGCCTTGACGTCCTGCAGTATTTCATCTCCACCCACGGTGCCCGCAAGGGTCTGGCCGACACTGCGCTCAAGACTGCAAATTCCGGTTATCTCACTCGCCGCTTGGTGGACGTCGCTCAGGATCTGGTGGTCATCGAGGAAGACTGCGGGACGAGTGAAGGGCCCACCGTTACGCCGCTCATCGAAGGGGGAGATATCGTGGAACCCCTGCGCGAGCGCATACTGGGTCGTGTGGCGGCTCAAGACATCTTCGACCCGGATACGGGAGAGATCCTTGTCTTGGCAGGTACATTGCTTGATGAACAATTGGTGGACCTTATCGAGGAAAAGGGAATCGATAGGGTCGATTGCCGCTCTCCTATCACCTGTGAAAGTCGGTTCGGCATCTGCGCCAAATGCTACGGGCGCGATCTGGCTCGTGGGGAGTTAGTCAATATCGGCGAAGCGGTCGGGGTCATAGCGGCGCAATCCATTGGCGAACCGGGGACACAGCTGACTATGCGGACCTTCCATATCGGGGGCGCTGCCTCCCGAGCAGCGGCCGTGGACAACATCGAGGTCAAGTCCTCCGGTTCCATTAAACTCCACAATATCAAGTTGGTGAGACACGCGAGCGGCGACTATGTGGCCGTATCGCGATCTGGAGAACTGGCCGTCCTGGATGAAAGTGGGCGTGAGCGCGAGCGTTACAAACTACCCTACGGCGCCACCCTGACGGTGGCCGATGGAGATACCATCACCGGGGGGACGCGGGTTGCCAACTGGGATCCACATACCCATCCGGTGATCACGGAGGTAGCGGGCAATGTGCGTTTCAGCGACATCCTTGAAGGCGTTACCGTACAGAAACAGATGGACGATGTTACCGGTTTGACCAGCATTGTCGTGATGGATCCTAAACAACGCGGTGCCATGGGAAAAGACCTTCGTCCGACGGTGACGCTGATGGGGGAATCCGGAGAGGATCTCTACCTGCCAGGCACCCAGGTTCCCGCCCAATATATCCTCTCCCCAGACGCCATTATTACCGTCAAGGATGGAGACAAGGTTGGCGTTGGCGACGCCATTGCGCGTCTTCCCCAGGATTCCACCAAGACCCGCGACATTACCGGAGGTCTGCCGCGTGTCGCCGACCTTTTCGAGGCCAGGAAACCCAAAGACCACGAGATCCTGGCTGAGATCTCAGGTACCATCAGTTTCGGAAAGGACACCAAGGGAAAGCAGCGCCTGATCATCACTGGCGAAGAAGGTGAGAAACACGAGGTGCTTGTACCGAAATGGCGCCAGATCCTGGTATTTGAAGGAGAACACGTAGAGCGTGGCGAGGCCATCGTGGACGGACCGCCGAGCCCCCACGATATCCTTCGCCTGCTTGGTGTCGAGGCCCTAATGGCCTACATCGTCAATGAAGTCCAGGAGGTATATCGATTGCAGGGTGTCAAAATCAATGACAAGCACATTGAGGTCATTGTGCGGCAGATGTTGCGTAAGTCCGAAATCCTATCTCCTGGAGATACGCGCTTTCTCCAGGGAGAGCAGGTCGAACGCGGCCGTGTATTGGAAGAAAACGAACGTATAGAAAACGAGGGCAAGCTAGCTGCCATATGGCGACCAATGCTGCTTGGGATCACCAAGGCATCGTTGGCCACGGATTCTTTTATCTCGGCAGCCTCTTTCCAGGAGACAACGCGGGTATTGACCGAGGCATCCGTCAGCGGCAAGGTCGACGAATTACGCGGTCTCAAGGAAAACGTCATCGTTGGTCGCCTTGTCCCCGCCGGAACAGGTTATGCCTACCATCAGGAACAGAGGAGAAAACGCTGGGAGATGGACCAGGAAATAGACGATGAGATCGGAGCGGAGGCCAGCGAGGAAGAAATAGGCAATAGGCTTGCAGCGGAGGCTTTCATGGATCCCATGGTTCCTCAATCGGAAATGGTATCGCTTGGCGGCATGGAAAGTGGCGAACAATAAATTATCCGGCTCGTTCCCACGCTTTTGGATGCCTAAAAACAAAAAGCGGCCGAGGCCGCTTAAATCACGGTACGGTAGCCACCTTATTATTATAGTTGCAACCACCAACCGTGGGAACGATGATAGCCTCTTTCGAAGGTTGCGTCAACTACTTGATTCTACAACAGTAGATTAGAATTTTCTAATTTAATAACAAGGAGAATCGTATGGTGAATATGGTCAACTGTGTTGTATTGAAGCGTGAGGCCGAAGGACTAGAGAAGCCACCTCATCCCGGATCATTAGGCGAGCGAATCTACAAGCATGTCTCGAAAGAAGGGTGGGAACAATGGCTTATGTTTCTGCAGATGGTTATCAATGAAAATCAGTTGGCGACAGGAGACCCGAACAGCATTGAGCTTATCGAAAGGTATATGGTGGGTTTTCTGTTCGGCGAGGGCGAGATGGGCGAGATCTCTGCGGCTGCCCAAATCCATGGCATAGGCCAGGGTTGTGGGATGTAATACCCATCGGGCTTTTTGGGGAGTTTTTATACCTTGAGTAGTGGCTCGATGCAGGGTGTTCACCCGGGCCAGGCGAGGGAACCGACGAACTGTAATTGCTTGCAGACTACTCGGTTGGGGGCCAATTCACTTGTAGAGAACTTGTTTTATGCCAATATCGGAAGATTTTGAAAACAGATTTGCGCCTCTGCTGAAGGGTATCATCCGACACTACGGTACGCCATTTCACCTCTACGACGAGGTGGGAATCAGAGAAACCGGCAAGCAATTGCTCAAGGTCTTTTCCCTGTTCCAGGGCTTTAGGGAATATTTCGCTGTCAAGGCCCTGCCCAATCCCACCATTTTGCGCATCATGCGCACTATGGGATTCGGTTTCGATTGCAGTTCCCAAGCCGAGCTGCGCCTTGCGAGGATGGTTGGCGCGCGCGGCCACGACATCATATTCACCTCCAACAATACCAGCAGGTTCGAGTTCCACGCCGCCGAGGAAGAAGGAGGCGTCATTTTGAACCTGGACGACATCTCCCTCGTCCCCAAGGTGCCCATCATGCCGGATCTCATCGCCTTTCGGTATAACCCGGGGGGGCAAAGGACCGGCAACGCAATCATCGGCAATCCCCTTGAGGCCAAATACGGCGCATCGAGGGATCAATTACTACCGGCCTATCGGCGTGCCAGGGCGCGTGGTGCCCGCCGTTTTGGTCTTCATACCATGTTGGTTTCCAACGAGCTGAACCACGTCTACATGCTGAAAACTACTCGCATGCTACTGGAATTGATAGAAGAACTCGGCTCCGAACTCGACACAGATTTTGAATTCATCAACATCGGTGGAGGTCTCGGCATCCCCTACCGCCCCGAGGAGAAACCCTTCGATATCGAAGCCATGGCCGAGGGCATCGCGCCACTTTTCCACGATTTCCAATCCCGCAATGGCTACGCGCCGAAACTCTATATGGAAAGCGGGCGCTATATGACTGGGCCGCATGGGGTACTGTTGACTAAGGCTATCAACCGCAAGGCCATCTATCGGACCTACGTTGGCGTAGATGCCTGCATGTCCGCCCTCATGAGACCCGCCATGTACGGTGCCTATCACCACATCACCGTTTTCGACAGGGATGGCGTCAAAAAGAGGGGAGGAAATATGGAGATAGTGGATGTCGTCGGGTCACTGTGTGAGAATAATGATAAGTTTGCCGTGCAGCGGTCTCTGCCCAGGGTCCGGGAGGGCGACATCCTGTGTATCCACGATACCGGCGCCCACGGTCATGCCATGGGCTTCAATTACAACGGTAGGGTTAGACCCAAGGAACTCCTGTTACGGGCCGATGGCGCTGTGGCGTTGATCCGTCGGGAAGAGATACTCGACGATCTGTTTGCCACCTTGCAATTCGAGGCCGACGTGTTTCAGCAGCCATCGCGGTAGGTCCGGGGACCTTCTTGCCCCGTCTCATTGTCCGCGAATCACCCACCGACCTCCAACATCGACCAATCCATTCCGGCTGCGCCAAAATTTATCTGTCGATCTCCAACAGCACCCGCATCACATCCACCAGTTCCTCGTTGCCTTCGTACCCGGCCCGACGGAGTTGCACCGTGGGGGGGTGTAACAATTTATTGGTCAGCGTGGCCGCCAGAAAATCCAGCACCGCTTCAGGGGGCATCCCCGCCGCCAGCTGTCGCTTTGCTTTCCGCAGAATCTCATCGCGGGCCATTTCGCCCTGGGCGCGAAAGGCTCGGATGGTCGGGACGACGTCCAGTGTCTTAAGCCAGCCCATGAAATGGGCGACCTGGGCATCAATGATCTGCTCGGCCTGACCGGCGGCATTCTGACGGGACCGAAGATTGTTCTGTATGACATCCCCCAGATCATCCACGGTGTAGAGATAGACATCCTCCAATTCCCCGATCGCCGGCTCAATGTCTCGTGGGATCGCCATATCCACCATGTATACCGGATGATGTTTACGTTTCTTGATGGCCTCGACGGCCTGCGCCAAGGTGAGTATCACCTCCTGACTAGCCGTAGAGGAAAAGACCATGTCTGCCTCGGGCAGGTGCCGGGAAAGCTCATAGAGAGTGATGGCCTGGCCCCCGAATTCCGCCGCAAGGCGCTGGGCGTTGTCCAGGGTCCGGTTAGCGATGATCAGGCGTTTCAGATCCAGGCCTTTCAGATGGCGGGTCACCAGATGGATGGTTTCCCCCGCGCCGATGAGCAGTGCGGTCAATGACGTCATGTCGCCAAAGATCTGCCTGGCGAGGGTCACGGCGGCAAAGGCCACGGAGACCGGGCTTTGGCCGATGGCGGTATCGGTCCGCACCTGTTTGGCGACGGAAAATGTCTGTTGAAAGAGCCTACCGAGTACATGGCCGATGGTGCCGCATTCGGATGCCGTGTGATAGGCGTCCTTGATCTGCCCCAGGATTTGCGGTTCCCCCAACACCATGGAATCGAGCCCGCTGGCGACCCGCATCATATGCCGAACGGCTTGCCTCGCCCGGTGGATATAGAGGTGGTGCCGGGTCTCTTCGGCGGTTAACCGGTGGGTGCGTCTAAACCAGTCCAGCACCGCTTCGCTATTTCCCTCGCCAAGACCGCAATAGAGATCGGTACGGTTGCAGGTGCAGAGTATTGCCGCTTCCGTAACGTCGTCGCATGCGGCCAAATCACGCAGCGCCAGTGGCAAGCGATCCGGGGCAAAGTTCACCCGCTCGCGCACGGCGGCCGATGCGGTGTTATGATTGATTCCAAAGGCGAAAAGCGGCATAGCGTTGCCATTGTATCGTGAAGGACTGGCATTTCGCATGTCATATTTTTCAATCGTTCCCTCCCCGCCGACGATCATCGACGCGCGACCCGAATGGTCCTTGGAGCATCCCCGCTCCCTAAACGGCCTCGAATAAGCCATGATGTGGAAATAGTTACATCAAAAACAGGAACGAGACGGATCATGGCAAATCGTATCAAAAATAGCAGGTAAAGGTGTTCGGAGAGCCTTACCCAAACAGGGCAACCGAATGAAACTGTTTTCCAATTGCCATTGACGTATTTTGTTGCCGG
>CAZQHJ010000096.1:0-9006 GCA_964593225.1 uncultured Thiotrichales bacterium
GATACACCAAGCGCCTGCGCCTGGACGAGGCTGCCCGGATAGGCGAGGGGCGGGCCTTCCCCGGCGAGGAACCGACGGCGGACTTCGGCGACCTGCTGGCCATGAAGGCCGCCGGACAGCGGGAAGTGGTCTGCAAGTTCGGCCGGTACGACTTGCAAAAGCTATTGCATCTGATGCCGCGGGGGATGGCGGAGGCGCCAAAAGACCGGCCGACACTGGAACCCGCGCCGGGACCGGCATTCGAAAAGAAGGCGACAGACGCTTCCCGGTGGGATAAGGGGATGCTCGCCCTCAGCGGGTTGGGCGGGCTGGCGGCAATCGTTGGATTGATTATCGGCGGCGATGGGCGAATGGGATGGTTCGAGAAGTTTCTCCTGTCCGATGAGCTCCCCCCCTCCGTGGATTCGCTGGGCGTGGCGCTCATGGTGGGGGGCAGCGCGATGATTTTGGCCGCGGTGCTTGCTTGGCTGCGGCGCCGGGGCCTATGATCCGGGAGAAATCCTCGATGGGTTCAGCCAATCAGTCTATGCCTCAAAATAGACCATCGTGAAAAAGGAAACCCAAGGGAATCACCATGCTGAACCTTCTCGACAAAGCGGTTATCGAGGCCAAAACACTGCCGGAATCCGCGCAAAATGCCATCGGCTCCGTCTTGTTATCCGACATCCGTAAAGAGGGCGGCGAGTACGGACGGAACTGGGATGAACGGGTTTCCTCTCCCGAACAACGTCCGTCCCGGGACGCTATTGCCATTAGCGGGACGGGGCGGCGGCAGGGCGACGAAACCGCCTCGCCCCTGCCCACCTTCAGCGAGCATCCGTTTGCCATGCCCAAGGACGACGGGGATTTCGAGCGAGCCGAACTCACCCCGCGAGAGCCGGATTCGTGAACTTCCTGTTGGATACGATGATACTGTCCGAGTTCCGAAAGCGCTCGCCCAACGCCCGCGTTGTCCGTTGGCTGCAAGAGAAAGCGGCCTCCGAGCTGTTTCCGAGCGTCGTCACCATCGGCGAGGTGGAACGCGGCATCAGCAAACAACGCAGGCTGAACCCGGCGTTTGCCGAAAGACTCTCCGACTGGTTACAGGCGGTGCTTTTGCACTATCGCGACCGTATCCTTCCTGTCGATATTTCCATTGCCCGCCGCTGGGGAATGCTCGATGACCGACATCACCGCGCCGGGGCCGACCTGCTCATCGTCGCAACCGCATTGGAATACGGATTGATAGTGATCACCCGCAATGCGCGGCACTTCGAGCCCACCGGCGCGCCGGTCCTGAACCCCTTCGAGCCTGTATGATTGGGCGCGGCCCTATTGAACGAAAAACCCAATTCCCCCCTCATCACCGCCGTCACGGGCCGGGACGGCCCCTATCTCGCCGAACTCCTGCTCGGTAAGCGCCGCGCCGCCCGCTCCGATACCCAACGCATCGACCCCCTCCGGGTCACCGGCGAGGGGCCGTGAGCGATGGCGGTCAACGACATCCTGGTCATCGCCATGTTCGTCACCTTCGTGGCGTTTCTGTTCACGGGGCTGCCGGTGGCGTTCGTCCTGGGGGGCGTGGGGGTGCTGTTCGCCGGGGTGGGGTATCTCTCGGATCAGTACCTCGGCACCGTGACGGGGCTGGATTTCCTCACCCTGGGCCTGGTCGTCAATCGCATCTATAAGATCATGGACAACTGGGTCCTGGTGGCCATACCGGTCTTCATCTTCATGGGGCTGATGCTGGACCGCTCGGGCGTCGCCGGGCGGATGATGCACGCCATGGCGCGGCTCTTCGGCCAAGTGCGCGGGGGGCTCGCGGTGACCGTGACGCTCATGGGCATGATCCTGGCCGCCTCCACGGGGATCATCGGGGCCTCGGTGGTCCTGCTGGGCACGCTGTCCCTCTCGCCCATGCTCCGTCAGGGCTACGGCAAGCCCCTGGCGACGGGGACCATCTGCGGGGCCGGGTGCCTGGGGATCCTGTTGCCGCCCAGCATCATGCTGGTCATCATGGCGGACCAACTGGCCCTCTCGGTGGGGGATCTGTTCATGGGGGCGGTGTTTCCGGGGCTCGTGCTGGGGGGCTTGTATCTCGCCTACATCCTGGTCGCCAGCTACCTGGATCCCGCCTCGGCCCCCCTGCCTCAAGGCGTTGGTGTCACAGTGGAGAATCATCGAAGGACATTGCTGCGCGCAGCGCCATTGCCGTGGGCGGCACCCGCACAGCCTGGCCTGAATACATCCCTCAACAACCGCCAACAGCCCGATTCCTCGGAAGAAGACAATCAAAGGACATTGCCACGCGCGGCACCATTGCCGTGGGCGGCACTGTGGGCGGTAGTGAAGAGCGTCATCCCGCCGGTCCTGCTGATCCTCGCCGTACTGGGCTCTATCTTCGCCGGCATCGCCACCCCCACCGAGGCCAGCGGCATCGGAGCGCTCGGGGCCACGGCCCTCGCCGGGTTCAACCGGCGGTTGAACCTCGCCGTGATCCGCGAGGCGCTCATGGGCACCTACACCACCACCGCCTATATCTTCGCCATCTTTATGGGGGCCACCTGCTTTTCCCTCGTCCTGCGGGAACTGGGCGGCGACGAGTTCATCGAGGCCGCCCTCACCGGGCTGCCCTTCGGGCAATACGGTGCCCTATTCGCCATCCTGGCGGCGGTCTTCCTGCTGGGCTTCCTGTTGGACTGGGTCGAGATCACCCTGATCGTGCTACCGCTGCTCGCGCCGGTGGTGGCGGGGCTCCACTTCGGCATCGACGGCCATGGGGTCGTGAGCGAGCCGTCCCTTATCTGGTTCATTATGTTGGTGGCGGTCACCTTACAGACCTCCTTTCTGACGCCGCCGGTGGGGTTCGCCCTGTTTTATCTCAAGGGGGTGTGCCCCCCGGAAGTGCGCCTGACGGATATCTATCGCGGCGTGCTTCCCTTTATCGTGTTGCAGCTCATCGGGCTCGGGATCGTGTTATTATTTCCCCAGTTGGTTGTCTGGTTGCCGGCGATGGCCTATCGATAAACCCTCATCATTTCGCGGAGCAAAACTATGCCGAAACGACCCCCCGCGGTGGTCGCCACCGAAGAGGAACTCAAGACCCTGGTCACCGATATCCTGGCCGAGGCCGCCCGGCAGGGGGCAACCGCCGCGGAGGCGGAGATAGGTTCGAGCACCGGGCTCTCGGTCTCCGTGCGACTCGGGGAAGTGGAAACCATCGAACACAACCGCGACCGGGGTCTTGGGGTGACGGTCTACTTCGGCCGGAAAAAGGGTTCCGCCAGCACCACGGACTTCAGTTGGAAGGCGATCCGGGAGACCGTGCAGGCGGCCCGAGGCATCGCCCGTTATACCTCGGAAGACAAGTACTCGGGCCTGGCCGATCCCCACCGGATGGCCACCGAGATACCGGATTTGGACCTCTACCACCCCTGGGGGCTGGAACCGGAGGCGGCCATCGCCATTGCCCTGGAATCGGAAGACGCCGCCCGGGGGGTCGACGCTCGCATCACGAATTCCGAGGGCGCCGCAGCCAACTGGCACGAGGGGACCCATGTCTACGGGAACAGCCACGGTTTTCTGGGCGTTCAGTCGGGGACCGGGCACGGCATCAGTTGCTCGGTGATCGCCGGAACCGGGTCCGGGATGCAGCGGGACGGCTGGTACACATCGGCGCGGGACCCGGCGGATCTGGAAAACGCCGGGCAGGTGGGCGCGACGGCGGGGGAAAGGACGGTGGCCCGGCTCGGCGCGCGCCGGATCGCGACCTGCGCGACACCGGTGGTGTTTCAGGCCGAGATCGCCAAGGGTCTGTTCGGGAATTTCCTGGCGGCCATCAGCGGCGGCAATCTCTATCGCCGGTCCACTTTTTTGCTGAACCACTTGGATAAGCGCGTGTTCCCGCCCTTCGTCCGCATCCATGAGCAACCCCATTTATTGAAGGGGCCGGGCAGCACGCCCTTCGATAACGAGGGGGTGGCCACGAAGCCCCGGGATGTGGTGACGGACGGTATCCTGCAGGGCTATATGCTCGGTAGTTATTCGGCCCGAAAGCTCGGCATGGAGACCACGGGCAACGCGGGGGGGGCCCATAACCTGACCGTGGAACCGGGCGAGAAGGGCCTGTCCGAACTGCTGGAGGAAATGGGGTCCGGGTTATTGGTGACGGAGCTGATGGGCTCCGGCGTCAATATCGTGACCGGCGATTATTCCCGGGGCGCGGCGGGGTTTTGGGTGGAAAACGGGGAGATCGGTTTCCCGGTCCAGGAGATTACCATCGCCGGGAATCTGAAGGATATGTTCCTCGGGATCCGGGCGATCGGGAACGATGTGGAAAAACGCGGCAACATACGGACCGGTTCCGTGCTCATCGGGAAAATGACCGTCGCGGGGGAGTGAGAAAAACCAGGAATGACGAATCGGGAACGGCTCGAATGCGTCATTCACACCATGGAGGCTTGAATATTATGACGCCGGAAACGAAACGATTGGTCCGGGTATTTTCCGCATTGCCGAAGGACGAGAAGAAGACGCTTTTGGCGTTTGCCGAATTTTTGGCAAACCGCGGCGAGGTGGCCGTGGAGAACGCGCCCGCCTCCGAACCGCTTCCCATACCAAGACCGGACAAGGAAACGGTGGTCGCCGCCATCCGCCGGCTTTCCAGGACCTATCCCATGCTGGATAAGGCCACCATGCTGAACGAGACCTCGGGCCTGATGGGGGAACACGTGCTCCACGGGCTGCCCGCCTCGGAGGTTATCGACAAGCTCGAAGCCGCGTTCGAGCGTCATTATCGCGAGGTCTCATCCACCGGTGAGGGTGTTGAACATAATGCGGAACCTTAGAAGCTGTTTGGGAATTCGTCATCTACCGCGGCGGCGCCCGAATTGCGTCCTGCCGCGTTGCGACGGGGACGAGGTTCGTTACAGTTTTACGAGCTGTCGTCTCATCAATAGCTTACCCCAAGGATCTCGTACTCTACCTCGCCGCTTGGTGCCTGTACGGTGACCACATCACCTTCTTTCCGACCGATCAAGGCCCGCGCCAGGGGAGAAGTAATGGAAATGAGTCGATTCTTGATATCGGCTTCCATCTCCCCCACGATTTGATAGGTAACCTCTTCGTCCGTGGCGAGATTCATCAGTTCCACCGTCGCGCCGAAAACGATTTTCCCACCGGCGTCCAGAGACGCGGTATCGATGACCTGTGCGCAGGACAATTTCTCTTCCAATAGGGCAATCCGCGCCTCGGTGAGACTCTGCTCTTCCCGGGCGGCATGATATTCGGCATTCTCGCTGAGATCGCCATGGGCGCGGGCCTCCGCGATCTCGCGGATAATCCTGGGTCTTTGATTCCTTTTGAGATCCTGCAGTTCTTCCCGGAGTTTGATCTCGCCTTGCACAGTCATAGGTACTCTGCTCATTGCACTGTCTCTCTTTTCTGATGTAGGTCTTGTAATCGATTGATGCCGGATTTTGTCTGTTCACCGATGGCCAACACTATAGCTTGCGCGCCGGCCATGGTGGTGGTGTAGGCCACCTGACGGTGCAACGCCATGCGCCGGATGGTGAAGGAATCGGCAATGGCGTGTTTTCCCTCCGTCGTGTTCACGATGAGGTTGATCTGGTCATTTTTCAACATATCGACAATATGAGGACGGCCTTCCAGGACCTTGTTGATGGTCTGACAGCCGATGCCGGCCCGGGTTAACGCCTGTGCCGTTCCTCGGGTGGCGACCAGTCTGAAACCCAGTGTGACCAATTCCCGCGCCACGTCGACGGCGAGTTTTTTATCGGGATCGCGGACGCTCAGCAACGCAATACCGCCGGATGGCAATCGCAGGCCCGCGCCCTGCTGTGCCTTGGCAAAGGCCTCCCCGAAGGTCCATCCCACACCCATGACTTCGCCCGTGGACTTCATCTCGGGCCCGAGCAACGGGTCGACGCCGGGAAACCGCATGAACGGGAGCACGGCTTCCTTGACGGAATAATAGCCCGGGGCCGGTTGTTCGATGATGCCCTGACTGGATAGGGAACGTCCCACCATGCAGCGCGCGGCCACCCGGGCCAGGGGCACACCGGTCGCCTTGGAGACGAAGGGCACCGTGCGCGATGCCCTGGGGTTGACCTCCAGTACATAGATGCGATCGGCCTGGATGGCGAACTGGATATTCATCAGGCCAACGACGCCGAGGCCTTGGGCCAGTTGCCGGGTCTGTTCCCGGAGTTGTTCCCGTATCCCCTCGTCGAGGGTAAAAGGTGGCAGGGAGCAGGCCGAATCCCCGGAGTGGACGCCCGCCTGTTCGATGTGTTCCATGATCCCGCCGACGATCAGGTCCCCGCCGTCGCTCACGGCGTCCACATCCACCTCGATGGCGTCGTCCAGGAAATAGTCCAGCAACACCGGCGAATCGAAGGACACCGCCACGGCGGCGCGCATGTATTGGGCCAGATCCGCCTCGCTGTAGACGATCTCCATGGCCCGTCCCCCCAGGACATACGAGGGACGCACCACCAACGGATAGCCGATTTCCCCGGCAAGCACCAGGGCGCTCTCCGGGGTGCGCGCGGTTCGGTTGGCGGGCTGATGCAACCCGAGTTTTTCGATGAGCCTCTGGAACCGTTCCCGGTCCTCGGCCAGATCGATGGCATCGGGACTGGTGCCGATGATGGGCGCGCCCGTCGCTTCGAGCTCCCTGGCCAGTTTCAATGGGGTTTGTCCGCCGAATTGAACGATGACGCCCTCGGGCTTTTCCAGATCGATGATGGCCAGCACGTCCTCCAGGGTGAGCGGCTCGAAGTACAACCGGTCGGAGGTGTCGTAATCGGTGGAAACCGTTTCCGGGTTGCAATTGACCATGATGGTTTCGTAGCCATCGGCGCGCATGGCCAGCGCCGCCTGCACGCAGCAATAGTCGAATTCGATCCCCTGCCCGATCCGGTTGGGACCACCGCCCAGCACCATGATCTTGCGTCGGTCGGTGGGCTCGGCCTCGCATTCTTCTTCATAGGTGGAATAGAGATACGCGGTGACCGAGGCGAACTCGGCGGCGCAGGAGTCGACCCGCTTGTAGACCGGTCGCACGTTCAGGGCATGGCGCCGGTTGCGCACCTGGGTTTCCGTCGTCCCCAGCAGGTCGGCCAGCCGGCAGTCGGAAAATCCCCGGCGTTTGAGAGAGAACAGGGTCTCCCCATGGAGATCGGCAAGCCGCGCGCCGAACAGGTCCCGTTCGGCGGCGACGATCTCGGCGATCTGGGACAGGAACCACGGGTCGATGGCGGAGATCCCGTGTATCTCGTCCAGGGAAAGGCCACGCCGCAGGGCGTCCGCCACATACAATATCCGATCGGGTCCCGGCGCGCGCAGCTCGCGACGGATGCGCTCGGTAGGGGGCTCGTCGTTCCGATAGGTCATCTCGTCCAGGCCATCGAGATCGGTCTCCAGGCTGCGCAGGGCCTTTTGGAGCGATTCTTGAAAGGTCCGTCCGATGGCCATGGCCTCCCCGACGGATTTCATTTGGGTGGTCAGGTGGGGGTCCGCTTCCGGGAATTTTTCGAAGTTGAAGCGGGGGATCTTGGTGACCACGTAGTCGATGGCGGGCTCGAAGGAGGCCGGCGTCACCCCGCCGGTGATCTCGTTGGCCAGTTCATCCAGGGTGAACCCCACCGCCAGCTTGGCCGCGACACGGGCGATGGGGAAACCCGTGGCCTTGGAGGCCAGGGCCGAGGAGCGGGAGACCCGGGGATTCATTTCGATAATGACCAGTCGGCCATCTCTCGGGTTTATGGCGAACTGGACGTTGGACCCGCCGGTATCCACGCCGATCTCGCGCAGCACCGCAATGGAGGCGTTGCGCAGGATCTGGTATTCCTTGTCCGTCAGCGTCTGAGCCGGGGCTACCGTAATGGAATCCCCGGTGTGGACCCCCATGGGGTCCAGGTTCTCGATGGAACAGACGATGATGCAGTTGTCCCTGTGGTCCCGGACCACCTCCATCTCGAATTCCTTCCAGCCCAGCACCGATTCCTCCAGCAGGACCTCACTGGTGGGCGAGGCGTCCAGGCCCGCCTCGCAGAGGGTGACGAACTCCTCCCGGTTGTAGGCGATGCCGCTGCCGGTCCCCCCCAGGGTAAAGGAGGGCCGTATGATGATGGGGAACCCGATCTCGGCCCGGACGCCGTGGGCCTCGGAAAGGTCGTGGGCAAGCCCGGAGCGGGGGGTTTCGAGGCCGATCCGGCCCATGGCCTCCCGGAACCGCGCTCTGTCTTCGGCCTTGTCGATGGCCTCGCGGCTGGCCCCGATCATCTCGACTTTGTGGCGATCCAGTACCCCCTCCCGGGCCAGATCCAAGGCGCAGTTGAGGGCGGTCTGTCCCCCCATGGTGGGTAATAGGGCATCCGGGCGTTCTTTTTCCATGACCCGGGCGACGGTTTCCCAGTGGACCGGCTCGATGTAGGTGGCGTCCGCCATCTCGGGGTCGGTCATGATGGTGGCGGGGTTGGAGTTGATGAGTATCAGGCGATATCCTTCTTCCCGGAGCGCCTTGCAGGCCTGGACACCGGAGTAATCGAATTCACAGGCCTGGCCGATGATGATGGGGCCGGCCCCGATGACCAGGATGGATTGGAGGTCGGTGCGTTTGGGCATTGATTTTGTTCCGGATCGATTTCGGTACGGGAAACCGATATGGTCCCGCTGCGCGGGGCAGGTGATGGTGTTTATTCTTTAATGTTGGAAAGTCGGGACTCTTTCCCGGTTGCCGGTAGCGTGGCGTTCCATGGGCGGCATTTCAAGTGCCTTTTTCAGGCGATTCGTGTCCATGTCGGTGGTGTGTTATATGAAAAAGAGCTCGGGAAGTTATACGACGGATTCAGTCGCTTCCGGTGTATAAAAACCTAGGTTCTGTTGACATTTGATTTCAGGATTTGTTCAACCCATTGATATACAATGATTTCTCGCAAATCGACGTTTTTGTATAACAAATTGAAAAATAAGGGATTCTCGCCAAATGTCAACAGAGCCTAA
>CAZQHJ010000097.1:0-9000 GCA_964593225.1 uncultured Thiotrichales bacterium
CTTAGTGCTCTATGATGCCCCTGGAAAATCGTACCGGTCAGGTCATCGAAATACCCATTACAGTTTCCACAGTGATACCGTTGACGCTCCGGCCACCAGCGTAGCTCACGGACAGCGCAAAAACACCTGGCATCATCTATAATTCCTTTGATATTCAGTATATTATGAGACTTGCCTGAGAGGTTTTTCATCCGGAATTCTCCTAAACACCATTGTTTAGGAAATAATATTAAGCTGATTACAAATCATCAACCCGGAATCCAATAAGAGCGATTATGAATTGCGTTTGTGCGCGGGATATTTCCTCACCCATCTTATCGTCGGTCGGATAATGCGGGAGCCGAGGCGGCCAAATGATGAAGTTTCCCCAGTCGTTTTGCTTGGAGGTTGTTCGGATAAAGAGATGCTCGCGGTAAAAGCTTATGGAATCGATAGGAATTCGTTTCTCAACGTTGCCTTCTGGACCTTTCCATAAGGGGAATAAGGAAGCGCCTCGGTGAACACCACGTGTTTTGGCACCTTATAGCGCGCGAGTTTTCCCTCGCAGGCCCGTAGCAGATCCTCTTCAGTGGGCGATGCAGCGGCGCGGGGAACCACGACCATCAATCCGACCTCGCCGAATTTTTCATCGGGTTTGCCGATGAGCGCCGCTTCCGCGACATCGGGGTGTTCCAGGAAAACGGCTTCCACCTCGATTGCGTAGATATTTTCTCCACCGCTGATGATCATGTCCTTGAAGCGGCCGACGATGTAATAAAATTCATCGCTGTCTTGCCAGGCCATATCTCCCGTATAAAACCAGCCATTCCGAATCGCCTTTTCCGTGGCATCGGGGTTATTCCAATACCCGGAACAGATATGGGGTCCGTATATGGCCAATTCACCCACCTCGCCGACAGGGACGTCCCGGTCCTTGTCATCGACAATCCGCATGCGGCTGTGAAAAAGGGGTTTCCCTACCGAACCGGTCTTGAGGACGGATTCCTCGTCGGTCATGGTGAAACAGTTTGGTCCTACTTCGGTCAAACCGTACCCCTGACGAAAAACGATGCCTTTGGCCTCCCGCCAAGCGTCGATAAGGGGCCGAGGACAGGGCGCGCCACCGCTGACGAACCAGCGAACGTGCCGAAAATCCGCCTGTGGGAAGGTCGGCGAATCGAGCCACATCCGGTAAATTGTCGGTACGCCGAGGATAACGGTACAACCTTCCTGTTCGATGACTCGCAGGGATTCCTCTACATCCAGGGAACGCGCGAGGACGATGCGCCCACCGATGTAGAGAAGGGGCGTCAGGAAGGCAAAAAGACCACCGGCATGGAAGAGCGGCACGAAGATCGGTGAGACATCGTGCTCCGTAAGACCCCAGCTTGCCACGGTATTGATACAGTTCCAAAGGACCTGATTGTGGGAAATCATCGCGCCCTTGGGACGTCCGGTGGTGCCGGATGTGTAGAGTAGGCAGTAAGGGGCATCTCCGGATAGATCGAGAGGCGCGGGCTCCTTGTCCGACGCTCCATCCAGCGCCTCTTCATAAGAGACGGCGTCTGGGATCTCGGCGCCTTCCAGACCGATCAACTGGCACCCGGGCATCCTACTGGCGATCTCCCTTGCCATATCTAAAAACTCCGGGCCGACGAAAAGCGCCCGTGGCTGGCAATCACTGGCAATATAGGCCAACTCCTGACCCACCAGCCGCCAATTGAAAGGCGCCAGTATAGCCCCTGTTTTGCCTGCTGCATAAAAGAGGTCTACATAGGCCACGCTGTTGTGGGCCAGAATGGAAATTCTATCCCCCCCTTGAATACCCAACTGTTTGAGTAGAAAATCAGCCAATCGGTTTGCGCGCAGGTTCAACGTTGCAAAAGTAAAACGTCGTCCCGTGGCAAGCTCTAACAGGGCCTCACGGTTGGGTGTCAGCGAGGCCCGGGTACGTAAGAGATCACTTGCGTTCATATGGATTTCTTCCTTCGGTCGAAACCATAACCTTAAATTCTACCCTGCGAAGCGATAGACGAAATTATATGGCTATCATAGCGTGATACGCATTCTATTACAGGTTCTATTGATACTGACCGTCTGTTTTCCGGTACCTTCGGTCAAGGCCGTCCCGCAATCGGATGATCTCGCGCTGGAACTTCGACACGCCAAGATAACCGAACTCGTTGTCGAGTTGGCGACCAACCACCATTACCGAAAGATACCCTTGGGTGACGCCTTATCCGCGTCAATTCTGGAACGCTATCTTCAGAACCTGGACCCAAACCGAAGTTTTTTCCTGGACAAGGAGATAAGGCGCATTACATCCCGGTACGGAAATCGACTGGATGATAAACTGCGCGATGCTGACATAACACCGGCCTTCGAAATATTTCAACGATACAAAAGGCGTGTGGCGGAGCGTGTACGTACAGCGGTACGTTTCATCAACGGAGATTTTGCCGACGGGGATTCCGCCAAAGGAATTTTGAATTTTACCGTGGATGAAGACTATGTCCCCGATCGTACGGAGCAACCCTGGGCGACCAGTGTTTCCGAACTCAACGAAATCTGGCGAAAGCGCGTAAAAAATGATTTTCTCGCACTGCGATTGGAGGGCAAAAAGAACGATACCGCAATTCGAGAGACCTTGCGCGAGCGCTATGAAACGACACTAAGGCATGTGAGCCAGTTTACCGCCGATGATATATGCCAGCTTTTCCTCAATGCCTATGGGGCGTCTATCGGACCGCACACAACATACCTGTCGCCCCGTAACTCGGAGAACCTGTTTATTCATCTTAGTCTGTCGTTGGAGGGTATTGGAGCTGTCCTTCAAAGCGACAATGAGCATACGGTAATACGAGAGATCATCGCCGGTGGCCCTGCTGACAAAAGTGGCAAACTCCATGCGGATGATTTTATTATCGGCGTCGGCCAAAATTCGGATGGTGAAATGGTGGATGTAGTAGGCTGGCGTCTACAGGATGTGGTGAATCTCATTCGGGGCCCGAAGGGTTCGGTGATCCGCTTGAAAACCTTGCCGGGAGAGACCGGCCTGGACGGACATGCCGAAGAGATTACCCTGGTCCGCAACCGGATAGACTTGGCGGATCGTGCCGCGAAGAGTTCAGTCATCAAGGTGCCCTCCGAAAATGGCAATCTCCCCATCGGGGTCATTGAGTTACCGACGTTTTACGCCCAGGTGAGGCCATCGGCCGATGGCGACAATGGAAAACGGAGCACAACTCGAGACGTCCGGCGACTGATCGATGATTTGGAAAAAAGAGCCGTGAGAGGGCTCGTATTGGACCTTCGCGGGAACAGTGGCGGGTCGCTGGAAGAGGCCATCGGTTTGACGGGACTTTTCTTGGAAGAAGGTCCTGTCGTGCAGATCAAAAAATCCAACGGCCAATTTATAGTCAAACGTGACAAAAAATCCGGCATGGCCTGGTCAGGTCCCCTGGTCGTTCTCGTCGATCGAGGCAGTGCCTCGGCCTCCGAGATCTTTGCCGGTGCCATACAAGATTATGGGCGAGGGTTAATCGTCGGTGAGACCACTCACGGAAAAGGAACCGTGCAACACCTGATCAATCTGGATGACGTGGCAAAATCCAATATAGCGAAATCCGATACCCATAACGGCTTGGGACAGTTCAAACTCACCATTGCCCAGTTCTTTCGCGTCAACGGAGAAAGCACACAGTACCGGGGAGTGGTTCCCGATATTATTTTACCCAGCGTGACGGATGCCGATGCAGAGGGCGAGCGTGCCCTGGAAAATGCCTTACCCTGGGCCTTCGTGTCGCCGACAAAATTCCCTGCCTACACACTCCCGGATAAAATTTTTGCCGCAGTGCGCGCCAATCACCACCGACGCGTGATACACGATCCCGTATTCGACATCTTGCGTGAAGAGCTCGCGGCCCGGGAGAAAGCCCGTACTAAAATTCGGCTTTCACTATTGGAAAGCCAACGGCGCGCGGAACGTAAATCCCGTAAGAAGGCGCGCGAGGCGCGCGAGAAGCAACTCCGGCTTGCCCTGGGTCCGGAAAAAGAAACCGATATCGGCCAAGGAGAGAAGCCGAAAGATAGAACATTGGTTTTCCAAGTGCTTCTCCGGGAAGCGGCGAATATCGCCGCCGACATGGCAAATACCTCTCACCACCATCGTTTCTCACTAACCGCCGCCGGCAGTCAGTGAGAAACGATGATAATCATCTTCAATGATTCTTGGGTCGTTTTGTTCAAAATTCTCGCAACAAGAGGCGAAGTCCCGAAATGGATAAAAAACCCAAATACGGGAGAAAGAACAAAACCATCCATGTGGATATTGTTAGCGCGGAAGGGGTGACATTTACCGGGCCCGCTTACATGATTATCGTACCGACAGTCATGGGTGATGTCGGGATATTGCCAGGGCATAGTCCATTGCTGGCCCAACTCAAACCAGGTGAAATACGGATCGATATTTCCGAAGAAGAACTGCTGATTTATACCTCGGGCGGGTTCATGGAGATTCAATCATCGGTGGTCACGGTTCTGTCCGATACGGCGCTGCGGGCCGATGCGATCGACGAGGCGGCCGTGCTTGCCATCAAGCGTCAGGCAGAGGCGTCCATGCTCCAACAAGAGAAATCGGATTTCGATTATGCAAAGGCCCGAAACGAACTTGCCCAGGCAGTGGCGCAGCTCAGAACCCTGGAAGACGCCAAAAAACGCGCCCGCAAGGGATCGAGCCGGAAAAGTGTGGCCCATCATCCCTCATACTAAGAGCGTGTCTAAAAAATCCCCGGTCTGCTGCGATGCCCCCCGATTTTGCGCCTTGTGCGCCTTGCGAGCTGCAATCGGGTCGCCGCCTCGCGACGACCGGGAATTTTTAGACACGCTCTAAGAGTGCCGAAAGTAAAGCGGTATGATATGTTACGGTCGAATGGAACGCTGACGATCCCGCTTTAGTTACGGTTTTCTTAGTAAGACCTGATTCCAAAAGTAGAAAACTCTGATAATGCACACACATAACACCATACATTCCATCTCCTCCCTGGCGGAATCCGCCCAAAGAACAGAACCAGGACACCATCCGGGGGAAGAAAAAGCACGTAACGTGATCACGTTATCGGCCGGAACCGGCACGGGTGGCAAGGAAGTGGCTGAAATACTGGCCAAGCGTCTTGGGATAGACCTTTATGACAAAGAAATCGTGGCATTGCTCGCCCGGGAGGCCCATCTGGATAAAAGCGTTCTCGAACGCCTGGACGAGCGGCTCGACGGGTTCAAGGGGGCCTGGCTCTATTCCTTCCTGACCGGCGAAAACATCTCCGAGGAAAACTACCTCCGAAACCTCACTAACGTACTCCGGGGTATTGCCTGTCGAGGTGGCGTGATCTTCGGACGCGGTGCCAATTTTATCCTAGCGGACCTATCGTCGGTATTACGCGTACACATTGTCGGAACGTTTCAGACATGCGTCGATCGGCTGGCCGCGCAAGAGGATATTACGCGCAAGGAGGCGTCACTGAAAATACAAGAAACGGACAAGGCGCGCTGCGACTACATAAAAGAATTATTCAAATGCGACAATGAGAGCGCCCCGGTCCATTTCGACCTGATTATCAATTCCGATCATCTGGCCCCGGCGCACATTGCCGATTTGATACTCCAGGCCAGAGAGCATGCCGAGTTCGAGTAATTTCCCGACCCGGACATAATAAAGATTCGGTTTTTGACGATTCGCCATCTCGGCCTGGTGGAATACGAACCCACTTGGCGGGCCATGCGGACATTCACCGATGCCCGTGAACCGGCTACAGCCGATGAAATCTGGCTATTGGAACACCCGCCCGTTTTTACCCTGGGCCAGGCCGGCCGTTCCGAACACATCCTGAATTCGGGGGATATCCCCATCGTGCGCACCGATCGTGGCGGGCAGGTCACTTACCACGGCCCGGGCCAACTGGTCGCCTATGTCCTGCTCGATCTCAATCGACGACGGATCGGGGTGCGTCGACTGGTGGAAGCCCTGGAACAATCCGTGATCGCCCTGGTCGCGGAGGCCGGTATTGCGGCCAGCGGGAAAAAAGCGGCCCCCGGCGTCTACGTGGCAGGGCGGAAACTCGCGGCCCTGGGCCTGCGAATACGCAAAGGATGTTGCTATCACGGGCTATCCCTGAATGTGAAAATGGACCTGAAACCCTTCGCCGGAATCAATCCCTGCGGCTATCCCGGACTCCACGTCACGCAGCTCCACGACCTTGGCTTCTCCTGGACCATGGCGGAGGTGGAACGGCGTCTTACGCGGCATCTCCTCTCCCGGATAAATCCCGAGTGCTCCACGCCCTGAATACCGCCTTCGACCACGGACAACAATCCACCGATTCTTACGAAAATATCGTCGAAGAAAGCCACGGCGCGCAGCACGGACGCGTTCACGAATCGCCATACACCACCATGAAATTTCCCTACGGCGTCGCCGACTTCCAAAAGATTCGAGAAGAGAACTACCTCTACGTGGATCGCACCGACCACAAGCTCTACCTCTTCATCGACGAATACGACAACTTACGCCAACGAGGCCCTGGTGGGTGGCGAAGGGGTGCTCAAGAGTCTCTTCAAGGCCATCAAAAGCCTCGCCTGCGGCCAGGGGCTGGCCCGGGTATTCATGACCAGCGTCTCGCCGGTAGTCATGAGCGACATCGGCAGCGGATATAACACCATAAAGACCCTTTCGGACCGCCCGGAATACCGAGACCAACCCGGAGGGGAATATCCTCATCGACCAACTGGCCGACCGCTTCGGTGTCGAGGACATGCTGAATGTTCCCAAGGGCGATACAGTGGACGAGACCTTCCTCGCCTCGCTGCTCTACATCTGGGTGTGCTGACCCTGGCCGGGCGCAATGAACGAGGCAAATTGCGTCTTGTCATTCCCAATTTGTGGTGCGCGGCCTCTATGCCGAAGGATTGCAGGACGCCTTCCTGTCGGAGTACGAGTATCGGGAACAGCGGCGGTCGGCGGCGGATCACTATCTACGCCTACGCCGATCTCGCGCCCCTGTGCGACTTCATTGATCAGCAGTTTTTCAAGGTCTTCGACAATCGGGATCTCCGTTCGAGCAACGGGCTCACCGTCAAGAACGCCTTTCTGACCCTCCTGTTCAACGACACCTTCTACAATCATGGACTCCGAAACCGCCATCCACCGGGGGTATGCCGATCTCAGAGCGTGTCTAAAAATTCCCGGTCGTCGCGAGGCGGTAGCCCGATTGCGGTCCGGCAAGGCGGGGAAGGTCAAAAAATCGGGGAGTGTAGCGAGCTACATGACGCGATTTTTGGCCTTTCGCAACACCGCCAGGCCCAATCCGGGGGCCGCCGCAGTAGACCGGGGATTTTTTAGACACGCTCTTAGCCTCATCCTCCGCCCGGACACGCGCAAATACAAACTCCTCGACCACCTACTGGAATTCAAGTACCTCCCCTGGAAGGCCCTGGGGGCGCAAAGCGACACCGCGCGGGCCATCAGCCGGGAGGAACTGCGCCAACTTTCCCCCCCGTGGCCGAACAACTGGATATCGCCGGGGCGCGGTTGGCCCGCTGTCGGAAAACCTTGGAGGGGATCTATGGCGAAAAGCTGAGGCTCCGTACCCACGTGGTGGTGTGTATCCGGTTGGAGCGGTTGGTATGGGAAGGATTCCACCCCTCGGAATGATATGGCCGCGCTGCACGGGCTGTGAACCAAAGTGCGATTTTTCGAAAATGCGATTTTTCGCCGGATTCGCCGGGAGGGCGAGGCGCCTGCCGAGCCGCATCCCGCCTGAGAGACAGCCAACCATTTTCGGCTCGGCGGGCGCCTCGCCCTCCCGGCGGACCACGCAAAAGTCACACATTGGGATTAGCACCCACACAGGCCAAAAAACCTTGCCTTCCATACGCCCCTCCGCTAACGTATTCTGCCTATTCCACGCCGAGCGCCCCTTTTCTCCGGTCAGGCGGACCCGAAACGGGGAGAATGCAACGGCTGCGGAGGACGCCCGTCGAGCTGCCTGGAACGAGGCATTCGGGATCGGGAATGCCCCGTTCCCGATCGGGAGCGTCTCACTGGCGGTCCCGAATGTCCCGTTCCCGATCGGGAGCGTTTCATTAGCGATCCCGAATGCCACGTTCCGGATCCGGAATACCTCATTCCGGTTCCCATGCAAGGCGCCTTGGAACCGGACTAATGGTTCATTCCGCATCACGATAACCATGGAGTTTTGAACGAAGATGGCGACCTATCCCACAGAAGAAGGTAAGGTCTTGATCCTTGCCCAGGAAATGTCCACTGGCCTCAAGAACAACAGCAACATCTACCCGGCCCCGCCGGTCAATCCCCTGGATCTGGATGATGCGCTGGCCGCCTATGTGTCCGCTAGGGACGCCGTCACCGCCGCCTATTCCGCCGCCGAGCAGGCCACAGCCACCAAGCATGCGGCCCTGGAGGCCTTGAACGACAAAATTAACCTTAGCGAAGCTTCGCATCAAACCTTTGAGTCATGATTCCGTATCGGTAAAGCAAAACTGGTATCTTGCAAAACCGAACTCATTTGCGAAGCTGAGCGGGAAATAAACAAATCGCGAATTCAAGTCGCAAGTGCAACAGTCGGATCGATGTTGAAAAATAGCTGATTAGGGGTATCCATGCCAAGGCATTTTCTTGGTCGGTTGTTTAGCTTATCCATGACGCTCCGAGTTTCCACGAGTGTGATTTTGGTGAAATCGGAGCCCTTGGGAAAGTACTGGCGAATAAGGCCATTGGTGTTCTCATTGAGCCCTCGCTCCCATGAGGCATGGGGGTGAGCGAAGTAGAAGTCCGCGTTCAAGGTTTTGGCGATGCCTTCGTGACGAGCAAACTCTTTGCCATTATCGGAAGTGATAGTATGTACTTGTTCGGTCAGGGGTTCGAGCAGAGCCAGGACTGCCTCTTCGACTTACATCGGCTCCCTTTGTTTTCAGCTTGGAGATGAGTGATAGACGCGATTTACGTTC
>CAZQHJ010000098.1:0-8905 GCA_964593225.1 uncultured Thiotrichales bacterium
TCCCTACTTCCGGATCATTTTTAAATTAGAAATACTGAGATTCATCATACAAGGGATCGATACGGCATGGTCCCATGGAACAGTTGTGGTAGCTGAGCCCCAGGGAACAATAGCCGCACTGGGGCTGCTGGGCGGCCAATCGGTCCCAGACGGTTTCGATGTTCTCTTCCGACGCCCGAGCGAGCATGGCGCGGGTATCAAGGTTGATGGAAAGGTTTCGAGGGTCGCGGTTTGGGGTGTTCATTGGTCGCTTGTCGGAAAATTTGGGTCTTCAGAAAGTTTTATTTTTGCTGCGGTAGCGGAAACCTGGATTCAACTCCCAAGAGCAACAATCGGATTAATATTGAAAAATACTTCATTAGGTGTATTCATGCCAAGGCACTTTCCAGAACGGTTATTGAGTTTATCCATAACGGTCTGAAAGTCTTGGTGGGTAATAGAGGTGAAATCGTACCCCTTGGGAAAGTACTGTCGGATAAGACCGGAGGCGCTCCGGGGGCGTGGATTGGTTGTCGGTGGAAGAAGCTTTGTCCGTGCATCGGTGTTTGCGGAAATCCCGGTCCGGGCCTTGCCGGCCGGACCGAACCGGGATTTCGACGGGAGGATGCGGGGCGAGGGCTACACGGACGCCCCGGTTATCGGTAAGATCGACCTGCCGCCCGTCCCCAGCGGTGGGGGCATAGGGCGCTTTTCTACCGCTCGGCAAGAAGCTGAGCGGGAAATAAACAAACTAATGCGGAGCAGAACCCCCCATGCTACTCATCCCCGCCATCGACCTTAAAGAAGGAAAATGCGTCCGCTTGCGCCAGGGACGCATGGACGACGAGACCATATTTTCGGACGATCCCCTGGCGGTCGCGGCCAGGTGGGTCGAGGCCGGCGCTAAACGATTGCATATCGTCGATCTTGATGGTGCATTTGCCGGCAAACCCAGGAATGCGGACACCATTCGTGACATTGCCCGGGCCTGGCCCGATCTGCCGATCCAGGTGGGTGGGGGGATCCGGGACGAGGCCACCGTGGGGAACTATCTTGATGCCGGGGTAAGCTACGTCATCATCGGGACCCGCGCCGTGACCGCGCCCCGATTCGTTGCCGATCTCTGCGCCGAATTTCCGGGTCATGTTATCGTCGGCCTGGATGCAAGGGATGGTCAGTTGGCGTTGGATGGCTGGTCGAAGCTCTCCGGCCACGGTGTCATGGACATCGCAAAGCAGTTCGAGCAGGTGGGGGTCGAGGCCATCGTGTACACGGATATCGCTCGGGACGGCATGATGACGGGTATCCATACGGATGCCGTCGTCGCGGTGGCCCGCGCGGTGACTCTACCGGTCATCGCGGCGGGCGGCATCCATACCCTCGATGACGTTCGGGCGCTGTGCCGGGTCGCCGGGGAAGGGATCATGGGCGCCATCACGGGACGGGCCATCTACGAAGGGACGCTGGATTTCGCCGAAGGGCAACGGGTGGCGGAGAATGAAACCCCAGGATGACCCAGGCTGAAAGGCCTCTCAGCCTCCCGTCTCGCCCAGTGACGAAACGACCCGAACCACGGCCCCCGTCAGGGTGGCAAGGTCCGCGGGTTCGATGATGAACGCCGGCATCAGGTAGACCAGTCGACCGAACGGGCGCACCCACACCCCCTGTTCCACGAAGCGCGGTTGGACGACTTTCATATCCACCGGTTCCGTCAGTTCCACTACCCCGATGGCGCCGAGGACCCGCACATCGGCAACGTGGGGGAAGCGCCGGCAAGGTTCCAGTCCCAGAAGCAGGCCGGTCTCGATGGCGCGCACCCGATCACGCCAGGGGGTATCGAGCAATAATTCCACGCTGGCCAAACCAACGGCGCAGGCCAGGGGGTTGGCCATGAAGGTGGGGCCGTGCATGAAGAGGCCCGGCTCGCCCCGGGAGATGGCGCCGCTGACCTCGACCGTCGTCAGGGTGGCGGCCAGGGTCATGTAACCACCGGTCAACGCCTTGCCGAGGCACAGGATATCCGGGCTGATATGGGCATGTTCGCAGGCAAACAATTTGCCGGTCCGCCCGAAACCGGTGGCGATCTCGTCCGCGATCAACAGCACCCCATGCCGGTCGCACTCCGCCCGCGCATGCCGCAAATAATCGGCGGAATAAAACCGCATGCCGCCGGCCCCCTGAACGATAGGCTCCAGGATCACCGCCGCGATATGGTCCGCGTGCTCGGCCAGCACCCGGGATAGTGGTTCCCTGACGCGCGGGGAACAGGTGGCCCCGAAGGCGCAGGTGGGCCGGTCCACGAAGTATTGTTGCCGGATGACATCGCCGAACAGGGTATGCATACCGGTGACCGGATCGCAGACCGACATGGCGTGCAGCGTGTCCCCGTGATAACCGCCCCGCAGGGTTACGAAGCGCGTCTTGCCGGGAATCCCCTTGGCCGCCCAGTACTGGATGGCCATCTTCATGGCCACCTCCACCGCCACGGAACCCGAATCGGCAAAAAAGACCGACTCCAAGGGCGCCGGCGTCAACGAGACCAGGCGTTCGGCCAAGGCCACGGCGGGACGGTGGGTGAGTCCCCCGAACATCACATGGGCCATATCCCCAAGCTGCGCCGTCACCGCCCGGTTGAGCGCCGGGTGGTTATAGCCGTGGATGGCGCACCACCAGGAGGCCATCCCATCCACCAGTTCCCGGCCATCGGCCAGGGTAATCCGAACGCCCCGGGCCGATTGGACCGGGAATATGGGCAAATCCGCGCCCATGGCGCTGTAAGGGTGCCAGACGTATCTCCGATCCGTCTCGGGCCAGTCTTCGGTGCCCGGTGGGCTTGAGCCTGTCGTTGTTTTCTCGTGGGGAATCATGACTTTTACTTTTTCACCTCTCGGATGTTTCCTCTTGACTGTCCGTTCGCGATGCCTTTATCGTCCGGTTACCCTGCCTTTGCAGGCGAGCGGTTTAACGTAGACAATTCTTTTGGGGGTATACTTTAGAGCGTGTCTGAAAAATCCCCGGTCTACTGCGACGGCTCCCGAATTGTGGGCCGCTGTGTTGCACAGGGCGCGAAATCGGGTTATGTAGGGCAGCTACACGCCCCGATTTCGCGCCTTGTGCGCCTTGCGGACCGCAATCGGGCCGCCGCCTCGTGACGACCGGGAATTTTTAGACACGCTCTTAGCAACGGCCCTATTTTGGGCTACCGGAAAAATCAGCGTTGAGGGTATTTTGGCATGTAACGCCATCAAGGGTCAGCGCAATCTCTTAACCCAACCCGACAAAGCGGGAACCAAAAAGGTTCATGAAAATTTCTTCGTCATTTCGTTCAAGACTCTGTCATTAAAAGACTAAGGTATCAAGAATGTCATGAAACCCATCCGAATTGGATTGCTGGGTCTTGGAACGGTGGGGGGCGGCACCCTGCGCGTTCTGACCGGAAACGACCAAGAGGTCACACGCCGAGCGGGGCGTCCGATCCGCGTGGTGGCGATCTGCGCCCGCGAGTTTGATGCCGATGCCGTCGGTTCTTTGGAAGGGATCACCCTGGCGGCGGAACCCGAAGCGGTGGTGACCCATCCCGATATCCATGTTCTGGTGGAATTGTTCGGGGGGATAGAGCCGGCGAGATCCCTCATCCTGACGGCCATCGCCCATGGAAAGCACATCGTGACGGCGAACAAGGCACTGATCGCCAAACACGGCAACGAGATCTTCCAGGCGGCTCGGGAAAATGGCGTCATGGTGGCCTTCGAGGCCGCGGTCGGTGGCGGCATCCCCATCATCAAGGCGCTTCGGGAGGGACTCGGGGCCAATCGCATCGAATGGATCGCCGGTATCATCAATGGCACCGGCAACTTCATCCTCACCGAGATGCAGCACAAGGGTCGGACCTTTGCCGATGTCCTGGCCGAGGCCCAAAGGCTGGGATATGCCGAGGCCGATCCCACCTTCGACGTGGAAGGCATCGACGCCGCCCACAAGCTCGCCATCCTGGCCGCCATCGCCTTCGGCAAGCCGTTGCAGTTCGATAAGGTCTACACGGAAGGTATCGCGGGCATCACGCCGGAAGATGTGGCCTATGCCGAACAGCTCGGTTACCGAATCAAACACTTAGGGATTGCCCGGCGCACCGAGGCGGGCGTCGAGCTCCGAGTCCATCCCACCCTGATCCCGCAATCCCGGCTCATCGCCAGTGTCGATGGCGTCATGAACGCCATATTGGTCAAAGGCAACGCCGTAGGGCTGACCCTGTACTACGGCGCGGGGGCCGGCGCCGAACCGACGGCCTCGGCGGTGGTGGCCGACCTCATCGATATCACCCGTATGTCGACGGCGGCCCCCGAGAACCGCGTGCCCCATTTGGCGTTTCAGCCGGACGCCATCGAAGACATCCCTATCCTGCCCATGTCGGAGGTCCGTACCGCCTATTATCTGCATATGCGAGCGGCCGATCGGCCCGGCGTGCTGGCCGACGTGGCGCGTATCCTGGGAGAGCGCGGGATCAGTATTGAGGCCGTGGTCCAGAAACAACCCTTGGCCGATGCGAAGGATGTGCCACTTATCATGTTGACCCATCGCGTTGCCGAGGGCCAAATGATTGACGCCATTGCCGGGATCGAGAATCTGGATGGCATCAGCGGCAGGGTGACGCGGATTCGGGTGGAGGCGTTGAGTGAGTAGTGCTGCGCACGGCAACTTTCTTCGATTATGATCCAACCGGCGAATCGATCTTACGGTTCGCTCATTCGTTCGGTATCCCAAGTGAAATAAGTCTTTATTATAGCCGCGCCCGATGACATCGATGCGGAGTTGACCCTCGAAATCAGTGGTCAGAACGTTACGCTGGAAAAATGTTAGCCGCTGATGCTTGACGTCAGTCAAAAATGGAGAATAACCCATCTCCAGTTAAAGAGCGGAAGAAAATGCCAACGATTTGTATGTTTTACGGCATCATTATTCGAATGATGTTTTCGGATAATCGGCAACATAGCCTGCCGCACATCCATGTGGAGTATCAAGGCGGGAATGCAGTCGTCTCTCTACCGGAAGGGGAATTACTGGAAGGCCAATTGCCTGGCAAAAAATTAAAACTGGTTCAGGCATGGGTTACGATCCATGAAGAAGAGTTGATGGCCGATTGGGCATTGGCCGTCAAGGGCGAGCCAATATTCAAGATCGAGCCTTTGCGGTAGAAGCTATGTTAGCGCTTCGCGCCAAGGCTGACAGGGGGTGGGTTTTGATGCGCGCACCGGTTTTCCCAGGATCTTTAGAATGATTGAAGTTACAGCCGTTGAGCCTCATTCCGATTACAGACTCTTGGTTACTTTTTCCAATGGTGAACGCAAGCATTTCGATATGCGGCCCTATCTCCATTACCCCGTTTTCCGAAAGCTGGAAAACCCCGGTTTTTTTGCTTTGGCATCGGTTGACTACGGTACGGTAACATGGCCCGGTGATATCGATATTGCGCCGGAAACGTTGTTTGTCGAAGGTACTCCGGCGTGAACCCATAGAGATCGAGGTTGTATTTAACTACCCCACGGCCTGCGGGCAATAACGGACGATTATCAAGGGCTGTAATGCCCCCGCGCGTCCGGTTGGTTCCGAACCTATAAAATAGAATGTAATAAGATGCCGGTTATGGGAGCCCATGCCAATGAAAACGGTTACTTTGCGAATAGAAGACAGCATCGACGAGAAATTCCGGCACTTCCCGCCGGAGGCGGTGGAGATTCTCGAGCAGCCCGAGTATATGAGTGACGACGAATATCTACGCTCGATTCCGGGGATGGTGGACAGTATCCGGGCGGCTCGGGCCGAGCCTGATGACAGGGGCGTCAGCCTGGATAAGTTGGACTGGTAATGTACCGGTTGCTCTTTTTGTCGCAGGCCCAGCGAGACGCAAAGAGGTTGCGCGATGGCGGGTTAAAACCAAAGACGGAAAAGCTCCTTCGACTCATTCGGAACGATCCCTTGGTTTACCCTCCCGCCTATGAGTACTTGAAGGGCGATATGAAAGGGCTGATTAGTCGCCGCATCAATCAGCAGCACCGGTTGGTCTATGAGATCTTCGAGGAGGAGAACATCATAAGGATATACAGGATGTGGAGCCACTATGAGTGACAAATTTCAAACCCTGACACTGCCGGGCTCCGAGGCGAGTGGCGGAATCGTTGCGACGCGCCACGTCGCTACCGCGTTCGATCTTTTTCGACCCCTTTCGATAGCGATGGCGATAGCGAGCGGCACAGTAAAAGGGCGCTCCCACGCAAACACCGATCTCGAATGGCCGATCAATCCGACGAAGTAGAACGAAACCTGAAAGAGGCGGGGGAACCCATGGAAAAGATGATGAAATACACCCGCTCAACGCCTGAAAAAATACAAGCCCCGGAGGTCCCGGAGCGTGAGTAAAAACCCTACGGATCCCTTTCGTGCCTCCCCATCCGAACCAATGTCTCCCCTCCGCATCGCCATCGCCCAATTGAATCTCATGGTGGGCGATATTCCGGGCAACGCCCGCCGGGTCATCGAAAATATCCATAAGGCCCGCGATGTCCTCGGGGCCCATGTGGTGATATTTCCCGAATTGACCTTGACCGGCTATCCGCCGGAAGACCTCTTGCTTCGTCCCGATCTGTATCCGCGGGTCGATGGGGCGCTTCGGGACATTGCCCAGGCCACGCGGGGTGTCGCTAAGAATATCGATGTCGTCATTGGCTATCCCCGCCGCTCCGATCAAAATAGCAACACGATCCATAACGCCTGCGCGTATCTGCGAGACGGCGCCGTATTGGCCCGTTATGACAAACAGCAACTCCCCAACTATGGGGTATTCGACGAAAAACGCTACTTCACCCCCGGATATGAATCGGTACTGGTCCAGGTCGAGGGGATTCCCGTGGCCTTGACCATCTGCGAAGACATTTGGTCTCCCGAACCCATGCGCCGCGCCGCCGATTCGGGTGCGCGGTTGATGTTCAACATCAATGCCTCCCCTTATCACGCGGGTAAAATCCATCAGCGCGAGGCCCTACTCGCGCAGCGGGCCCGGGAAGGGGGCATGCCCATCGTATATGTGAACCTGGTGGGGGGACAGGATGAATTGGTGTTCGACGGTCATTCCCTGGTGGTGGATGCCCATGGCGAGGTGGCATTTCGGGCCCCCGACTTCGAAGCCGGGCTTTTCGTGGCGGAATTCGATGCCCGACCGGTGGTTTGTCCGCGGCCCGCCGCGATTTCCCCGTTACCGACCCGGGAGGAGAGCATCTATCGGGCGCTGGTCACGGGGGTGCGGGATTACGTGGAGAAAAACCACTTCCGAGGGGCCATCGTCGGCCTCTCCGGGGGAATCGATTCGGCGCTGACCCTGGCCATCGGCGTGGATGCCTTGGGGGCCGATGGCGTCGAGGCGGTCCTGATGCCATCCCGCTACACCGCCCCCATGAGTATCGAAGACGCCGCCACCGAGGCCCGGAATCTCGGCGTTGCCTACCACATCGTCCCCATCGAGCCGGTTTTCTCCGCCTTTGTGGATAGCCTCTCCCAGGTATTTGCCGGTGTGTCGGCGGGCGCGGCGGATGTGACGGAACAAAACATCCAGGCCCGTTGCCGGGGCGTCTTGCTCATGGCCATCTCCAACAAGACCGGCAAAATGGTCCTGACCACCGGAAACAAAAGCGAAGTGGCCGTGGGGTACGCCACCCTGTATGGCGACATGGCCGGGGGATTCGCGCCGTTGAAAGACCTGTCCAAGGAACAGGTATACCATTTGGCCGAGTGGCGTAATAAGCAGGGGCGTAACAAACAGGGGCGCGGCAGCCAAGAGAATGACGCCCCATCGGACATCATCCCCCAACGAGTATTGACAAGGGCGCCCTCCGCGGAACTGGCCCCGGACCAGAGAGACGAAGATTCCCTGCCGCCCTATCCCATTCTCGACGCGATACTCGAACGCTATGTAGAACGCGACCAATCGGCGGGGGCGATCGTCGAGGCGGGTTTCGACCCGCAAACGGTAGAAAAGGTCGGCGGACTGGTCCTGCGCAACGAATACAAGCGCCGGCAGGCGGCCCCGGGCGTTCGCATCACCCAGCGGGCCTTTGGGCGGGAACGGCGCTACCCCATCACTTCCGGCTATGAGCCTTAATTCTACTTTGTTAGGACTTTTACGCATTGATAGTGGCGTAAAATTGGGGGCTTATATATTTAACTCCGATGCATGCACGTATATCATTGATTGAGAATCATGTTTTTAGCGCGAACAAAGCGTATCAATTTATAAATCAGACTGATACGTTAATCACCGGAGTTAAATATATAAGCCCCCAATAAATACCCCATATACATCGGCAATGTGCAATTGGCTGTCGAAGGGCGACTTATTTCGCGTACCATGGTACGCAGCTCCCAATTGTCGAATATCTTTTTCAATGAGCATATTCTACGACATCTGTTAATGCGTAAGTCCTATAGGAGATGAGAATGAAGTTCACTATCAATAAGAAAATGTTCTTCTCTTGGTTGATGATGGCGGTAGTTTCTATCACCATACTATCCAGTGGAGGTTGTGATAAGGCACAACAAGGAAAAGTCTCTTAAAGAGATTACCATCGCACAATGGGGGCAGGAAAAATATCTGATTTATCTGCCGCTATATGTGGCCATTGAGAAGGATTTTTTTGCAGCAGAAGGCTTAAAAGTATCTCTGAAATTTACCGGAAATGACGATCAAACGTTTGCAGCTGTCATTCAGGGAGATGCGGATTTTGGCGTTGGTGATCCTATTTTCACTGCGATTTCTCAAGAACGTGGTTTCCCGGCCAAAGTTATTAGATTGATAGACCACTAGTGCCCCAAGTCGTAAGTTTGCTGTATTAAAACCGGCAACAATCCATTGATTTCTCATAGGATCATAATCGAAGGA
>CAZQHJ010000099.1:0-8831 GCA_964593225.1 uncultured Thiotrichales bacterium
CTATACAGGGTATTAGCCTTCTGCTGACTATCAACCCGGAATCCAATAAGAGCCAAATCGTTATCCGAACGCTGCGCGTTCGGAGGGTAATTTATTTTTTCAAGGTCTATTCTCCAGTGTCTATTTTCCCAGGGCCGACTGCGCCGCCGCAAGGCGTGCCACGGAGACCCGGAACGGCGAGCAAGAGACGTAGTCGAGACCGGCCCGGTCACAGAAGGCGATGGAGGCCGGGTCGCCGCCGTGTTCCCCGCAGATACCGACCTTGAGGTCCTTTTTGGCGGCGCGGCCTTTGTCGACGCCCATCTCCACCAACTGACCGACGCCACTGGCGTCCAGTCCCTGGAAGGGGTCGCGCTCGAAGATCTCGAGCCGGAGATATTCGGGCAGGAAGGTGCCGATGTCATCCCGGCTGAAGCCGAAGGTCATCTGGGTGAGATCGTTGGTGCCGAAGCTGAAGAAGTCGGCGTGTTGGGCCACTTGGTCGGCGGTCAATGCCGCGCGCGGGATCTCGATCATGGTGCCGACGGGTATGGGTAGGTCGCCGGTGAAGTTCTTTTCCTTTTTGGTTCTTTCGATGACTTCCGTGGCCTGCTCACGAAGCATGCCCAGCTCCTTGGCCATCCCCACCAGCGGGATCATGATCTCCGGCATGGCCCCGATGCCCTTTTCCTTGCAGTCGATGGCCGCTTCGGTGATGGCCCGGACCTGCATCTCCAGGATCTCGGGATAGGTGACCGACAGGCGGCAACCCCGGTGACCGAGCATGGGGTTGAGTTCATGGAGTTGTTCGACCCGCTGGGCGACATAGTCGGCTTCGATCCCGATGGCGGAGGCCAGTTCCTGTTGGGCCTTTTCGTCCTGGGGCAGGAACTCGTGCAGGGGGGGGTCCAGCAGCCGGACGGTGACCGGGAGGTCTTTCATGGCGGTGAAGATACCCTCGAAATCGTCCCGCTGGTAGGGCAGGAGCTTGGCGAGGGCCGCTCGGCGCGCGTCCTGACTCTCGGCGAGGATCATCTCCCGCATGGCGGTGATGCGGTCGCCCTCGAAGAACATGTGCTCGGTGCGGCACAGGCCGATGCCCTCGGCGCCGAAGTTGCGGGCGCGTGTGGCATCCTCGGGGGTGTCGGCGTTGGCGCGGACCTTGAGCCGGCGGTATTTGTCGGCCCATTCCATGAGGGTGGCGAAGTCGCCGGAGAGCTGGGGTTCCAGGCGGGGGATCTCGCCGGCCATGACTTCGCCGGAGGAACCGTCGATGCTCAACGTGTCATCCTGGGTGAAGGTGCGACTGCCCACGGTGATCCTAGCCCCTTTCTCGTCGATGATGATCTCGCCGGCCCCGGCGACGCAACACTTGCCCCAGCCCCGCGCTACCACGGCGGCGTGACTGGTCATGCCCCCGGTGGAGGTGAGGATGCCGGCGGCCATGTGCATGCCGCTGATGTCTTCCGGGCTGGTCTCTTTACGGACCAACAATACGGATTCGCCATTTTCGGAGCGCCGGACGGCCTCGTCGGCGGTGAAAGCGAGCTTACCGCAGGCGGCCCCTGGGGAGGCCGGGAGCCCGGTGGTGAGCACATCCCGTTGGGCCTTGGGGTCGAAGGTGGGGAGCAGGAGCTGGTTGAGATCGTTGGGCGGGACGCGCGTGGTACCGACCTTTTTGCCGATGAGTCCCTCTTCGACCATGTCGACGGCGATCTTGACGGCCGCTTGCCCCGTGCGCTTGCCGGTACGGGTCTGCAACATGTACAGGGTGCCGGTTTCGATGGTGAATTCGAAGTCTTCCATCTCCTTGTAGTGTTTTTCCAGGGTGTTTTTGACTTCGATGAGTTGATCGTAGATGTCCTTGCGCCAGTCGCTCATCTCGGCGACGGGTTGCGGGGTTCGGATGCCGGCGACCACGTCTTCGCCCTGGGCGTTGACGAGAAATTCGCCATAGAATTTGTTTTCGCCGGTGGAGGGATTGCGGGTGAAGGCGACCCCGGTGCCGGAGTCTTCGCCCATGTTGCCGAAAACCATGGTCTGAACATTGACGGCGGTGCCGAGGAGCCCGGTGATCTCATTGATGCGCCGGTATTCGACAGCGCGCGGGATGTTCCAGCTCTTGAAGACCGCTTCGATGGCCTTTTCCAGTTGCTCGAAGGGATCCTGAGGGAATTCTTCGCCGGTGTGGGCCTTGTAGACGTCCTTGTAGGCGTGGATCAGATCCACAAGGCCGTCCTCGCCCAGTTCCGTATCCAGGGAAACGCCGTATTTGGTCTTGATTTTGTCGAATTCTTCCTCGAAGTGCTCATGGTCGACACCCATCACGACATCGCCGAACATGTTGATGAGCCGGCGGTAGGCATCCAGGGCGAAACGGCGATTGTCGGATGCGGCTATCAGGCCTTCCAGGGCGGCGTCGTTGAGGCCGAGATTGAGGACGGTGTCCATCATGCCCGGCATGCTGACGGCGGCCCCGCTGCGAACCGATACCAGGAGGGGATTGTGGTTGGAGCCGAAGCTTTTGCCGGTTTCCTTCTCCATCAGCTTCATGTTTTCGTGCACGTCGTCCATGAGCCCTTCGGGCAGTTTTCCACCGGCCTTGTTATAGTCGGCGCAGGTCTCGGTGGTAATGGTAAAACCGGGCGGAACGGGGAGGCCAATGCTGGTCATCTCGGCAAGATTGGCACCCTTGCCACCCAGGAGTTTTTTCATCTCCTTGGTGCCGTCGCTCTTGGTTTTACCGAAATAATAGATTCTTTTGTCTTGCTTGTTTTGCTTCTTAGCCATATTTTTATGTTCCTATGATTGGATATTGGAATGGGTTCCCCTATTGTAATATAAAAATATTATGGTTTGTTAATGTTTCATCATTCCGGTTTTATGGCAAGATGCAGATAACCATTGAGACTGAAAAAGTATTCGCCCTGTTGGCCCATCTGTTGCAAGTCTTTTCCCCACTCGTCCACTTCTTCCGCCGTTACGCCGAATCGGCCCGATACGAACGATCCGATAATGGGAATCAATCGGTAACTATAGCTATCCGGGTCATAGATGGAGTTGAATTGGGGAATGACTCGCTGCGCCTTCACTACAAAACCCGTTCCCCTAAGCCTTGAAGCCAGGGTACGGGGAAGTGCGATAAACGCGCAGTGGTTCGAAAAGGCATCCAGAACCCGTTTCATCCTCGCCTCGTCCGATGAATGCCAGGCAATCGCCGCCCAGTCGGTGGATACGATGGCCCCGCGCCCGCCCGGTCTCAGCACCCGATACATTTCCGAGAGCGCCTTCATGGTATCGACAACATATTCGTGCACCTGGACCGATACCGCCACATCGAACCCGGCATCGGCCACCGGCAGGGCCAGCGCGTCTCCCATCCCGAAACGCACCCAAGGCTTGCCTTCACAACGTCGACGGGCTATTTCGAGCATGGGCTCGCTGAGATCGATGCCGCAGACCTGCCCGCTTGGGCCGACACATTCCGCCATCTCGGCGGCCAGGAATCCGGGACCTGTACCGATGTCGAGTACCCGCTCGCCGGTCCCGAGTCCAAGGGCATCCAGGACTATCCTGCGTCTCTCGACGGCGTCCTTCGTCCGGTACAACGCATCCAAACGTCTTCCCTGCTCATCATCGAATTGGAGATCCGTGTTCATCGTGCGTAATCTCTGCATCACCGCCGTCTTTCAATAGGGCCAACCGGCAGTCCGCGATGGAATAAGTAGAATGACTATACCGCCGCAACGATCTTGGCCCGCAAACATGCCTGCGCAGGCGGGTCGAGGGGCCGGTTGCCTTTGTCGGTAATCATAAAGATGTCCTCGGCCCGTTCCCCGAACGTGGCGATCTTGGCCTTGTGCAACCGGACCTCGCACTGGGTCAGGATTTGGGCGATGCGCGACAAGAGGCCCGGCCGGTCACTGGCGCTGACCTCCATGATGGTGCGCCGGTTGGCCTTGTCGGCGTGGAAAGAGACGACGGTATCGGTGGTAAAGTGTCGCAGTTGCCGTCTCGGCAGGCGTGAAACGGGACAGATATCCTTCAGATGCAACTGCCGGACCAGGGTGTCGCGAATCTCCCGTTCCCGGTTTTTGGCATCCTCACCGGTGGTGGTCTGCCCGGATGCCTCCAGAACCACGTAGGAATTGAACGTCATGTCGTTGTTGGCGGCGATGATGCGTGCGTCATGGATGGTCAGATCAAGACGATCCAGGATGGTGGTGGAGGCCAGAAAGAGGTGGTCACGGTCCTGGGTATAGACAAAGACATCGATGCCGGCGTGTCCTTTCCGAACCAATACGATGGGCAGGTTCCGGTTCCGTTCATCGATGATGGCGCGGGTGTGCCAGAGGATCTCATCGGGTCGGTAGCGCAGGAAGTAATCGATGCCGGCGCTCTTCCACAGCGCCTCGATTCGGGCCTTTTTCCCTTCATCACGCAATAAGCCTTCTTGTTGCAGGTATCGGCGGGTCTCCTCCTTGTTCTCTTCGATACGCTCGGCCTGATCGATGGGGTTTTCCAAGCCCCGGCGCAACGCCAGCAGGGTAGCCGCGTACAGATCCCGTAAAAGGGCATGCTTCCAGTCGTTCCAAAGCTTGGGGTTCGTGCCCAGAATGTCGGCTACCGTCAGCAAATAGAGATAGTCGAGGTGGCGCTGATCCCCGACCGTGGCGGCAAACTCATTGACCACTTCCGGGTCGTGGATGTCCTTGCGCTGCACCGTCGTGGACAACAACAAATGATTCTCCACGAGCCATGCCACAAGTTTGGCATCATACTGACTGAGATCGTGTTGTCGGCAGAACGCCAGCGCGTCCCTGGCGCCAAGCTCGGCGTGATCGCCCCCCCGTCCCTTGGCGATATCGTGGAAAAGACCGGCGATATAGAGCAATTCCTGCTTCGGGATCTCCGCGAAGACCCTGGCGCAAAGGGCGAATTTTTCATCGTTTTGTCCCAGCAGTGTAAAGGCGCGCAGATTCCCCACCACGAACAAGGTATGTTCATCCACCGTATGGACATGGAACAGATCGTATTGCATCTGTCCGACGATGGCCTCGAACACGGGCAGATAGGCTCCGAGAACCCCGTAGTGGTGCATGTGACGCAGGGCATGGGTAATCCCTTTCGGCTGTCTCAAGATCTCCATAAACAGACTGCGGGCCCGGATATCGGCGCGGAATTCGTCATCGATGAGATACCGATGATTCCGGATCAGACGAATGGTCGCGGCGCGCACACCGGACAGTTCCGGGTGCTGCTGCAGGATCAGAAACATCTCCAGCAGCGCGAAGGGATGGCGTTTGAAGACCCGGTCGTCGGTGGTCTCGAGGAGTCCGTTACGCGCCTGAAAACGCCGACCGATGGGGACAACCGCCTCGGGAGCGTCGGCATACAGCATGGCCTCACGGAAAAGCGCAAGGAGCATGTCATTGAGCCGGGCAAGCTCCCGAATCGTGCAGTAATAGCGCTTCATGAACTGTTCGACGGCCAGGTTGTGATCGGCATCCTTGTAGCCGAATTCTTCGGCCAATGCCCGCTGATGGTCGAACAGAAGCCGGTCTTCCCGCCGGCCCGCCAATAGGTGTAATGCAAAACGGACATCCCACAGGAAATTCCGCCCGGCCACGAGAGCCTGGTATTCGGACTCGGTCAGAAAGCCGTGTTCGACCAGTTCCCGGAGTGTCCCGACCCCGAAATGGCGCTTGGTGACCCAACTGATCATGTGTATGTCGCGCATTCCGCCCGGACCTTCCTTGACATTGGGCTCCAGGTTACTGGCCGTATTGTGGAATTTGCGGTGCCTGGCTTGCTGTTCGGCCCGTTTGACCTCGAAGAATACCCGGTCCGGCCAAAGGTTGTTTGGCCCGACCTGCTCGCGAAGCCCATGGAACAGCGCTGCCGATCCCGCGATAAAGCGCGTCTCCATGAGGTTCGTGAGGACGGTGATGTCGGCGGCGGCTTGGGCCTGGCACTCGCGCAAGGTACGGGTGCTGTGGCCGACCTGAAGGCCGATATCCCATAAAAAGGTCAGAAGATCGCCAATCTGCGCGTAGACGAGGGCATCGGCCACCTCATCAAGTAGAAACAGCAGGTCGATATCCGATCCCGGATGTAATTCACTGCGCCCATAGCCCCCTACCGCCACCAACGCGATCTGTGGCGTCCCGGCCAATGGGGACTGTCGCCAGATCTCGCACAACAGGCCATCGATCCGGTCGGCGTGTTCCCGAATCAGGGTCTGCGCCGCCGCGCCGTCGAAAAATCGCGCCCGCAAACCTCTACGGATGGTCTTCAGCGCATCCCGGACCGTTTCCGTGGCAAGCGCTGGGCGCAGCAACGCCCCATGTTCCGATTCTCCTTGATCGTTGGGGATAGCGTGGGCGGGCATGATCGTTCCGTGGTAAGGCCTTACCCGCCCTGCTTTTTGGCCTTGAGGCGTTCGAGCACGGCATTGCCGGAGGCATTACCACTGACGATCCCCGCGGCCTTCAACTTGGCCTGCAGATCGTCCCCGGACGACTCCTTTTGCAATTCCACCGCGGCCTTCATCCGATCGGTGCGCTTCTGTTGCTTGGCCTTGATGCGCTCCAGGGAATCCGTGGCCCGCAGCATGGAAGAGTCCGTGCCGGAGAATTTCGCGGCCATGGCCTCGTTTGCCTTTTGCACGGCCTCCGTGGATTTAACCACCGAGACCTCCCGTTGCATGGCCTTGATATTGCGCTCGGTATCGGCAATGGTGCGCTTTAGCCCGGTGATGTTGCCCGTGTAGCCATCGGCCAGTTGTTCCTGGGCCTCGAGTTCGTTGCTCAATTCGGCGATCTTGTTGGCGATCTCCAGGGCCAGGGCCTCATCTCCCTTTTCCAGGGCGGCGGCATAGCCCTCGTGCTCCTCGATCCGGGCGCGCAGATCGCCGACAGCGCGCTTTACCGCCATCTCCTCGGCCATGACAGCGGTCAGATTTTCCTTGGCCTTGGCAAGCTGCGTGCGGGCGTCACGCATTTCCTGGTCCAGGATACGCAGCGCCTGATTGTCGACAACGGCCTCGCCGGCCTCGGTAGCGGCACCGCGCACCGCTGTGAATAGTTTCTTCCAGATGCTCATGAGTCGTCCTCATCGATTAACTACCCGTGACGAATCCCCGATTCGTCATTTCAATCATTCCCCCGCCAGATATTCCCCCATCGCCTCCACGGCGTTCAAGGTATTGTCACTCAAAACGCAGACCTCGTGCTGTACATCCTCTATGCGGGACGTAACGGCCATGGCCCCGAAGATGAGATATTGATCGCCGACCTTGCCGAACGAAGAGAGCGGCATGGGCAGGTTCATCATCAACATGTCCTCCATGAGCGCTACACGCATCTCGGGGGTTATCTCGCGCTCTTTCCACAAATAGGTCGTGCACAGGATTTGCTCCTCATCCACGGTGAGGTAGATGGGGAACTCTTCCCGATCTTCGACCACCACCTTCAACAATGGCACTTCGCCCTCTACGATCTCCGCCCCAAGCGCTATCCCTTCGGCAGTGACGACGCCATCGAGGCCCTGGGCGAGTGTTTCGAGTTTTTCGTTTGTCATACCTTATTCTCCATTGTGATTTCCCGCGAACCGCCAGCGGCAGGTGGGAAATCGAATCGAATCGACTTCTTGTGCAACGTCTTCCGGCGCCATATCTAGAGATTTTCCGGTTCGGAGAGGGATATTCCCGTCACCTCGGCGATTTCGGCCTGGGACCAACCCTTTTGTTTCAGCGCCCGAGCGATCTCCCGGGATTTTTCATGGGCGCCCTGTTCCATGCCCTGTTCTATGCCTTGCTTTACCCCCTGTTCCATCCCCTCGACTATCCCTTCCTGGCGCCCTTCCTGGCGCCCTTCCTGGCGCCCTTCCTTGCGTCCTTTCCGATGCCCTTCCTCGCGTCCTTCCTCACGCCCTTCCCGTCTGGCATCCTCCACTTCCCGTTTGGCGCTCTCGACCATACCCCACTCCGACCGGAAATAATCCAGGTGTTTGTCGAGCGCCCGCCGTTCCCGTTCGTCCAGCTTGAGATAATCGAATTTTTCCTTGAGCGCGCCGATGCCGGGGGCGGTGAATTCGTCCGGGACCTCGTTGTTCTTGAAGGCGTAGACCCACTCGTCCAGGTCGTCCCGGACCACATCGGTAAAAGATGTTTTCAGGAGAATGAGAAAGTACTCGGGAAAAACATTACTCTCACCGACCCGGATCTCATCTCCCGTCAGGGACCTTTTCAGCGTCGCGGCATTGTGGGTATGCAAACCCGTGAACTCGGTCTTGCCATGGTAGACGTAGTCGTCACCGTCTTCCACGGCGTTGAAATAGAGGAGATTCACCGAATAGACCTTTTTCACATTGGCGTAGGGCTCGCCCACCCCCAGGTTCTCCACGATGGTCTTGGCCGTGCCGTAGGCCAGGCGCCGCCAGTAGTCCATCTCCGAGAGATACTGCACCTCTATGATGATCCGCTCGTCGTCCGCGGTCTTGGCCAAGAGATCCACGCGGTTGTATTTGGCGTCCTCGCTGGTTCGATTGCCCTCGCGCTCCAGCAACTCGAGGATCACGATGGGCCACCGGAACAGAGCCGTCAAGAAGCCCTCCAGCACATCGAAGTTGGCCTTGTCGCGCAGGACGGTCTTGATGGCCCAGTCGAAGGTGATGATTTTGCGGGCGGGTTTTTTGGTCATGGGCCTGGAATAGCTCATTTGGGGGAGAAGCAGCTGTTTTCACGCTCTCAGTATAACCGTTTTTTCCGGTTAGGAAGCCTTGTCCACCGAGAGATGCAGGGCAACCGAATAATAAATCATTGTTTGGCCAAGATGTCATAGCGGAAGGAA
>CAZQHJ010000100.1:0-8798 GCA_964593225.1 uncultured Thiotrichales bacterium
GGCGCCATAATTTCTCATGGACTGGCGGCAAATTGGATTTGCTTTGGAACAGAGTGTCTTCGGGGCATGGAATCGGCGAAACCAGCCATAGTCGCGCTCGGGGAATATCAACCCGGAATCCAACAAGAGCCACCGTTGTTATACGAGAAAAAATACACAACGGAGGACGCAGAGCGCGCAGATCCACCGGCGCTCCGAGGGTTGCCTATGGTTAAAACCATCGCGGGAGACAGGCGATATGGAAGCGCCGCCGGGAGCGCCGGTGGAAGGGCCCGCATGACGAATCCGCCGCTCCCGAGAGCGGCTCCTGTATGAAAGAACGAGAGAAAATACGCCCATAACAAGGAGCCCTGAAAATGAACTACAGCCACTACCGATACCTGGAGATAACGCGGGAAGGGACCGTGCTCCTTGTCTCGTTCAATCGTCCCGAATCCTTGAACGCCATGAACGCCGAATCCCATACCGAGATGTCCCGGTTGTTCGCCGACATCACCCGGGATACGCAAACCAACGCCGTGGTGCTCACCGGCCGTGGCAAGGCCTTCTGCGCCGGCGGGGACCTCAAGTGGTTCCGGGAAATGACCCCGGCGCAACTGGACGCCCTATTCGTGGAGGCCCGCAAGATCATCATCGACATGCTCGAAGTCGAACAACCCATCGTCGCCGCCGTCAACGGCTTCGCCACGGGACTCGGGGCCACCATCGCCCTCTTCTGCGACATCATCATCGCCTCGGAAAAGGCCCGCATCGGCGATCCCCACGTACAGGTGGGCGTCGTGGCGGGGGACGGTGGGGCCATCATCTGGCCGCATCTGGTGGGGGCCGCCCGGGCCAAGGAGTTCCTCATGACGGGCGACCTGGTGGACGCCAGGGAGGCCGAGCGCATGGGGCTCGTGAATCGGGTCGTGGCCCATGAGGAACTCATGCCCACCGCCATGGCCCTGGCCACGCGTCTGGCCAACGGATCGCCCCGAGCCATCCGCGGCACCAAGGCCTCCGTCAACAAGATCCTACGGGACACGGTCAATCTGGTCCTGGACACGAGTCTCGCCCTGGAGAAGCCCTGTTTCGGGACCGAGGATCACCGGGAGGCCATCGACGCCTTTGCCGAGAAACGCAAACCCGTCTTCACGGGGCGATGAACCCGGACGTCCCTTTCGAATCCCGGATCCCTGAAAGCCCACTCCCACCCCGCCAAAACCGCCCTATGAAAATCCTCGCCATCGACACCGCCACCGACGCCTGTTCCGTTGCCCTCCACCTGGACGGCGAATACTGGGGACGCCACGAACTCGCGCCCCGCCAACACGCCGAGATCCTCCTCCCCCGGATCCGGGAACTCCTCTCCGAGGCGGGGCTCTCCCTGAACCACCTGGACGCCCTCGCCTTCGGGCGGGGGCCCGGGGCGTTCACCGGCGTTCGGATCGCCACCAGCGTGGCGCAGGGTCTGGCCTTCGGGGCCGATCTCCCCGTGGTTCCCATATCCTCCTTGCACGCCCTGGCCCAGGGGGCCTGGCGGGAACGGGGAGAAAGAAACCTCCTCGCGGCGTTGGACGCGCGCATGGGGGAGGTCTATTGGGGGGCGTATCGGGTGGCGGCCGCCGAGGCATTGCTCAGCGACCCGCAACGACCCGGTGACATTCATGAAGAGGAGAATCGAAGGACGTTGCCGTGCGCGGCACCCGCCCCGCATCAATCAAGTCGTTCAACAACCGGCAACCACCCTGTGACGATTACAGAGACCACAATCGAAGAAATTTGCCGGTGCCCAGCACCCGTCGTCGAAGAATGCGTTTCCGGGCCCGACAGGGTTCCCTTACCCGAAAGCCGACTATGGGAAAGGGAGCCCATCGCCTGGTTCGGCGTGGGCAGTGGCTGGCGGACCTACGAAGCGGCATTGCGCCGGGCATTGGCGGGCCGGTCCCCTAGCGGCCATCACCAGCTGGCGGGCATAGAACCCGACCGGTATCCCCAGGCCCGTGATATCGCCACCCTCGCCATCGCCGCGCTCGGCCGCGGCGAATCCGTCACGCCGGAACAGGCCCAGCCGGTGTATCTCAGGGACCGGGTTACCAGGACCCCATAAATAAATCAAGCCGCTCGGCGACCCGCAACGACCCGGTGATATCCATGAAGAGGAGAATCGAAGGGCGCTTTCCACTCCGCGTCAGTATCCCGGGCATGGCCCGCCCCTTCGGGGCTTCGATAACGCCAACTGAAAATCCCCCCCTTCGTGGCGAGCGGCTTGCTTTTCACCCTATTTCCCGCTACCGTACCCCCCTTATCCCGGTTTCGGGATACCCCTTCTTTTCGAGACCCCGTATCGTTACTCCAGGGGCGGAGGGTTCGGCTTTCGGACCGCGCGCGGGGTGCCTCGGCGTGAGGTTTGGAACCCTCAATCCGCGCGCTGGAGGCCTGAAATATCCCCTTTAGTAGCCTCAATCACCCTACATAAGGCTTTATTCATAATACATGAAGCCTTATGTAGGGTGGATTAAGTTTTATTCGACACATATAAAGTCTCATCTATCGTATATGACTATTTATATGCGATAGATGAGACTTTATTTTTTATAAATTAAATTTTATATCCCGTATATAAAACCTTATACGTCATCATTAAGTCATCATGGATGATGTTATGACCTTCATGAGTGGTGATCCATGCGAGGTGGATTTCATGGGAATACAACGACTATCAAGGCCTTGTGGACAAGTTACGGACAAATAGGGCCGCTTCCCCCGGGGAAGAGCGCCGGCCCCTTGCCCTGGCCGGGTCGAGGGTCGGCGGACCGACCATCGACCCGGCCCCGTTCCGGCCCAAGGGGCCGTCGGCGCATGGGTCGACGCGCGGGGTAAGGTTTGCTTGAATTTTATGGGAAGAAGTCGCGTGGGGCGCAAGGACATCACGGTGGATCTCATCATCCTCGGCGGCGGCGTGGCGGGGCTGTGGACCCTCAATCGCGCCCTTCGGGCCGGCTACGACGCCATCCTGCTGGAAAAGGATAAACTGGGGGGCGGTCAGACCATCCGCGCCCAGGGGATTATTCACGGGGGGATGAAATACGCCATGGAGGGCGTGCTGACGAAGGTGTCGAACATCATCCGGGACATGCCGGCCCTATGGCGGACGTCCCTGGCGGGGTCGGGCGAAATCGATCTGCGCGGGGTCACCGTCCTCTCCAACGCCCACTACCTGTGGTCGAACCGGTCCCTGGGGGGCCGCGTGGCCGCCTTTTTCGCGAGCCACGCCCTGAGGGATCGGATTGCCCCCGTCCCCGTCGAGGACCGCCCCGACGCGTTTCGGGACAAGGGGTTTCGTGGGGCGGTCTATCGCCTGAACGAGCTCGTCCTGGACGTGGGAAGCCTCACGGAAAGGCTCGCGGAACCGGTTCTCCCTCGCATCTTTCGGGCGGAACCGGAGGACTACACCCTGGAGACCCGGGCGGGGAAGGTCACCGGACTGACCTTTCCGGCCCACGGCCTGACCCTGCGCCCGAGGCACATGGCGCTCTGCTGCGGTGAAGGCTACGAGGCCTTCGCCAGGCGCTATTTCGGGGCCGCGCCGTCACGGTGGGGTCCTTTTCACGGGCCCTTGCCCCGAATGCAACGCAGACCGTTACACATGGTGATGGTCAAGCGCCACACCCTCCCCCCCCTCTACGCCCATTACCTCTCCGGGGGCCCGCGTCCCCTCGTTACCCTTACCACCCATTATGCAAAAGACTCCGGCGCGATCTGGTACCTGGGGGGGGAACTGGCGGAGTCCGGGACGAAACGGGATGGGGCGGGACAGATCGAGAAGGCGAAATCCACCCTCCATGAACTGCTGCCCTGGGTGGACCTCGGGGGGGCGCGCTGGGCGACGTTGAGGGTCGACCGGGCCGAGCCCAGGCAAGGCACCCTCACACTCCCCGACAGGGCCTTTGCCGAAGGACATGGCAACCTCATCGTTGCCTGGCCCACCAAGCTGGCCCTGGCCCCGGATCTCGCCGGGAAGGTCATGGCGCATTTGGCCCCCGCCGGGGGAGACGCCCCGCCCGCCCCCGCCCCCGAACTGGCCGTCCTGCCACGGCCCGCCATTGCCGAGGCGGCCTGGGAAGGGGCCTTTGGCCCGGAGGTCTAGGATTCCCGTGGTCCGGGTCGAGGCGGTTGTCCGCCCTGCCCGGCTACAATCGCAACGAATATTATCCGGAGCGCCGGGCACCGCGAATTCCTTCGATGACGGTTTCCACCCGCCGCCATGGCGAATTGCCGGTTGCCGAGGGCGTTATTTATGACGTAGGGTCGTCGCCGCTTTGTAGAGGCTCTTGAATTTATAGGATCCTACTCACATAGGATACCCTCCTCGAACGTGACGACATCCCTCTCGTGGACAACTTGGATTTCCCATGACTGGCTGACTATCTCCCTGTGGGGGTCTGTTTTACACAACCCCGTTGGGGTTGACCCCGTGGCCATACCCGATCCCAGGGTAGCGCTCCGCGCAACCCTGGGCTATGTTACGTAGCCCCTTCGGGGCAATCCGACGAATCCGATAAAGTAGAATTAATCATCGACTGAATGACCCGAAAAGGTTGCACACGAAAAAGTCGCACGAAATACCCCTCGGAATGGGCCGCTTTTCGATGTCGAAAGCGCCCGAAATTCCTACCCGAAGTCTGAAATACAGCCGTTAAAAGCACAATATCGGCAGAAACCGTAACCGGGAGATTGAAGGAAAAAAATGAAGGCCCTGCTAAAAACCATTGGAATCCTCATCGGGATTGTCATCGTCCTCTTCATTGCCGCCGTTGTCATCATATCCGTCTATTTCCATCCCAACGATTACAAGGACGAAATTGCGGCGATCGTTCAGGAAAAGACAGGCCGCGAGCTCGAGATCGAAGGCGATATCGTCCTATCCGCCTTTCCATGGCTCGCCGTCGAGCTGGGTAAGCTGGAATTGGGCAACGCGCCGGGCTTCCCGGATGAGAAATTCCTCCGCCTGGAAAAGATGGAGATCGGCGTAAAACTCCTGCCGCTTTTCAGCAAGCGCCTGGAGATGCGCACAGTCACCGTGCATGGGCTGGAATTGAATCTCGCCAAGGACAAGGACGGACAGACCAATTGGGCGGACCTGGCCGCCTTGCAATCCTCGGCGGACGAGAAGAAAGCCGAGGAAGACAAACCCTCCGAGGACGGCGGGAAAGAAGGCGGCCTACCCATCGCGGCGCTGGGTATCGGCGGACTCGACATTCGGGACGCGGCGTTGCGCTGGCGTGACGACCAAAGTGGTCAGGCCTACCGACTGGAAGGGCTTGCCATCGAGACCGGGTCGATCGTCCCCGAGGCATCCGGGGCCCTGGCCATCACCGACCCCCTCGATATCGCCATTTCCTTCGATGTCCAAGGGAACCCCCCCCCCATCGAGGGACATATGGAGACCCGCGGAAAATTGACCGCCGATTTGGGCGCCAATACCTACCGGTTGTCGGGATTGAAGATGTTCACTCGTCTCTCCGGCGAGCCCATCCCGAATGGCAAGATGACGCTGGATTTGGCGGGCGACATCAGCGCCGATTTGGCCGAACAGACCCTGCGCGTCGAGAATCTGCGCCTCGCCACCGGACAAATCCACGCAAACGGCGCCATCGCCATCGACCGGTTGTTGGAGAGCCCCGCCTTCCATGGAAAGATCCGGATGGAAAGCTTCAATCCCCGCGCCCTGCTGGCCGAACTCGGTCAACCGGTTCCCGAAACCACGGACCCCAAGGCCCTCACCTCGGCCACCTTATCCATGTCGGTCCGGGGCACGACCGATAGGGTACGGCTCGAATCCCTTACCGGCCGATTGGATGACACCACCCTCGATGGCGCGGTGACCGTCGCCAATTTCCCGGCGCCCGCCATCGGTTTCGACATCCATCTGGACGCCATCGACGCGGATCGCTACCTGCCGCCGTCCGAAGCCGAGGCGGGAAAACCGGCGGCACCCGCCACACCGGGGACCGCCGCTTCCGGGGCCGGACAACTGCCTCTCGAGGCCCTGCGCGCCCTGAATATGGATGGGAAGGCGCGGTTGGGCAAGCTGACGCTCGCCAACCTCCATTTCTCCGACCTTGCCCTGGACGTGAAGGCCAAGGGCGGCGTCATCCGGCTCTCTCCCATTGAGATGGCTCTCTACGAGGGCAATTACGCGGGCAACATCGGCATGGACGCCCGGGGCGACGAGCTCCGGATCACGCTGGATGAAAAACTCTCGGGCGTGCAGGCCGGGCCCTTGCTGCGGGACCTTCGGGGCGACGATCTCTTATCCGGTCAGGTCCGGTTCGCCCTGGACCTCCAGGCCGTGGGCGCGACCCCGGAGGGGTTCAAAAAGACCCTTAACGGGAATACCGACTTCACGTTCTCCGATGGCATGGTGAAGGGCATCGACATCATACACACCCTCTGCAACGCCGCCGGAAAGGTCAGCGGCGAGGCCGCCGAAGGCACCCCGTTCCAGGAACTGGCGGGGCGGCTCCCCGTCACCGATGGGCGGGTAGGGATCAACGAGTCGTTGCGTCTCCAGGCGCCCCTGCTGCGCATTCAGGGCGTCAGCGGGGAGATCGACATTGGCGCGGACCGGTTCGATAACGTCAAATTCCTCGTAAAACCGGCCTTCACCTGCGAAGGACAGGGCGGCAAATCCCTGGATGCGTTAACGGGCGCGGAGATCCCCGTGACCTGCAACGGCCCCATGGCGAACCCGAAAAGCTGCCTGCCCGACGCCGAGGCCCTGGCCGCCATCGTGGTAGGGGTCCTGGCCGATGAAAAGGTGGAAGCGATCAAGGAGAAGATAGAAGAAGAGGTGCAAAAGGCCGTCTCCGAAAAGCTCGGTGGCCAATTGGGCGATAAGTTGAGCGAGGAGCTCGGCGGCGAGTTCAAAAAGCTTTTCGGACGGTAGTGTTACGCACGGCAACTTCTTTCGGTTGTTTACCCGGTTGCCGAGCGTTGCGCGGGGGAGGGCTCTGGATGGGCCCACCCCCGCCCCCTCTCGACCCGCGCGGCCGGAACCGAAATCGCGGTTCCGATCACCAATCCTGTTCCTCACCGATAACTTCCCAGCGGAGGTCAACGCCCCCGCCAGCCGCACCTTCCGGCACTGCCGCCACTGGGCGAAGGCCGGGCGCGCGGGCCAGATAGTGTCTCGTTTCCGGCCCCGGTCTCCAGGTCGGAACGGGAGATTCCTTCACCACATCCGAGCGTTTCATCCCCTCACACCGAAAACCGATCCAGCACCGAGGAAAGACCCACCAGTTTCCGCTCCGCCGACATCCCCATCCCCTGCACCGTAAAATCCTCGTACCGAGGTCGATTCGGGTCATGGAACAACAACCCCACCGGGATCCCGGCGTGGCCTTCGGCAAACCCCCGCGCCCCATCCATGTCCGCCGGATCATGCTCGTGCCGGTTGGGAAAGGCGCGTTCCGCGCCCTTCGGCAATCCGATACCTTTCTCATGGGTGAGCAATGCCAGGCGGGCCGGTTCCTGCTGCAACACTTCGAAAGCGCCATCGTTCATGGCCGGACACCGTTGATAGATACGCACGAAGGACAACCCCTTATGGGCAAAGGCCGCGGTGAGGGTTGCATGGAGGTGGGGGACATGCCAATCCACGGTCTGGGCCACGAACGACACATTCACGATGCCCAGCGTGATGGTTAGGGGATTATGGGAGGGCAATGGGTTCCCGAAGGGATGGGTGTTGGTCGCCAGTCCCTCGGGGCTGGTGGGGGATGTCTGTTTCTTGGTCAGGCCATAGATGCCGTTATCGAAGACCATAACCGTCATATCCATATTGTAACGCACCGCATGGATCCAGTGGGCGGCCCCAATGGAAAAGCAATCCCCATCCCCAGTGGCGACCCATACATTGAGATCCGGGCGCCTGGCCTTGATGCCGCAGGCGACGGGCAGGGCCCGCCCATGCAGGCCATGGAATCCATAGCTGCCCATATAATGGGGAAAACGGCTGGCGCAACCGATGCCGGACACCGTCACGATTTGCTCCGGCGGCAATTGCTCATCCCGGAGGATCCGTTGCACCGATGTCAGTACGGCGTGATCGCCACATCCCGGACACCAGCGGGGTTCTCCCCCTGCATAGTCATCCAATGCAAAATGACGCTGGGTCAGTTCGCAGGACCAGTCTGGTTTAAGGCCGAACATGATAATTTTTCTCCATAATTCATAATTTTACGCCGAGTGGACCTTTCTCAGAGCGGCTCGAGGGTTAATTTATATCGACAGCATATACAGTTTTCAACCGATCAGCTTTTCGAGTTGCAAAGAAGGATTTCCGGTGAGCCGGTTCAAGAAGACAGCTACTGTATTATGACTCAATACGTTAGGAGTAATTCTAACGGTCAGATGCCATGTATCCCGAACCCGAATACCCCGGATATTGAAGCGCTCCGTCAATCATGCGATGACAGTTTCTGTCAGTCGTTGTTTGCTCATAAGCTTTCGCAGAACCTTGTTTCGGGGAAGCAGCATACATGTTTTACGCGATGGTGCTTGCAAATCGAGTGGTCAGTCAATCTGATAATTTAGGATAAAGGCATTTCAAGTTGATACGTGCGTTGTCGGTGGTGAAATGCCAATCGACAGGCTTTTTTGACTGGTTGCGGGTTATCGTCCAAGCAGCAATTTCAGAAATCACGGTTGCGATGTCGGGCAACCGTCTATCCAAACACTGACGAGTAAGCACACTGAACTCGCATTGGGCTATATTGAGCCGGCTTCCGTGCTTCGGCGTGTAAACAAACTCG
>CAZQHJ010000101.1:0-8490 GCA_964593225.1 uncultured Thiotrichales bacterium
CCTATGTAATCTTTGTTTTGAAGGACCTCTGTCATTTTCTTATCCTCACTCTCCGACTGCTAAAAACCTGGAGGATAACCGATGGCGGTCCTTCATGGTTTCTACGCAGGGTCTGTTTCCCGTGGCAGTGCACAGCCTTCCACCTTGGTGCCGATTGCGCCCCGAGGGAACAAGGTGGGTCACAAGACACCGCTTTTCTGTGTGGCGGGGATCTTGGGAAATGTCTTCGATTTCCACCCGTTGTCCCGTTGCCTGGGACCGGAACAACCGGTGTATGGCCTGCGCGCACTCGGTCTCGATGAGGACTCGCCGCCCTATACCCGGATGGAAGACATGGCGGCCCATCACATCGAAGCCATACGAACCGTTCAGCCGAACGGGCCTTATGCGATTGCCGGTTATTCCTTCGGCGGCAAGGTGGCCTTCGAAATGGCGCGTCAGTTGGTTCAACAGGGACATGGGATTTCATTGCTGGCCGTTGTCGATATTCACCTGGCGGTTCCGGAGAGCGAAAAGCGGGTGTCCGAGTGGGGTAGGGCCGAAACCATCATGTGGTTTGCAAGGATATATGGCGGTGCGCTCCCAAAGGGTTTAAGGATCTCCCATGAGACCCTTTGGTCCCTGGACGAACAGGGGCAGTTGGCTTACTCTTTCGGAGCGCTTGACCGAAGCAGGGCGGATATCGACAGCGGTGGAATCGAAACGGCTGTTATCGGTTTTCAAGGCCAACCTTCAAGCGGCGGAAGAATATGCGCCGGAGAAAATCCCGGTTCCCATCACCGTCCTGCGGGCCGGTAAACTCCGGTCGAGTCATGATTTTCTCCCGGATGAAGCGGCCACCGCCGCCGATCCCACCTGGGGTTGGGGTCGGGTTTCCGATTCGGTAGCGGTCCATGTAGTACCGGGAAACCATTTCACCGTGATGGCCGAACCCCATGTTCAGGGGTTGGCGCAGCGGTTGAGGGCCTGCCTGGATGGGTTCGGGGAAAAATAGCGCCGCGTACGCTGAGAGCGTGTTTTGACCGGGAATTGTCGGACACGCCCCGGTTTTTGGAAGGACTTTTCAGGATTCCGGCAAGCTTCCTGGCGTTTTCGGCGGGCTTTCCCGGAATTCAAGCAAGATCTCCAAGGGTTTCGGGGCGTTTGCTCAAACCTTGGAAAAGATTTTCCGGTATTCGGGCGGGGTTTCCGAGAATTCCGAGAAGATTGATGTATCCCTCGGAAAGGTTTCCCGGCATTCGGGCGAGGTTTCCGAGGATTCCGGAAAGATTGACGAATGCCTCGGGAAGGTTTCCCGAATCCCGGTAAGGCTTCCCGAAAGCCCGGCATGGATTTCCGAGGCTGCGGGAAAATCTCCCGACTGTCCGGGAAAGCGGGATCGAGCCGGCATTTCCGATGAATTCAATCCGAACAAATAGGAATAAAATCCATGAAAGCGAACGCCGACATCCTGGATCGACTTTACAATGCCAAAGACCCTGAAGAAATCGCCGGGATTTATAATCAGTGGGCAAAGACCTATGATATGGATCTGACAGAGGAGGCCGATTATGCGGCCCCAGGATGGTGTTCGAATCTTCTGGAGAAATACGTGCCGTCCAAGGACGCTCGGGTCCTGGATGCCGGCGCGGGCACCGGGTTATTCGGGCAACTGCTCCATGGGCGCGGTTACCGGAACATCGTGGGTATGGATATCTCGGAAGGCATGTTGACGGAGGCGGGCAAGAAGGGGGTTTACCTGGAACTTCACCGGAAGGCGTTGGGGGAGGCGCTGGGTTTTTCCTCCGATTCTTTCGAGGCGGTCATCGCTGTCGGCGTTTTCTCGCCAGGACAGGGACCGGCGGATGCCTTCGATGAATTGATCCGTATTGTCCGGCCGGGTGGGTATATTCTATTTACCTTGCGCTCTGAATTTTATGAACAGAGCCGATTCGGTTTCCGACCGAAACAGTCGAAACTCGAAGAGGCCGGGCGGTGGATGCTGGAGGAAAAAACCGGGAAATTCCAGGGGCTGCCTAAGAGCGAGCCGGATTTGTTTTATAATGTGTGGGTCTATAGAGTGACTGAAACATAAGAGGGAAAGCGGAAATCACGGATGTTATCCGTCTTGACGCAAAGTAAGGGATTGCCATACTCGATAATGAAAGGTGGTCCCACGCCCGCCCGCCTTTTACACTGGAGGCGGGAGAAACCGGGAAACTGGGGGCGATGATGGGGAATCCGAAAAATCGCATAGGCGCGAGGTTTCCGAACCCGAATGGGAAAGCGGCGTAGAATATTTGGAGTAATACATGGGTATCCCATTGATTCAACAATATCGGATCGGCAAGTATTTATTGGGGAAAAAGCTCAGGGGCGTGGAAAGATACCCCGTCGTGCTGATGCTCGAGCCCTTGTTCCGCTGTAACCTCGCCTGCGCCGGTTGCGGGAAGATCGATTACCCCGATGGGATCCTGAACAGACGCCTCGGTGTCCGGGATTGTCTCGCGGCCGTGGATGAGTGCGGCGCGCCGGTGGTCTCCATCGCGGGTGGCGAACCCCTCATCCACCAGGATATCCAGGCAATCGTCGACGGTATCATCGCCAAAAAAAAGTTCGTCTATTTTTGCACCAACGGGCTTTTGCTTAAAAAACATCTACACGGATTCACGCCCTCCGAATATTTGAACCTTTCCATACACCTGGACGGCAATCGGGCGCGGCACGACGCCGCCGTGTGCCAGCCGGGCGTATTCGATAAGGCGGTGGCGGCCATCGAGGCGGCAGTCGAGGCGGGCTTTCGCGTCACCATCAACTACACCCTGTTCCAGGGGGAGAGGGCGCCGGAAGTTGCCGACTTTTTGGACTTCGTCATGGATTTGGGCGTGGAGGGGGCCACCATCTCGCCGGGTTACAGCTACGAGCGGGCGCCGAAACAGACAATGTTCCTGAAACGCACCGCCAGTAAACGCCTGTTCCGGGAGATATTCGAGATCGGCAAGGGACGTCGATGGCGTTTCAACCAGTCCGCTCTGTTCCTGGATTTTCTGGCCGGCAATCAGTCCTATCAATGCACGCCCTGGGGCAATCCCACCAGAAATATATTCGGCTGGCAAAAGCCCTGTTATCTGCTCCCGGACGAGGGTTTCTCTCCGACATTCCAAGGGCTTATGTCGGAGACCGAATGGGATGACTACGGCGCGGGCCGCAATCTCAAGTGCGCCAATTGCATGATGCATTGCGGCTATGAGCCGACAGCCATCATCGACACCCTGGCCCACCCCATGAAGGCGCTGTTGGTTGCCTCGAGGGGGCCCCGTACCACCGGCCCCATGGCCCCCGAATTCCCGGATTAGTCGAGTCTCGAGCCATGTCGCGCTGGACAGTCCAAGACACATCGAACCTCTCCGACGAGGCCTATCAGAATTACAGCCTGCGGGGAGTCTCCCGGACCTTCGCGTTGACCATCCCACAGTTGCCTTCGAAACTACGGTTGCGGGTGGGCAACGCCTATCTGCTATGCCGAATCTGCGACACCATCGAAGATGAATCGTCTTTACCCATCGAACAAAAGGCAAGGTTTGCCGATGATTTTGTCCGGGTGGTCGAAGGCCACGCCTCGGCCCAAGGGTTTGCCGATACCCTCTCCAAAGCCCTGACAGAGGCCACCCCCGAGGCCGAACGGGATCTGATTCGCAATACCGGGCGGGTAATTCGCCTGACCCGGGATTTTACGCCGCCACAGCGCCGCGCCATCGGGGATTGTGTCGGAGAAATGGCGACCGGGATGATGCATTATCAAAAACGGCAAAGCCTGAACGGACTGCGGGACATCACCGAGATGGGCGATTATTGCTACTACGTGGCGGGGGTGGTGGGCGTCATGTTGACGAAATTGTTTTGTGATTACTCACGGGAAATAGCCAAGAATCGGGACCGGATGCTGGGGCTTACGGTGTCTTTCGGGCAGGGTCTCCAGATGACCAATATCCTGAAAGATATTTGGGAAGATCGAGAGCGAGGGGCCTGCTGGTTGCCCAGGGATGTCTTTTCCCCGTGTCCCTTTACGCTGCGGGAGATCCCCGAACACCGGGATGACGGTTGTTACCTTGCCGGGATGGAGCGTCTCATTGCAATCACCTTGGCCCATTTACAAAATGCCCTGCAATATACCCTGCTCATCCCCCCCGAGGAAAAAGGCATACGCCGATTTTGCTTCTGGGCATTGGGCATGGCGCTACTGACTTTGCGCAAGATTGACAAACACCGAAACTTTCGCTCGGGGGAGGAAGTCAAAATCTCCCGTCTTAGTGTAAAAGCCACCATTGTGGGGACGGAACTGGTGGTCGATAACGACCGGCGCGCGCGCTGGTTGTTCAGCGTGGTGGAAAAAGGGCTGCCGCGCCATGCCCCGTTACCCGCCCAAGGTGATGATGAGCCATGATCCCAGCGGTCGTGAAAAGCGCCCATGAAACACCCCCTCTTTATCGAGCCCCGCGCCATCGCCCATAAAACCCACCCCCTGATCCATCACTTCGCGTATTATGACAGGGAAGACCTCCCAAAAAGGTGGGCGTCCCTGGAAGTCGTCCTGGGATATCTGATGGACGGACTGCTGGTGGCGATCCTGGCCAGGAAGATCATCGGTAACGATTAGCCCGACGCGCCGCCGCGGCCCCCGGCGCCGGAGCCCGGCCCTCATGGTGTCGGAGTCGGTCGGCGCCCCATGTGGATCACCGCCCGATCCCATGCCGACTACGCCGACCGCGCCCGGGGCCCGAACCCGGCGCGGGCAGACATGCGCTTCGAAACATAGGCTTACGACCTCGTTCGCCCCGTTCTCCGGGGCGAAATCCTAAAAACCAACACGCGGAGAAACCCTTTATGTATCCCAACACCCTGCAAATCGCCGGTTTCGATGACGAACTCCTGGAAGCCATCCGCAACGAGGAGCGTCGGCAGGAAGAGCATATCGAACTCATCGCCTCGGAAAACTATGCCAGCCCCCGCGTGCTCCAGGCCCAGGGCACCGTATTGAACAACAAATACGCCGAGGGCTATCCCGGCAAGCGCTACTACGGCGGATGCGAATACGTGGACGTGGGCGAGCGGCTCGCCATGGAACGCGCCCGGCAACTCTTCGGCGCCGACTACGCCAACGTCCAGCCCCATTCCGGCTCCCAGGCCAACGCCGCCGCCTATCTCGCCCTCCTGGAACCCGGCGACACCATCCTGGGCATGAGCCTCGCCCATGGGGGTCACCTCACCCACGGGGCCAAGGTCAACTTCTCCGGGCGGGTCTTCAACGCCATCCAGTACGGGCTGGACCCAAATACCGGGGAGATCGACTACGCCCAGGTGGCCGCCCTTGCCCGGGAACATCGGCCCCGCCTCATCGTCGCCGGGTTCTCCGCTTATTCCCGCATCGTGGACTGGGGGCGTTTCCGCGCCATCGCCGATGAAACGGGTGCCCGGTTCATGGTGGACATGGCCCACGTGGCGGGCCTGGTGGCGGCGGGGCTCTACCCGAGTCCGGTCGCCATTGCCGATGTCACCACCTCCACCACCCACAAGACCCTGCGCGGTCCCCGGGGCGGCTTCATCCTGGCCAAATCCAACCCCGAGGTGGAAAAGAAACTCAACTCCCTCGTCTTCCCCGGCACCCAGGGCGGGCCCCTCATGCACGTCATCGCCGCCAAGGCCGTGGCCTTCAAGGAGGCGCTGCAACCGGAATTCAAGGCCTACCAAAGCCGGGTCATCGCCAACGCCAGGGCCATGGCCGAGATCTTCATGGCAAGGGGCTACAAGGTCGTCTCCGGCGGCACCGACAACCACATGTTCCTGGTGGACTTCATCGGACGGGAATTTACCGGCAAGGACGCCGACGAGGCCCTGGGCCTGGCCAACATCACCGTCAACCGGAACGCCGTCCCCAATGACCCCCGCTCCCCCTTCATCACCAGCGGGATACGGGTCGGCGCGCCGGCCATTACCACCCGGGGCTTCGGCGAAGCCGAGACCCGGGAATTGACGGGGTGGATGTGTGACATTTTAGATAATCTTGGCCTGGACCATAGGGGCAACGAACGGGTGGGCCAGCGCGTCAAGGAGGCGGTGTTGGATATTTGCCGGCGCTTTCCGGTTTATGAATGATTTTGCGGGGAACCGGCCAAACAAGGCGATCTGTTTCGTGTCGGCGGGAAACACCCACGGGCCACCATGGAACTTGCCGACGGGACCACAATCCATTGGAAGAGATGGATGGCATTTTGATACGTGTGATTTGGAAGAATTCAGAATCACGGGGTTCGAGGAATTCCCCAAGAGAGATTCAAACAAAATAGGCCTCTAAAACCAATCCACCGTGACAGACACCCCCACGCAACCCCGTATCCACCTCCTGGAACCCGCCCTGGCCAACCGAATCGCCGCCGGGGAGGTGGTGGAACGTCCCGCCGCCGTGGTCAAGGAACTGCTGGAAAACGCCCTGGATGCCGGGGCGCAAAATATTCATATCGATCTGGAGGAAGGGGGAAGCCGTCTCATCCGGGTTCGGGACGACGGTTGCGGCATCCCCCCCGATGACCTTGCCCTGGCCCTGTGCCGCCACGCCACCAGTAAGGTGGCCTCTTTCCAGGACCTGATGGTGGTGGAAACCCTGGGGTTTCGGGGGGAGGCCCTGCCCAGCATCGCCTCGGTTTCCCGTTTGCGCCTGACCTCTCGGACGCGGGAGCTGGAGGCCGGCTGGCGGGTGAGCACCGAGGGCGGCGAATCGGTGTCCCCCCCGGAACCGGCGGCCCATCCCCCGGGTAGTACGGTAGAAGTACGCGAGCTCTTTTTCAACACACCCGCCCGCCGCAAATTCCTGCGCGCCGGGAAAACGGAATTTCGCCACGTGGAGGAGGCCGTGCGGCGCATCGCGCTGGGATACGCCGGTGTCGCGATCTCCCTGGGCCATCACGATCGCGCCATCTTCACCCTGCGGGGGAATCCGGTGGATATGGGGAGGGAGGTGGCCAGTACCCCGCGAATCGCCGAGGTATGCGGTCCGGCCTTCATGGAGGAGTCCCTGCCCGTGGTCTCCCAGGCGACCGCCCTTCGGTTATGGGGCAGAATCGGCCTGCCCACCTTTTCCCGCAGCCAGGCCGACTTGCAGTACTTCTTCGTCAACGGACGGGTGGTGCGGGATAAACTGGTGACCCACGCGGTTCGCCAGGCCTACCGGGACGTGCTGTATCACGGTCGCCATCCGGCCTATGTGCTGTTCCTGGAGATGCCCCCCGATGGGGTGGATGTCAATGTCCATCCGACAAAGCACGAAGTCCGTTTCCGGGAAGGGCGGCTGATCCACGATTTCATCTTTCGCGCCCTGCACCGCGCCATCGCCCATGTGCACCCCGGCATCGCGCTGGACAAAATGCCGGGAGAACAGACCCCGGAGGCGGGCCCGCGCCTGCCCCTGTCCGGGCGCCCCGGTGGCGGCGGTGGAAAGCCCCGCGCCGGAAGGGGGGTCTACCAACCCTCTACCGAGGCCGGACCGGATGCCTTTCGGGTTTTCCGGGTTTCCGAGACGGAGGCGAACTACCAGGTGGGTGACCCTGGTCTCTCGGGCGCCCCGGACGTGATTATCCCGCCAGGGCCCGGGGCAATGGAGCTGGCCGGGACGACAGACAAGACCCCAACGGACGAGACCGGGAGCAATGGGGTTTGGGCAAACGCGCCACCCCTCGGGTACGCCCTGGCGCAGCTCCACGGCATCTACATCCTGGCCCAAAATGCCCGGGGGCTGGTGGTCGTGGATACTCATGCCGCCCACGAGCGGATCGTCTACGAACGGATGAAGCGCGGCGTGGCCGACGAGGGCATCCGTTCTCAACCGTTATTGCTCCCGGTGAACCTGAACGTGAGCCAACCCGAGGCGACCCTGGTGGAGGAACGGGCCGGTGATTTCATGGCCCTGGGCATCGAGGCGCGGCGCATCGGTATCGACGCCATCTCCGTGCGTCAGGTGCCGGTGATGCTGCGGGACACCGATGCGGCGTCCCTGGCGCGGGATGTCATCTCGGACTTCATGGCCATGGGCATGAGCTCCCGGGTGTCGGAGAAGCGCGATGCGCTCCTGGCCACCATGGCCTGCCACGGCGCGGTCCGGGCGAGAAGGGCCCTCACCATCGAGGAAATGAATGGGCTCCTTCGGGATATCGAAAACACCGAGCGCGCCGGTCAATGCAGCCACGGGCGACCCACATGGGTCCAGCTCGGCATGGATGCGTTGGACAAGTTGTTTCTACGAGGGCGTTAGGGCCTGTCTTGTCTGTAGAATGGTCCGCCCTTTTCCTCGAACGGCCTCGAATGGAGCGGAGGCTGTGAAGGGTTTCGATATCGACAACAGGCGTGGAGAAGGACCATGGCCGATAGTATCCAAGGAAGAAACGGAAAAACGCGCTCGAGTCCGTGGCCAGGGCAACCGAATGAAAGTATTTTTATATTGACAAATCTGGCAAATGGAGG
>CAZQHJ010000102.1:0-8488 GCA_964593225.1 uncultured Thiotrichales bacterium
GAAACGGCGCGGCGAAAAACTTTTGCAGTTCCTGCTTCGGCTATTCCTCGACGACTAACCTGGAATCCGATAAGAGCCCACGCCGATTCGGGATGGTTGCGGTTGTGGGACATTGGGGTCGGCATTACAATGCGTAGACTTATACGGAATTTACCAGTAAAATGCCAACCTTAAAATATCCTTAAAACCCCCATGCTGCGTCTACTCGATTCCCTGCTCCGCAGGATGCTTCTGGCTACCATCGATCGGATGTCGCTCAAGGGGCTATTGCTCCTGGCGGCGCGATTGCAGAAAAGTGAGAAATGGCCGGAGGCCGAGAAGGTATTGTTGCATGCCCGGGCGGAGACCGAAAAGGAAGGCAACACCGAAGGCCTGATTCGGGTACTGCTCCATCTGAGCCGGGTTTACCAGTCCCTTGAAGATTTTCCTCGAACCCATGAAGTCCTGGAGCAGGCGTTGGCCCTGGCGAATGAGATCGAGGATCGAGGGTGGCAGGGCGCGGTTCACCACCACATCGGGGTCGCGCACATGCTGCGGAATCAATATTCACAGGCCATCACGCACTACCGGGAAGTTGTCGTGATCGATAAGGAACTGAAGAATCATAAGGCGTTGGCTGCCGCCTATCTTAGGCTGGGCATTTGTTACCGGGAAGAAGGCGATCCGAAGAAGGCGATCAACTGCCACCGCAAGTCGTTGAACATCGCCGAGCGTCTCGGTGATCGGCATTTTGCCGCCGAGCAGTATTTCCATCTGGGCACTCTCTGCCTGGAAGACCTGGACGATAAAGGAGAGGCCCGCGCGTATTTCGACAAGGCCAGGGCGCTCTTCGAGGCGGTTGGCGACGAACATTATGCCGAGCAGGCCGATGAAGGATTGCGGAACTCCGAAAACTGACCGCCCCAATAAGCCGGAAGAGGCGCCACTCCCCCGGACATCTCCCCGACATCACCCCACTCGCTCCCCAATCTTCTCCAAAAACGCCGCCTCCGTCATGACGGCGACCCCCAGCCTCTCCGCCTTGGCAAACTTCGAACCCGGGTCCCGCCCGGCAACGAGGGCCGTCGTCTTGCCGGATAGGCTACCGCTCACCCGGGCGCCGAGGGCCTGTAGGCGGGTCTTGGCCGCCTCCCGCGTCATGGTCGAGAGCGTCCCCGTTATCACGAAGGTCTGCCCCGCCAGGGGCCCCGGCGCCGCCGACCCACGGGCCGCGGGCGGCCGGTCCTCCCAATGCACCCCCACCCGAGGACTTCGCAAGGCGCGGATCACCTTGCGGTTGCGGGGTTGCGAGAAGAAGGTGACGATGTGCCGGGCGACCACGGGGCCGATATCGGGGGCTTCCCGTAATTCCTTCTCCTTTTCCTGCTTTTTATCCTTGTCCGGTTTCCCTTCCGCTTCGGCGCGCTCTTTTTGTATCGCCGCCACCAGTTCCAGCAACTTTTCCAGGGAGCCGAAGTGCGCGGCGAGGCCTGCCGCGGTGGCTTCCCCCACCTCGCGGATGCCGAGGGCGAACAGGAAGCGCGCCAGGGTGGTGGATTTGCTCTTCTCCAACGCTCCAAGGAGGTTTTGCGCGGAGAGCGCGCCCATGCGGTCGAGCCTCTCCAGGGTCGGGGCGTCCAGTCGATACAGTCCGGCGACGGAGTGGACCCGCCCCTCGTCCACCAGTTGCTCCACGAGCCTTTCCCCCAGCCCTTCGATGTCCATGGCGCGTCGGCCGGCAAAGTGGCGGATGGCCTGCTTGCGTTGGGCCGGGCAAGAGAGTCCGCCGCTGCATCGGGCCACGGCCTCGCCTTCCGGGCGCGCCACCTGGGAGCGGCATTCCGGGCAACGGGCCGGCATCCGGAAGGGCGCGGCGTCGGGGGGGCGATGCTCGGCGAGGACCCGCGTCACCTCGGGGATCACATCCCCGGCCCGCCGCACCACTACCGTATCCCCGGCCCGAACATCCTTGCGCGCCACCTCGTCCTGGTTATGCAAGGTGGCGTTGGTGACGGTGACCCCGCCTACCCGCACCGGTTCCAGGCGCGCCACCGGCGTGATGGCCCCGGTGCGACCTACCTGGACTTCAATGTCGAGAACCCTGGTGGTTCGTTCTTCGGCGGGGAACTTGTGGGCGATGGCCCAGCGGGGCGCCCGGGCGATCCGGCCAAGTTTCTCCCGGTGGGAGAGGACGTTGACCTTGTAGACGACGCCGTCGATCTCGTAGCCGAGCCGGGAACGCCGCTCCATGAGGCGGTGGTAGTATTCGAGACACCCGGCGGCGCCCTGTACCACCGCCACCTCCGGGGAGACCCGCAGGCCCCATTGGACAAGCGCCTCCAGCACCCCATCGTGTCGGTCCGGCAGCGTCCCTTCCGCGACGCCGACGCCGTAACAGAACAGGGTCAGGGGCCGGGTGGCGGTAATGGCCGGGTCCAGTTGACGCAGGCTGCCCGCCGCCGCGTTGCGGGGATTGGCGAAGGCCTTCTCGCCCCGTTGCCGCTGGTCGGCGTTCATGCGCTCGAAGGCCGCGGTTTCCATGTACACCTCGCCCCGGACCTCCAGTGTTGCGGGGGGCGGCTTTCTTCGATGATCTTCTTCCGTGGGCCCCACGGGTTGTCGCGGGTTGTCGGGCGGCGTAGGGGGTACGGGTCCCTCGCCCAGCAGGCGTAGCGGCACGGCGCGGATGGTGCGCACGTTTCCCGTGATGTCCTCCCCCCGGGCGCCGTCCCCCCGGGTGGCGGCCCGGACCAGAACCCCGTTTTCATAAAGGAGGCTCACCGCGACCCCATCGATCTTCGGTTCGGCAACGTAGGCGATCTCTCCGGCCTCCCCGTCCGGACCCAGCCCGTTTCGCACCCGCCGATGGAATTCCCGGACCTCCTGTTCGCTGAAGGCGTTCCCCAGGGACAGCATGGGCGCCTCGTGCCGCACCTCGCCGAAGCCCGCCAGGGGTTCGGCGCCGATCCGTTGGGTGGGGGAATCGGGGGTAACCAGTTGCGGGTATTGCGCCTCCAGCCCCTGCAATTCTCGGAACAGGCCATCGTATTCGGCGTCCGGGATGGCCGGGTCGTCCAGGGTGTGGTAGCGGTGGGCGTGGTAGGAAAGCTCTCTTCTCAGCCGGGCGGCGCTATCCCGGACGGTTTTCGGCAGGTTTTGCATGGGGGGATTCGGCGTTGGTTTCTTGTGGCTATTGAACGGTTGTTTGGGAAAGGCCCCCGACGCGATGCGCCATGGCCCATTCGAGGTCGTTTAGGGAGCGGGACGTTAGGGAAACCCGAACCCCTATAACCTGTACACCAAGGATAAAAGGGCCATCATCGTATCGGCAAGAGACATGACCGGGAAAGAGAGAAAAAAATATGCCTGACAAAACGACTGTTTCCAACGCCCGTCATTACCGGGAGATCGGCGAATTCCGGGATGGGCACGATGCAACGGAATGTGGGGGTGAAGAGCCGGTGGCGTTCGACATGGATATTCAGTCACATGATCGCTACCTCGCCATCGATGAGGCGCTTTATCCGAGGATTCGGCGGATTGCCCATCGATGGGGCATGAGCGAAGGGGTATTCCTGAATACCATCGTGCAAGAGAAAATCGAACGGATCGAGCAGACCCCGTAAACTCTAAGGGGAATGTACTCATGCGATCATAGTCTCGTTCCCACACTGGCGGTCACGGTTTCCGTTCGCGGACCCGGAGGGTAGCCAGCGAGCGGGGATGGTGCACGAGAAGCGGGGCGGATAGTCCCGCTTTTGATTTCCGCGGGCAGTTCGCGCCGCTGGAGAGGGAAGAGCGTAGGTACCAACTTAATGGCAATGTACGCTTCAAATGCGGGATCCTTGCCCCGAAAGGGCTATGTAATATAGCCCAGGGTTGCCGCGTAGCGGCTACCCTGGGTATCTGGAATCCCGTGATTGCAACCCCAACGGGGTTGCGTCATAAAATCTCGACAAATCCCCAACAAAACGACCATGCCGCAATCGTTATCGTCTGTCCATGTCCACCTGATTTTCTCGGCAAAAAACCGCGAACCCTTCTTGGACAACACTGAAATTCGAGATGAAACCCACGCATTCCTAGGCGGTATCGCGAAAAAATCGGGATGCCCACCCATCATCATCGGGGGCGTGGCCGATCACGCGCATCTCCTATACTTATCGGGCCGGACCGTCTCCCTGGCCGACTGCATGAAAGAACTCAAGCGCGTCTCCAGCATTTGGATCAAACAACGTGACCCTACCCTGGCGGCCTTTGCGTGGCAAAGTGGTTACGGTGCCTTCTCGGTCAGCGCATCCAATGTGGATGATGTCCGTGAATATATTGAGAGCTTTGCACGAGCCATCTCTGGCTCGACAAAGCGACGAACAGAGAAAAATGTGATTTTCTCCGTTCTTCAAAATCAAATACTTACCGCATTTGATTTTGGTAACACATCCCTGTGTCACGAGATTTCGCACTTCGTGCAAAATCTCATATTGCCAAACAGGGAGAGCATCACAAGAGGCGCGGTTTCCAGGACGAATATAGGGCGCTTCTTCGCAAACACGGTCTGACATGGGACGAACGGTATGTGTGGGAATAATCATTACACAACCCCGTTGGGGTTGCGCCATGGGGTATCCCGATATCCAGGGTAGCCGCTACGCGGCAACCCTGGGCTATGTTATGTAGCCCCTTCTGGGCAAGAAGTTTTCTCATTCCCACGCGCTTTACGTGGGAGCCCGCAATCTCTTGTATCCCGCCCTGATTGCCTGATATCCTAACTTATCCGGTTCATCTCCATGGCCTTCACCATAATTGATTCTCTCATCCACCATTCGGTTGGGCCGGATAAAGCCGGATAGTGTTCGGGTAAGGGTCGGTAAAGGCCGTGTCGGGGAATGCTCGTTAGATAGGAATTACGGCCAGGGTGGATTTACGGTAGGTAAGGGCCGAAATGGGTTTCGCGAGGACCCGACCGTCATGACTGGCGGCCCACGGGCACTCCATCGGCCCCGAGACGTCGGGGGCGCCGCCCAACCCGTCATCCGTAAGGCACCAGGCGTTATTCCTCGCGCCCTACCCATCCTTTGCGGGACCCTACGCCCTGGAGATTGGGACCTATCGGACTCGTATTCGGATCGGACCGACCTCTCATGGGCCCCGACCTATCACATCCGAGGCCGCACCAACCTTCCGTTTGGACCGACCTATCGTCCATGGGGCCCTATCCATGGTGGGCCGTCCCCCATGCGTCCCCCATTGGACCCCACCAAGGACAGGTAGGGCCGCGCATACCTTATATAAGCCGGTTTCCGCCCCGCGCGTTTCGTTTGTTCACGTATCGGAAAGACAAGGATTCCGGGGAACCGGTGCATGTCCCGAGTCTGCCCCCTATCGGCCCGGACGTATGGAAAAAACCTTTTTTCCAAACCTTTAACGAATAAAGACACAGCCGAACGCGCGGCGTTGGGATTGATGTCCATCCAAGGAGTTACCCTCATTATGGCAACTTTTCCTCTCAAAGAAGCCGAGATCTTCGAACTCGCCTACAAGCTGTCCGACGGCCTCAAGAACAATTCCGATATCTTCCCGGCCCCGCCCATCAACCCCCTGGATCTGGACGAGGCCCTGACGGCCTACGCGGCCAAGCGGGAGGCCGCCAGCGCCGCCCAGGCCGTGGCCGAGCAGGCCACCAGCGACAAGCAGGCGGCCTTGCGGGGGCTCGTGGACAAGATGAAGAAGGACTTCCGTTACGCCGAGATGGCGGCGGACTTCGACGACGATAAGCTCAAAACCCTCGGCTGGGGCGGACGCCGTGAGCCAACGCCGCTGGCAGCCCCCGGTCAGGCGGTCCGGCTGGTGAGTCGGGAACAGGGCAGCGACTGGATCACCCTGGCGTGGGAGCGGCCCGGCGATGGCGGCAAGCCATCGAACTATGAGGTCCTGTTCCGGGCGCTGGGGGCCACCGAGTATCAAACCGCGGCCACCACCCTGGATACCGAGATTACCCTTGCTAACCAGGAACGGGGCAAGGAGCTGGAATATGCGGTGGCGGCCGTGAACCGGGCCGGAAGGGGACCGATCAGTAATGCGGTGATGGCTGTTCTTTGAGGCAGTTCGAAGCGTGATGGATAATAGCCAATCGATCATGCCAATCAATATTGTTGCGACGTGGCGCGTCGCAACGATTCTTCCGCTTGCCCCCGAGACCGGTGTCACGGTTGTCCAGCCAAAAAACCGGATTGGCGCGTCATCGAACCTTATTCTTATTGATTATGCGTGTCGCATCGTACGGTTTGCTGTGTGTGTAATGTGGATATGGGTGATATGGGCAGATTTCAGCGCAATATTGGCGTGCCGCAAGGACAAATCCGTTGTCCGTTTCGAAACATCCCATGTCTGGGACGCGGCAAGCACCTTATGGAATGCGCTGTGCCCGCCAGGCGGACCCTCTCCAAGATGGCCTTCATATCATTGGGCTATCCCGGGGGCGAGGTGAGCCCCCACGGTTTCCGGGCAACGGTCCGCGTGTTGCCGGATGGGGTATTGGGTTTCAGGGTGACAAAGCGGCGTCAGTCGGCGCGCATCGGCGCAGCCCCCCGCCTATCCCTGGCCGCTAAAACGAAACTCGTGAACAACGGATGGCCATCCCGTGGCGTGGAAGTAAACTCGGGGTGAAACTGGCAGCCCACGAACCAGGGATGTCCGGGGAGCTCCACCACCTCCACCAGGGCGCCATCCAGGGTTCTACCCGCCACCATGAGTCCGGCGTCCTCCAGGGGCGCCACGAACCGGTGATTGAATTCATAGCGGTGGCGGTGCCGTTCCACGATGGTGGGCTTGTTGTAGATCCGCCGCGCCAGGGTGCCGGGTTGCAGGCGGCATGGCTGTCCGCCCAGGCGCATGGTGCCGCCAAGGTCCGAGTCCCGGTTCCGACGCGCGAGTGTCCCGTCGGCATCCTGCCACTCGGTCACCAGGGCGATGACCGGGTGGGGGGTGTCGTGCGCGAATTCGGTGCTGTTCGCCCCAATCAACCCCGCCTGGTGCCGGGCAAATTCGATGACGGCCAACTGCATGCCGAGACAGATGCCCAGATAAGGGACGTGGTTCTCCCGGGCGAAGCGCGCCGCCGCGATCTTGCCCTCGATGCCGCGGCCCCCGAACCCCCCCGGCACCAGTATCGCGTCCATGCCGGCGAGGCTGTCCACCCCGACGCGCTCGATCTCCTCGGAATCGATGTAGGCGATCCGGACCCGGGTTTGGGTGTGGATGCCCCCATGGATCAGGGCCTCCGACAGGGACTTGTAGGACTCGCGCAGGTGCACGTACTTCCCCACCATGGCGATCTCCACCTCGTCGGTGGGGTTATCCAGCCGTTCGATGACCCAGTCCCATTCCGAGAGGTCGATGTCCTGCAGATGGGGGGTGCGTGAATCGACGGCTTCAGGATGAGGGATCCGTGCGTCCACGGCCTGGAGGTTGGCGGAGTCCCCGCGCAAGCCGAGACGATGGACGATCAAATCATCGAGGCCCTGCTCGTGGAAGGTACGGGGCACCCGATAGATGCTGTCCGTGGTCACGGCGGAAATCACCGCCTGCTCCGCCACGTTGGTAAAGAGCGCGATCTTCCGTCGTTCCGCATCCGGCACGCATTGATCGGCGCGGCACAGCAATATATCCGGCTGGATCCCGATGGAGCGCAGCTCCGCCACCGAGTGTTGGGTGGGCTTGGTCTTGATTTCCCCGGCGGAGGCGATATACGGCACCAGGGTCAGATGGATATAGAGGGTCCGATGACGACCCACATCAATGCTGAGCTGGCGGATCGCCTCCAGGAACGGCAACGACTCGATATCGCCCACGGTCCCGCCGATCTCCACCATGGCCACATCCATGGCGGGGCTTGCCCCCTCCGTCGCCCGAAGGATCGAGGCCTTGATCTCATCCGTGATATGGGGGATGACCTGGATCGTCGCCCCCAGGTAATCGCCGCGCCGCTCCTGGCGGATCACGCGTTCGTAGATCTTGCCGGCGGTAAAGTTATTGTCCTTGCCCATGGTCACGCGGACGAAGCGTTCGTAGTGACCGAGATCCAGATCCGTTTCGGCCCCGTCCTCGGTCACGTAGACCTCGCCGTGCTGAAACGGGTTCATGGTGCCGGGATCCACGTTGATGTAGGGGTCCAGCTTGATCAGCGTCACCTTGAGGCCCCGGGCCTCCAGGATTGCCGCCAGGGACGCCGACGCAATACCCTTTCCCAGAGAGGACACAACGCCGCCGGTGATGAAGATAAATCGTGTCATGGATAATTTTGCTCCGCGTGCCGCGCACCGCGCGTGGGGTCTTGGGTTCGTCGATTGACGGGTAGGGTACGTACTTCCCCCTTCCCAATCAACAACTTTCGCCACCTGTCGGCACAAAATCTGTCCGGCGCAAAGGCGGACCGGAGGTTTTCCGACGCGCCCCTTAGAAGCTGTTTGGAAATTCGCATCGTAGCGAGGCGGTGCTCCCGATTGTGGCT
>CAZQHJ010000103.1:0-8386 GCA_964593225.1 uncultured Thiotrichales bacterium
GCTTAATCCGACATCCTAATTTATCTCATGGACAGACCACTAGTGCCTCATTCCATGCATTTTTATTTTTCGGGTTCGGCGGAAGCGAAGAGTGGTCAGTTGCAAGAGGCGTATGCGCGGAAATAGTGAACCCTATGAGTGACTGATGGCAAGTATGCGCAACGCGGCAATGGTCACCATACGTTTTGCTGAACGTGCAAAATTAGAGTGGAATGCGTCACTCGTACTGCCCGGGCCAGCCGTCTTCGATTATAGTCTGTTTTCAAGGCCCCGGGCCCGAAGATCGTTGGGACGCCCGATATCCCTGTCCCCATCGCGCCGGATTCCCATTTCCATAGCCATAACCATAGGGAACCCGAGGGAACAGACCCTTGTCGTCCTACAAACCGACAAACCACGCCACAATTACAGATAGGACTGAACGCCATGAACCAAAACACCCAACACCCCCGCGTACTGGTCATCCTCGGCAACGGATTCGAAGAGATCGAGGCCCTGGCCCCGGTGGACCTGCTGCGCCGCGCCGAGATCCCGTGCCAAACGGCCTCCGTGGAAACCGACCGCCAGGTCACCGGCAGAAACGGCATCCGGGTGGAGGCGGACGTATTCTTCCGGGACGTGCGGGATCGCACCTTCGAGGCCCTCATCGTCCCCGGCGGCCCGGGCACCGCGGCCCTGCGCAAGAACACCGACCTATTGGCCAGCCTCCGGGCCCACCGGAAGCAGGACAAGCTCGTCGGGGCCATCTGCGCCGCCCCCCTGGTGTTGCTGGACGCGGGCATCCTGCCGGGGCCCAGGCATACCGGCCACATGACCATCCTCGATGAGCTCCCCGAGATCGACGAACACCGGGGCGTCGTGGCCGACGGCAAGGTCATCACCTCTCGGGGCGCGGGAACGGCCATGGAATTCGGGTTGGCCCTGGTCTCGGCCCTGGCGGGCCGGGAGGCGGCGGACCGGGTGGCGGAGAGCATCCATTACGGTCTCTCCGGTCCATGACGGCGTCCCGCCTCCTCCCGAACCCCGGCGGCGCGGGACCCGAGCCCGGCGAGGCGGCGCTGAAAAGGAGCCGCGCCCTCATCGATCGCATCCGGGCCGAGATGCGCCCCCAGGGGGGGCACTCCGAACAAAACGCCGCCCTCCCCTTCGATGGTTTCATGGCGCTCGCGCTCTACGCGCCGGGGCTGGGCTACTACCAATCCCAGGACCCCAAATTCGGCGAGCCGGGGGACTTTATCACCGCCCCCGAGGTCTCACCCCTCTTCTCCCGCTGCATCGCCCGTCAGGTGGGCGAGATAATCGTAGAACTTAATGGAGGAGAGATATTTGAAGTGGGGGCCGGTTCCGGGGTCATGGCCGCGGACATCATGGACGAACTGGCGCGGCAGGGAACCCTACCCCACCGATACCTCATCCTGGAAAAGAGCCCCGCCCTGGGCCGTCGCCAACAGGCCACCCTCGCCGCCCGGGTCCCCGAACTCTTCCACCGATTCCACTGGCCGGACCGGCTTTCGGAGGCCGCCTCCGGCGAAACCGGTTTCCGGGGCGTCATCCTGGCCAACGAGCTCCTGGACGCCCTGCCGGCCTGCCGATTCTCCCTACAAGGGGGCGCGGTCCTGGAATGGCGGGTGGGATGGGCCGAGGGACGCTTCGTCTGGCGGACGGCCCCGGCCCGCCCGGCGGTGGCAGCGGCGGTCCGGCACACGGAAAAGATGCTGGGCAGAGGCCTACCCGACGGGTATACCTCCGAAGCGCACCTCGCCCAGGCCGCCTGGGTCCGAGAGGCCGTCGGGCTACTGGAGGCGGGCCTGGTGCTCCTGGTGGACTACGGATACCCCCGGGCCGAGTACTACCACCCCCAACGCCAGGATGGCGCCCTGGCCTGCCACTATCGGCACCGGTTACACGACGACCCCTTCCTCCTACCCGGACTTCAGGACATCAGCGTACACGTGGACTTCTCCGCCCTGGCGGAAGCGGGCCTGGGGGAGGCCGGCCTAGTGGAGAGAAGCCATCGGAGGATGCCGCCGCGCGCGGCGCTCGCCCATGCCGCCAACCCACTCGACAACCGGCAAGACCCCATGGACCCCACGGAAGGCGGCAATCGAAGGACACCACCGCGCGCGGCGCTGGCCGGTTTCACCACCCAGCGGGACTTCCTATTCTCCACCGGGCTCCTAGAGATGTGCGCCCACATGGACCCCACATCCCGGGAATACCTGAAGCTCGTCCAGGGGATCAAGACATTGACCCTACCCGGAGAGATGGGGGACATGGTCAAGGTCATGGGATTCACAAAAGGGATCGACAGATCCCTCATGGGATTCAAGGGCAGGGATTTGCGGGGGAGACTATAGTCTCTTATCCCCGGAATTTTGAACAAAGCGACCAAAAAGTTCTCGTGGGCCTTTTTGGTTCCGGCTGTAGTCGGGTTGGGGTGGAAGCGTGTATTCCACCGCGGTGGCGCATCTTGCATCTTCGGGGGGGGGTGAGAGTCCCCCAACATGAGCGTTCGATTCTCATAGGGACAGGACAGGGGATAAGGGCGAAGGCCGCATCCAAGTCGTACTGGAATTTTCTGATGGCGTCCTCCCCGTGGTTGCCATCGAATCCGATGGCGTGGGGACTGCCCCAGGTCGATCCCCCGCCGATGTAGATATCGTACTTTCGGTCCCTGTCGATATTGACTACCCTGGTTGTCGCGGTGTTTATGATCCTGGATTCGATTCCCCCCTTTCCCTGGTCCTTTCGATGAGGCGATGGAACGTCTCTCCATCATCGAAGATAATTGCATGGGTAATGTTTTCCAACCGATCATGGTCCAGGGACGGACGGCTTTGTCGCCGCCGAGTGGGCGTGAATGAAGCTTCAGCGCCGGATGCTGACGGCGCTATTGGCCGTCAACACCGCCGTGTTGCTCAAGCTTTTGTTCTGATTCGCCGGGCGGGAGGAATCTCCGGGCAGGCGCAGGGAGAAAAACCGATAGATAAAAAAATGCGGGAGCAAAAAATCTTCGCCCCCGCATTCTTTTATGCCACTTTGCGCAGCAAAATTACAACCAGCCGCTGGCCGGCAGGATGGGCACGATCAACAAGGCAACGATGTTGATGATCTTGATGAGGGGATTGATGGCGGGACCGGCGGTGTCCTTGTAGGGGTCGCCCACGGTGTCGCCGGTGACGGCGGCCTTGTGGGCCTCGGAGCCCTTACCGCCGTGGTTGCCGTCTTCGATGTACTTCTTGGCGTTATCCCAGGCGCCGCCCCCCACCGTCATGGAGATGGCGACGAACAGGCCCGTGACGATGGTGCCGATGAGCATCGCGCCCAGGGCCTTCGGTCCCAACACGAAGCCGACCACGACGGGCACCAGCACCGGCAAAAGGGAGGGGATGATCATCTCGCCGATGGCGGCGCGGGTCAAAAGGTCCACGGAACGGGAGTAGTCGGGCTTGGCACGGCCTTCCATGATGCCTTTGATCTCCTTGAACTGGCGGCGAACCTCGATGACTACGGAACCTGCCGCGCGTCCCACCGCTTCCATGGCCATGGCGCCGAAGAGATAGGGGACCAATCCGCCGATGAAGAGCCCGATGATGACTCTGGGATCGTAGAGCGCGAAGCTCATGATATCCGCGAGCTTGTCCTGCGTGATCGCGCCGCTCGTTACCATATCGCCCAAATGCGCGCCCAGCTCGTGGGTGTAATCGGCAAAGAGAACCAATGCCGCGAGACCCGCCGAACCGATGGCGTAGCCCTTGGTGACGGCCTTGGTGGTATTACCCACGGCATCCAGGGGATCGGTGATGTTGCGGATCTTGTCGGGGAGTTCCGCCATCTCGGCGATGCCGCCGGCGTTGTCGGTGATGGGCCCATAGGCGTCCAGGGCCACGATGATGCCGGTCATGGAGAGCATGGCGGTGGCGGCGATGGCAATCCCGTAGAGTCCGGCCAGCTCGAAGGCGCCCCAGATGCTGGCGCACACGAACAGGACCGGGATGGCGGTGGCCTTCATGGAGATGCCGAGTCCGGCGATCATGTTGGTGGCGTGTCCGGTCTCGGAGGCCGCCGCGATTTTGCGCACGGGGCTGAACTCGGTGCCGGTGTAGTATTCCGTGATATAGACCATGGCCCCGGTCAACACAAGCCCGATCATGGCGGCGCTGAATAAATCAACACTGGAAATAACAGCGCCATTGGCAAGCGTCACATTACCCATCATATGTTCGGTCACGAACCAGAAGGCCACCGCCGCCAGCACGCCGGCCACAATGAGTCCCTTGTAGAGGGCATTCATGATCTTAGCGCCCTCGGTGGCCTTGACGAAGAAGGTTCCGATGACCGATGCGATGATGGAAACGCCGCCGAGAACCAGGGGATAGAGAACCGCCATTTCCTGGCTTTGACCCTGCGCGAACAGCAGAGCGCCCAGGAGCATGGTAGCGATGATAGTCACGGCGTAGGTCTCGAAGAGGTCGGCGGCCATGCCGGCGCAGTCGCCCACGTTGTCGCCCACATTGTCGGCGATGACGGCGGGGTTGCGGGGGTCATCCTCGGGGATGCCGGCCTCCACCTTACCCACGAGATCGGCGCCGACATCGGCGCCCTTGGTGAAGATGCCGCCGCCGAGACGGGCGAAGATGGAGATGAGGGAGCCGCCGAATCCGAGTCCGACCAGGGCGGCCAGGGCCTCTTTTCCGGCAACGTTCATATACTCCGTGAGTATGCCGTAGTAACCGGCGACGCCCAGAAGCCCGAGACCGACGACCAACAAACCGGTGATGGCCCCGCCCCGGAATGCGATCTGCAGGGCGGCATTGAGGCCGTCATTGGCGGCCTGGGCGGTTCTGACATTGGCGCGCACGGAGATGTTCATGCCGATGTAGCCGGCGGCCCCGGAAAACACGGCGCCGATGGCAAAACCGATGGCCGTTGTCCAACTGAGGACAAAGCCGATGATGACGAACAAGACGGCGCCCACGATGCCGATGGTGGTGTATTGCCGGTTGAGATAGGCCCCGGCGCCTTCCTGGACGGCGCTGGCTATCTCCTGCATCCTTTGGTTGCCGGCAGGTTTGGATAGAATCGATGTGACGGACCATGCTCCATAGATCAGGGCCACGGCCGCGCATATCAATGCGAAGGTAAGAAACATGGAAACTCCTCCCATGAGTGCGTGATTGGTTTGCCCGAACCCTATGTCTCAACTTGCATGTTTCGACTTGCTCGCACGTTGAAACATAGGGTCCGAATTATTTTTCCGATAGGAATGAATTGCCCGGTTTGAAGTCGAAGGTGGATTCCAGGTCGAACTCCCGAATCAGGTCGTCCACCGCCTGTTGTCCATAGCCACATTCCACTTGGGCCAGCATCTCCCTGGCCGCGTTCCGGTTATAGCCGCCGCCACGATCGGCCTGCACCAACAGCTGCTCACGGATGTTCTCCAGCGTTAGGGTCATCCGGCACGGCGGTTTTTTTGCACGCGGTTTCCCTGGAGTGGATTGGTTCAATATTTTGCCCAGTTGGTTCAACATATTCCCAATATCCTCGTAAATTAGCCCCGTGTACCACCTCGAAAGGTTGCGCACGGAGCCAGTGAGCTTATTTCGCCCCGCGAAGCGGGGCCATATCATTTCGCGAAGAAAAATCATCAAAGTTTCAGATCGAACGGGGGCAATTTTTTCGGTATGGAAATATTTTTCAGCGTGACATAGTCCGGCAGACCATTTTTATACGGGGGATAGTCCTCTCCCGCGATCAGGGGCTGGAGGTAACGACGGCATTTATCGGTGATGCCGAAGCCATCCTCGCTGATAAAGTCGTCCGGCATCATCTTTTCCACATTGGCCACATCGGCCAGATTGGCGGCACCAATCTCCCAGGCATACGGGTCATCGGAGGTCCGCACGATGGTGGGCATCATGGCGTTTTTGCCGGAAAGGGCGAGCTCCACCGCAGCCTTGCCGAGGGCGTAGGCCTGCTCCACATCGGTCTTGGAGGCAATGTGCCGCGCGGCCCGTTGTAGGTAATCGGACACTGCCCAATGGTATTTGTAGCCGAGTTTGTCTCGAACCAGATTGGCCACGACCGGAGCGGACCCGCCGAGCTGCGCGTGGCCGAAGGCATCCTTGGTACCGGCATCGGAGAGGAATTTTCCTTCCGCGTTTTGTGTGCCTTCCGAGACCACGATGGTGCAGTATTCGTACTTCTTCACGCACTCATCCACCCGCGCGATGAATCTCGCCTCGTCGAGCTTGCGTTCCGGGAACAGGATGATATGCGGCGTATCCCCTTCCTTTTCCGCGGCAAGCCCGCCCGCGGCGGCGATCCAGCCCGCATGACGTCCCATGACCTCCATGACGAACACCTTGGTGGAGGTTCTGGCCATGGACAGGACATCGAAACCGGCCTCGCGAATGGAAACGGCCACGTATTTGGCCACGGAACCGAAGCCCGGGCAGTTATCGGTGATGGGAAGGTCGTTGTCGATGGTCTTGGGGACCCCGATGCAGGTGATGGGATAGCCCATCTTTTCACCGAGTTGCGAGACTTTGTGGGAGGTATCCTGAGAGTCTCCGCCACCGTTGTAGAAGAAGTATCCGATATCGTGGGCCTTGAGGACCTGGATGAGTCGCTCGTATTCGGCCTGGCTTTTATCGAGGCCTTTGAGCTTGAAGCGGCAAGAACCGAAGGCGCCGGAGGGGGTGTGTTTGAGGGCCGCAATGGCGGCATCGGATTCCTGGCTGGTGTCGAGAAGGTCTTCGGTGAGCGCGCCAATGATACCGTTACGGCCGGCGTAGACATTGGCGATTTTGTCCGGGTGCTGGCGGGCGGTTTCGATGACACCGGCGGCCGATGCGTTGATGACGGAGGTTACCCCCCCGGACTGGGCATAAAAGGCATTTTTGGGCATGGTGTGTTCCCCTTAGTGTTTGTGATATTTAACGAGGCCGCGCCTCGGACTTCGATCCGTATGGAGTTTCACGCACTCGTGAGGTGGTTGTAAAGGGTGAAGTGGTGATGAATGGCGGGATGGTTTTTCGAACCGGTCGGCTAGGTGATTTTTTTGTTCAGTCCTTAGACCTTTATCTTTGTCCCTTATCCTTTATCCCTATCCCTTATCCCTGGCCTCCGATAGCAAGCGTTCGTGATCGGCCTGGGTCTGCAACAGGCTGACCGCGCATTCGGTCACATCGTCGTATTCTTTGCGTCCGGTGCCGAACATGTCCAACTCCCGGCCAAAGAACTGGCACCGATAGCGATTGTTCCCGGTTTTTATCACCACGAAGCTCGTGCCGTTCTCCCGCCAAAACACCGTGTGACAGGAAGTCAGCGCGATGGTGTCGGGGTCCAATCGACATTCCGTATCGGCCATTTCCAGACGGATTTCCTTTCGGTACCGTTCATTGACGGCGGACTGTATCCTCCGGATCTCGGTGTCAGTGAAATCAGGTGCTTGCATCATGGTTATTTTGATTCCGTGCCGTGTCGCGACGGCGGGCATTATAGTGCCTCGAGGTCCGAAGGTATACGGGATATACGCGCTATCATTGGGTCTTTCAGGCAAAATACCGAATCAATGGGCGGGCAGACCGAGTTTATCGAAAAACGCTTTGTTGCGTTCCTCGGCCACTTTTACCAACCGGTCATACGAGATCACTTCATATATACGCCTTGAATTCCTTATTGAAGCCAAAATAGCCCATTTTGTCACTGGTTATCGTTAGAGTGTGAATTCTACATCTGTCGATGATTGACGGAGTCAGATCGGAAATGACATAACAAAAGCCCGGCACATCTTCCGAGTCGGGTATGGGTCTACCTTTGGCCGTCAACGCTTTCCCTTTTCTTAATTCTGTCCAAATACCACAGCACCTGTTCTATCGGGTCCTTGTTTTCGCCTACCCCAGCATCATTTCGCATCGGGCACTTTATTTCGATAACCGTTATCGACGCCAACGGTAATGTTTGTCTCTCGGAAACGAGGACGGGGTTGGTAGACATTGAGGGCAAGGATATCGCGTTCTTTTGGTTGATTTGTCTCCCGTGATTGGCATTTTTGTCAACGTCTTATCGGAACTCAGGTAATTATGAAATGCCAGTCGCTCATCAATGAGCCATAAATTATGCGAGTCGAAAAATACCTCGCTCGAGTCCTTACCCATGGGCATTATCAAATCGTGGATCAAACTTTCTTTCTCGTATTTGCCCACTTCCGTTTTCCGGATCACTCTCCCGAGCAGATCGAGCACAACCCTGCGGTGCGATACGTAGTTGGCCAGATCGGATTGTTTTATGTCACCTACAGTCCGCAGGTATTCATCCAAATCTTTTCTCAGTACAGGACACGAAAAGATACTTTCACGCACTTTATAGATGACAAATATTT
>CAZQHJ010000104.1:0-8366 GCA_964593225.1 uncultured Thiotrichales bacterium
GACCTTCGATGATGCTTCCCGTGGAAATCGATAGATTGTTGCCGGTTGTTGAATAATTCGTGGCGCGGGGCAAGTGCTGCGCACGGCAACGACCTTCGATGATGCTTCCCGTGGAAATCGATAGATTGTTGCCGGTTGTTGAATAATTCGTGGCGCGGGGCAAGTGCTGTGCACGGCAACGACCTTCGATGAAGTTCCCCATGGGAATCAATGGATCGTCGCCGCTTGTTGTGCGATGTATCAGGCATGAGCTCGTACAATCGTGCCATCTATCATGATGCTTTCCATATCAGGGTTATCGGTAAAATGAGCGTGCATCCGAGACCGAATACCTTTGTCGCCCCGTCTGATAAAACGTTCCCTGGATTCAACTCCCAAGAGCAACAAGTCAGGGTAAATTTGTTCTGTGTGAATTGATGCTCATATCCGTGCGGTTGAGCAAGAATTTCCGGACATTCTCAGGTAATCGAAAAGTGCGCGAGTATTACGGGTAAGGTCTGTCATTTTCTGTGCGACACTACGTATGCCCCTGGATTTACTCGACTTTGGCCATTTCAGGGAACGGAGGCGAACTGATTTAGGAGTATATTCAAGTGACCACGAGATAATTCGAAGCGCTCAGTGCCGGAAGCTGAGTTGTGGAAATACTTTCCGGCCCAAATTGTCCGTCGGACAAATGCCGGAACATCGGAGAAGGTGGGGTTTTGTGCGGACGCGATCCCCCGCGGAATTCCAAAGGGAATTCGTCGAACGCCCCCATCCCGTGGTCCTTCGGGGCTTTACCATCGACCTCCGTAAAGCCAACATCGCACTCCGGGAAGCTTACATCGCTCCAAGTATCGCTTTACGCTCGCTGATCTATCGGCTCCCGGCGACCAATGTAAGATACATCGACCTTTGTAATGCGTCTAGAGGCCCTCGGATCGCGATCATCCGGCCCAAGAAAGCTTCCCTAGGATTGATGTAAGCTTTACAGAGATTGTTGTAAGCGATACAAGCACCTATTGTAAGCTTCCCGTCTTCGATGTAAGCGCTAGCGAGGCATCGCCTCGGACCAATGTAACCATAATCCTCTTTCAACAGTGCCAGAGAACATGCGAAACATCAGTGACAGAAAACTAAAATTCTATACGTTCGCCGGTTTGGTCTGTCCACCGTTGAGAAAATACTTTCTCGGAATACCGGGGGACGACCAATGGCGGCCCCAACTTCGCCTACAATCATTGCACGCGGCGTATTCCCGATTCCGCCCTGGCCGAACTGGATCTGTCCGGTTGGCGAGTCGCCTTTTGCGGGGCCGAACCCATCCATTCCCGGACCCTGGACGCCTTTGCCGAACGCTTCGCGGGGGCGGGTTTCCGGCGCGAGGCATTCGTACCCTGTTACGGCTTGGCGGAAAGCACGCTCGCGGTAACCACAGGCGCCTATGAACAGGGCCGGGACGTCGTCTCCGTTCGCGCCGAGGCGTTGGAACGCAAACTGATTCTGCCCGCCGCGCCCGGGACCATCGGCGGCACGGAACTGGTGGGCAGCGGCGTACCCCGGGGCGGCCTGGAGGTTGCCATTGTGGGGGGCGAAGCGAAGGAACCCCTGCCGGAAAATGCGGTCGGTGAAGTCTGGGTGGCAGGCCAAAGCGTTGCCGAGGGATATTGGCGGGACCGGTCAGAGACCGAAAACACCCTTGGCGCGGGGACATCCCATGGCGAGGGTCCGTATCTCCGCACGGGGGATCTGGGATTCCCGCGGGAAGGGCGGCTTTTCGTCACGGGCCGTCACAAGGATACCTTGCTCATCAATGGCCGCAACCTGTATTCCCAGGATATCGAGGCCTGTCTCATCGAGGCCCATCCCGCCCTGGATCAGGGAAGCGTCGTCGCGGTCCCCATTCCAAAGATGGACTGACGGAAGACTTCCAGTGGGCGCTGGCCATTGCCATCTGTGAGGAGTTCGTGGTGCTGGAGCAGCGTATCGTGGCGTTCCTGGATGAAGAGCGGGCCGCCGGCCGGTTGCCGCCAAGCTGCGGCAGCGAGTTGTTCCATACGGAAGAAGTCAAACATATCCGGCTCTTCAGGCGCGTGGCCGACGGTCTGAAGGCCAGGCGTCCGGCCAGGCATCGGAACATCGCCAGGATGCTGGACGCGCATATCACCCAATCCCTGGAGACCGCCTGGTGGTATAACGACCGTGTGGAAAATTACCCCTCGGCGGCGGTATATCACTACGTCTGCTGGCTACACTTCCTGTATTTCGAAGAATACTCCATCTATCTCTATAACCAACTGAAAAACAGCCCCGGCATCCAAACGCTCTGGCTGTCCGCCCATGCCGCCCACATGCGGGAAGAGACCCAGCACGTGCGCACGGACGCCGGTTATCTGGATCGATTGGATCTCCATGAGGCCAGTCGTGAACAGTGGGGGCGCTGGTTTATCCAACAATCCGCCAAGGACGCTGGCGGACTGGCGGGGCTGGAAGGGGTCCGGACCTTTCTCGTCGAACTGTATCCCCAGTTGTCGGGACTCCCCATGCCGATAGCACTCATCGACAATATGGATCTCAGACATGCGGCATTCTTGCGATTATTGAACCACAAAAACGCTTTTCTACGCACCAAGCGCGGGGCGCGTCTCGAACGGTTCGAGGAAGGGTTGTTCAAGACGGGAAGTGTCGCCGGGAAGACCGGGACAAAGGATGATGCCTCGGCAAAAGACAGCGCCGCGCCGCCCGGCGAAGACAGCGAAGCCGTTGGGCGGATGCGGGATCTGATTGTTTCGGCCATTGCCCGGCACCTGAAAATGGATGCGGAACGGGTGGATGTCAATCAACATTTGATGCTGTTCGGTCTCGATTCCGTCGGTGCGCTTTCTATTTCCGCCGAGCTCGAACAGGCCCTGCAGATCAAGCTCCCTGTCAATTTACTTTTCGAGCATGAAACCATTGCCGAACTGGCCGGGGCGCTTGCCGGCATGGACGTAACGTTCTCCGAGGAAGGTGATCGAAACGAATTGGAGTTCGACGCGAGTATCTTCCAGGAACCCCAAAGCGGGGAAAGGCAAAATATCTTTCTGACCGGGGCCACCGGATTCCTATGCGCATTCGTCCTGGCGGAAAAATTAAAGTCAAGCCGGGACCAGGTAACCTGTCTGGTGCGCGCCGGCAATCCCGAGCAGGGTTTGCAACGAATCGAAAACAATCTGCGGGGCTACGGCATATGGCGGGACGGGTTCGCCGAACGAATCCGTGTTGTTACCGGGGACCTGGGAGAAAAACGATTCGGATTGGGCGAGGTCTTTCACCTGACCAATCCCAATCCTACCCCTTGGTCCGAGATTTTCGGGTTTTTGGGACAGTTGGGGTACTCGATACAATTGGTCCCCTATGGACAATGGATGGAATCCATGACCCGGGCCGGCGAGCGGGAGGCGGCCATATTACCCTATCTGGCCTATTTCAAGACCCGTAGCGAGCGCTGGCAATTACGACAACCGCCCTTTTCCTGTACCAATACGGAAGAGGCGTTGAAGCCGACGGGAATTTCCTGCCCGAGAATAGACAAACCGTTACTCGAGATATATCCGGACTACTTCAAACGTATCGGTTTTATCTCAGAATTCACAGTGGAGGGAAAAGCATGAACCACCCCCATGATTCGGAAGCTGGTGTCCCTGACCCTGACCGCCTGCCATTTTTGGTTATCCGTGAGCTTTCCGATCTCTCGCCCCATAAGACACTACCAGCTTTCTATGAGCCCAAATCTTGAACAACCCGGTGATGGTCATCGCCGAGGGGATAATCATGACGACGGCATGGGTGACCCCTACCCGATTCAGTTCCCTCGGCGGATCATCCCCTCGTAAAGGGGAAACGTGTATATGACAATCCATGAGCACTGCAAACAATCAGACACGCTTTTGCAGCGCCTCCTCGAGGGCCTCGAAGTCGGTTATGGGCGCGCGGCATTGGTAGCCCTCGCACAGATACGCCACCACATGGTCTTTCCCGTCATGACGGGGGGCCCGCGTCTCCAGGGCCGGGGGCAAGGTGTCGATATCGGAGGGGATGGCGAAGGCCAGGCGGCTCGGCGTGTAATGTTGCTGGCAGCGCTCCCGCCATTGGTCCAAAGGCGCGCCGCCGCCCCGCAATATGATGATTTGGGGCGGCTGGAGATATTCCTGTAGGCCGGACAGGAGGGTGGTATGGGCCTGGGGAAACTGTTCGATGGCGGACCAACCGGCCCGAAGGGCGCGCTGGGCGGCCTGTAGGTAGCGGGTCTCGCCGAGCAGGTGGCCGAGCCGCGTCAATACCCGAACGGCGATCCCGTTTCCCGACGGCAACGCCTCGTCCATCAGGAGCTTGGGCCGGTGGATCAGGCCTTCATGGTCGTGGGCGATGAAATAGAACCCGCCCCCCTTTCCGTCCTCCGGCTGGCGATCCTCGAACCCGGTCAATACCGTCTCGGCCAGCGTCCGGGCGAGATCCAGGTCCTCGTTTCGCCACCGGGACTGGAGCAGTTCCAGGAGGGCGTCGATCAGGAAGACGTAGTCGTCCAGGTAGGCGGGCAGGTGGGCCCGTCCGTCTTTGTAGGTGACCAACAAACGCCCGTCCCGCCGGAGTTCTTTGCGGACAAAGGCGAGGGCGTCTTCCGCCGATTGGGTAAATTGCGGCTCCTTGAGGGTCCGTCCCGCGCCGGCCATGGCCTTGATCATGAGGGCGTTCCAGGCGGTGAGGACCTTTTCATCCCGGCGAGGAGCGATTCGCGCCGACCGGGCGGCGAAGAGTTTTCGGCGGCTGGAGGCCAAGAGCCGGCCCAGGGCCTGGCCGGTCAGTCCCAATTCGCCGCTTAGCCGTTCGGCGTCGGCGACGATGTGCGGATGGTGCCACTTTTCTTCGAAGTTGGCGGGCCGGTCCAGGCCGAAACGGGCCCGGACGATCCGGTATTCCTCTTCGGTCAAGAGGGCCTGTATCTCCTCCGGGGACCAGACATAGAATCTTCCTTCCTGGAGTTCGCCGTCTTCTCCGGCGCTGTCGGCATCCAGGGCCGAGTAGTAGCCGCCTTCCGGGGATTGCATCTCGCGCATGACCCAATCCCCGGTGTCGATGGCAACCCGCTGGAAGAGCGAATGCCCGGTGGCCTGCCAGGCCTCGGCGTAGAGGCCGAGCAAGAGGGCGTTGTCGTAGAGCATCTTTTCGAAGTGGGGGATCTCCCAGCGCTCGTCCACGGCGTAACGGAAGAACCCCCCGCCGATCTGGTCGCGGATCCCCCCGTTGGCCATTCGGGCGAGGCTGAAGGTGGCGATGATGAGCGCCTTTTCATTGGCGTCGGTGTTCTCCGGGCGGGGAACAGTGTACTGGCGTAGGAGATAATCCAGGCTGGTGGGGTGCGGGAACTTGGGCGCCTGTCCCAGGCCGCCGTTTCGTTGGTCGAAGTCCTGCTGCAATTGTTCGTGGGCGGCGTGGAGCGGGGCCTCGGTGAGGGTCCCATGGGGAGCGGTATGGGTCCCAATGGCGTCCAGCGCCGCCCGAACGGATTGGTTCTGTTGCCGGATATCGTCGCGTTTTTCCCGATAGGCCTCGGCGACGCCCGTGAGGACCTGGGAGAAGGCGGGCATGCCGTGTCTCGGCTGGTCGGGGAAGTAGGTGCCGGCAAAGAAGGGGGTGTGGTCATCGGGGGCGAGGAACACCGTCAGGGGCCAGCCGCCGGGCCGCCGGGTGAGGAATTGATGGGCCAACTGGTAGATCTTGTCCAGATCCGGGCGTTCTTCGCGATCGACCTTGATGTTGATGAAGTAGCGGTTCATCAATCGGGCGGTGTGTTCGTCTTGGAAGGACTCGTGGGCCATGACGTGGCACCAGTGGCAGGCGGAGTACCCGATGGACAATAGGATGGGTTTGTCTTCCCGCTTGGCCTTTTCCAGGGCGACCTCCCCCCAGGGATGCCATTGGACGGGGTTGTCGGCGTGTTGCAGGAGATAGGGGCTGGTCTCACCCGCCAGGGCGTTTTGTGTGTGCGTTTGGGACATGAATCGATGGACTCCAATCATTGGAAAGCAACAGAGTCACCCACCTGGGAAGACGGGGGCATTGCGGTGCGATCACGATAACTCGGCAGACGTTGTAGCGCGCGGCATTACTTGGGCAAAAAGGCCCGAAAATCGGAAAGGTCGGCCCGGATATCCGCCGTCCGAATGACCGTGGGCCGGAGGAAAATCACGAGTTCCGTTTTGACGAAATGGCGGTGTCGAAACGTGAACAGGTTGCCGATACCCGGCAGGTCCCCCAGCCATGGCACGCTGTCGGTGTCGTTTTCCACCCGGTCCTGCATCAGGCCGCCGATGATGGCAATTTTGCGGCTTTTCACCGCCAATACGCTTTCGGTCTCCCGAACCTGCACCACGGGCACGGGGCTGGATATGTCGGAATCGGCGAGTCGATTGGCCAGGATGGCAACCCCCGGGTCTTCCCGATACTCTTTGATCCGAGTGATGGTGGGGCGCACGTTGAGGGTCACGGAATCCCGGTGGTCTATATGGGGCGTGACGTTCATCAAGAGCCCCACCGGGACGGTCTTGACCTTGCTCTTTACGGTGAGATCCAAGGTATTGCTGTCTTCGTCTTCCGTTTCCTCCACCTCCAGCTCGAAGTAGACCTCGTTATCCACGACCTTGAGCAGGGCGGTCTGGTTATTGAGGGTCAGGATTTTGGGACTGGAGAGCACCCGAACCTGGCCAAATTGCCGGAGAAGCCGGAGTGTCAGGGAGAGATCCAGGTTGTCGCTGCCCTGGGCGGCGTCGGCATAGTTGAGGGTCAGTCCGCTGGTCCCTTCCGTGGATACGCTGAACGCCCCCGAAACCGCCTGTCCCACCTGCAGACCGGCCCCGGTGGTGAAGGTCTCCCAGTCGATACCGGCCTGATACCGGTCGTTGAGCTCGACCTCCACGATGGTGCTCTCGATCAATACCTGACGTTGCGCGCTGGTCATCACCTGTTCGATGAAGGCGCGGACATCCCGATGTTGCTTCGTGGTGGCCCGCACCGTGATGAGCCCCGTTTCGGCATTGACGATCACCGAATCGGAACCCGGAGCATCCGAATCCCTTTCCGACGGACCCGACCCCTGGCCGAGTATGGCCTCGATGTTGCCACTCAAGGTCTCCCAGAACCGATTGGCCGAGGTATTGGTGAGGAGGGCGCCGGAGGCGTTTTCCTCGCTCATGCCGGTGACATCGGAGGACGTGGCGATTTTCGTGGAGGTCTTCACCTCGCTGCTGCCGGTTCTCGTCATATTCACGTAGTCGATTCGGTAGGTCTTCAGAAACGGGGTATCGGGCATGATCGCCAGGGTTGTGTCCCGAAACTCATGGCGAATCGGCGCCTGGCTTTCGATCCGGGCCAGGATCTCGGGGAGCGTTTGATCGATGGCGTTGACGGTCACCACGCCTTGGATGCCGGGATGGATGTCGATGTTGATGGCGGCATCCCGGGCAAGAGCGAATAGGAGCTCCTTGGTGGGGACTTCGTTGACGACGATGGTATAGGTTTCCGGGGGTGGCGAGGGCGTTGGCGACGGTAGGACGGGGGTGTGTCGAACGGGTTCCGGTGACGCCACGTCGGGGGGGTGCGCTTCCCGGATATGACCGGGTGATGGTGTGTAGGGGGAAGGGGGCGGTGTGGCGCAGGCCGTTAGTAGGGGGAGAAGCAGACAGGCCAAGGATGGCAGGATGCCGCTCGGCGGCAGGCTATGGCCCCGTTGGGCGAAGCGGAGAGATAAAAACGTATTCAATGGAAATGTATACTCTTCTAGCGAAGCTTCGCCTCAAACCGACAAAGCATGATTGGGCCTTAGTAAAGCAAAATCGGTATTTTGTAAAACCGGACTTATTTGCGAAGCTGAGCGGGAAATAAACAAATGAATAACGGCGGTATTTCGGATCTTCGGGAGAAGAACCGTGATAGTATTGAAGCCGGTCGCATCATTGAGGGCGATGGTAAGTTTACAAGTGGTCCGTAACTTATCATTTACGTGCGGTAAATGCCATGCGGTCCGGCATTTTCTTATCCGAAACCCGGGTTCATCGGATATGCCCCAACCCGACAAAGCGGGAATCAAAAAGGTTCATGAAGAGACTAAGGAGCAGGCGACGACCAACCCATGAATATAGAGGTGGAAAAGATATCATGACTCGAATATCCACAAGCCGATACGGCCGGGACCGAATTGCGGCATCGGAAAGTTACCGGGAAAAGTGGCGGACGGGGCAAAATTCCCGCAACAAGGGACTGCTGTATGCCCTTGATAAGTGGATCATCGATACAGGGCAACCGAATAACAAATCATTGTTTGGCCAAGATGTCATAGCGGAAGGCAT
>CAZQHJ010000105.1:0-8332 GCA_964593225.1 uncultured Thiotrichales bacterium
CCTGGATGGCAGCCAATTATGTCAGCAATCTCCCTTTGGCCGTGGTTCCCTTTCCTAAGAGCGTAAATCCGGTATCGTTGCTGTTGGGTAAGCTGCGTGTCACTCATCCGTGCTCCTCTTACTTTGGTCGGTATGAGAAAGCCACGATGCTACCGCGGCTTGCCTCTTTACCAACACTGTAAGGTTGCACTTACGAGTTGAATCCAAGGGCTTTTTGTAGTTTCCTCGTTCTGAAATATATGACCATGAGGCAAATCAAAAATGGTTAACATATTCTGTTAACCGGAATTCCGAATAATTTTACTCCGTAAAATTATCTTCACATAGACTCCGGGGCCGAAACGCCCAGGATAGTCAATCCATTTTTCAGCACGTGCCGAGTCGCCATGGCAAGCGCCAGACGTGCGTTACGAAGCATTGTATCGGCGACGAGAAACGTATAGGCGTTGTAATAGGCGTGGAAATCCGTAGCCAACTCGCGAAGGAAAAACGCAAGTTGATGAGGTTCATAGGCAAACGCCGCGCTTTCCACTACTTCCGGATAGCCGGACAAAGTTCGAAGCAGCTTAAGTTCCTGGTGCTCGGTCAGACGACCCAGCTCTGCCGGAGACACTCCCGCGTCCCAATCGAGACCCCGCTTACCGAGCTGTTCCATGAGGCTGCAAACCCGCGCATGGGCATATTGGACATAGTATACAGGATTATCGGCGGTACGGGATTTGGCCAGATCCAAATCGAAATCGAGGTGCTGATCGCTTCTGCGCATGACATAGAAAAAACGCGCCGCGTCCATGCCTACCTCCTGCCGCAACTCGCGCAGGGTCACGAAATCGCCACTGCGGGTGGACATCTGCACCAGTTTTCCATCCCGGTAGAGGTTGGCGAACTGAACCAGTAATACGGTAAGACTGTCATGTTCGGCCTCGTCAAGCGCCGTCATGCTTGCCTTGACGCGCGCCACATAGCCGTGGTGATCGGCGCCCCAGATATCGATGATTCGATGGAAACCTCGCGCCTTCTTGTTGGCGTGATAGGCGATATCGGAGGCGAAATAGGTGGGAAAGCCATTGTCCCGGATCACCACCCGGTCCTTCTCGTCACCGAAATCGGTGGATCGAAACCACCACGCGCCTTCTTTCTCGTAGAGGTAGCCCGCCTCGCGCAGACGCGCCAACACCTCTTCTACTGCGCCCGACGCCACCAGGGCGCGTTCGGAAAACCATTCCTCGAAAACCACGCCAAACTGCTTGAGATCGCCGCGAATATCGTCCAGCAAAGCGCCAAGACCAAGGCCATGGACGAATTCGAAGCCCGCCTCACCCAGGACATCCTTTGCCCATCGAATCAGCGCATCGAGATAGCCTTCCGGGTCGGCCTCTTCCGAGGCCGTGGGAAAACCGGCCTCCCGGGTCGGGACCGGCCGATAGGCCTCGCCATGCTCCCGATGGAGCGTCGCCGCGATGTCCCAGATATAATCGCCCTGATAGGCCTTATTCGGAAATGGGATCGTCTCATCGCCACAAAGCGCCAGATAGCGCAGCCAGACGGAAAGGGCCAGGATATCCATCTGGCGACCGGCATCGTTCACGTAATATTCCCGATGCACCTGGAACCCGACCTTCGTCAACAACGCCGCCAGTGCCGCCCCGTAGGCGGCCCCACGACCGTGCCCCACATGCAACGGCCCCGTCGGGTTGGCGGAGACATACTCGATCTGCACCCGTTGACCCGCGCCGATATCCGAATCCCCGTAACGCTCCGGCCCGGCCAGGATTTGGCCGATTCGATCGCGAAAGGCGCCGTCGCGGATATGGAAGTTGATAAAACCGGGCCCTGCGATCCCGACGCGCTCGATGAGATGGGAATGGGGCAGACTCGCGACCACCCGTTCGGCGATCTCGCGGGGTTTCCGGCGCGCCGTTTTGGCGAGCGCAAGACAGACCGGACTGGCAAAATCGCCGTGTTCCGGATTTCGGGTGCGTTCCACCGGGATTTGTGGCGGATCGTCCGAAAAGTCGCCGGGCAGCGGAAGCTCGCCCTTTTCCCACAACACGGTCAGCGCTTGTTGCAACAGGTTTTGCAGATGTCTTTTCATGATTCTGTTATTTTACGGCAGCTTGAATTCCAACTTTTCCATCCCTTCGAGTATACCTGTTATGATGAGGGCGGGGCGAGTCAGAGCCTTACCACCTAGCCAATACAACATGACTCAGACCGGCGCTTCTGCGTACAATCGTCCCGAATCGCGGTCATATGCCGCTGCTCGACGAGCCGGAATGCCTTTCGGCCATCGATGATTTTTTGGCCCGTTTTTAACGGCTTCGAAATGACAACCAACAAGATGTCGATGAAATTCACAACGCCCCCCCCCGCGCTCCTCGCGCTCGAAGACGGCAGTGTGTTCCGGGGAAAATCCATCGGCGCCGACGGCGAAGCCGTCGGCGAGGTGGTTTTCAACACCGCCATGACCGGCTATCAGGAGATCCTGAGCGATCCCTCCTACTTTCGGCAAATCGTCACCCTCACCTATCCCCACATCGGGAATACCGGCGCCAATCCCGAAGACCGGGAATCCGGCGGCGTGTATCCCACCGGACTGGTTATCCGCGACCTGCCGCCCCGTTTCAGCAACTGGCGCGCCCAAGGGGATCTCTCCGCGTTTCTTCGGGAACACGAAACCGTTGGCATTGCCGGTATCGATACCCGCCGGCTGACCCGCCTCCTGCGGGACAAAGGGGCGCAAAACGGCTGCATCCTGACAGGGGAGGCCTGCGACGAGGCGCGGGCCGTCTCGATGGCCCGGGCGTTCCCCGGCATCCAGGGCATGGATCTCGCGAAAGAGGTGGCCACCGACCGCGTCTACCCGTGGGATCAGGGGAGCTGGAACACCACCACCCTGACCGGTTTCCGGGACGCGGCAAACGTGCGCCCGTGGCATGTCATCGCCTACGACTTCGGAGTAAAGCGCAATATCCTCAGACTGCTTACCGCCCACGGGTGTCGGGTCACGGTGGTCCCGGCCCAAACATCCGCCGAGGCGGTACTGGGATACGCCCCCGACGGGGTGTTTCTGTCCAACGGTCCGGGGGATCCCGCGCCCTGCGGGTACGCCATCTCCGCCATACGCGCCCTGTTGGAGCGGGGCGTTCCCCTCTTCGGGATTTGCCTGGGGTACCAGTTGCTGGCCCTGGCGGGGGGGGCGAAGACCGTCAAGATGAAATTCGGCCACCATGGCGCCAATCATCCGGTCCAGGAACTGGCGACCGGCCGGGTGTTGATCACCAGCCAGAATCACGGTTTTGCCGTGGACGAGGCCAGCCTCCCGGCGAATCTCTCCATCACCCACAAATCCCTGTTCGACGGCTCCTTGCAGGGGCTCCACTTCACGGACCGACCCGCCTTCGGTTTCCAGGGGCACCCCGAGGCGAGCCCCGGCCCACAAGATATGGAAGGGCTGTTCCAGCAGTTCGTTCAATTGATGGCGTAAATTCCGGAGCCGTCGGAATTTACGCCACCTCCACCCAACGCGCCCAAACCCTCGGCTCCCGCCCCGGCTTCTTCCCGTCCCGAATCCGGACCGGACTTCCCCTCTCCATGTCTTTGGGGGATCGCCGAATCCGGGATTGCAAATTTTCATCAGTGATTCACCATCGGCCATTCCTGACGTATCGGAAAAATAAAAATTCTGAAAGATCCAACGCCCGAATCCGAGCCCACCCCGTTCGGGTTCCGGCGCGAAGCGCTAACAAATAAAAGACTCAATCCGAACGCGCAGCGTTCGGATTTATGTTCACGACTGACTCATTGGAGATCATCATGGGAGCGACACACGTCACCGTCACGGTCCGGAACCCGGCCAACAAGGCGCGCGCCTGGGAAGGGCTTTTTTTGGTGGATACCGGGGCGACGGATTCCCTGGTACCCCGGCAACACCTGGAGGCCATGGGATTGGAACCCATGGGGAAACGGACCTACGAGCTTGCCGATGGTAGCGAGCTGCGATTGGCCATCGGACCGGCAATCTTCGAGTTCATGGGCGATACCACCGCCAGTACCGTGATCTTCGGCGAGAAGGATGCGGAACCGATCCTGGGGGTGACGGCGCTGGAATCCGTGGGGATCGAGGTGGATCCGCGCAGCCAAACCCTGAAGCGGCTGCCGGCGGTGCGCCTCAAGCAGGCGCGCCCCCTGGAAGATCGGTCCGATAGGCCGTGAGTTCGGCGCCAGCCCGGCGACGCCGGGCTGTGCGGGGCGGGTTTTCTCCGGTTGCCACGGGGAACGCCGCCAGGGTATCCCCCACGGATACCTTGGCATATCAATGTCCCGCCATTGAATCGGATTACAATGCCATTGCATATCTTCCTACCGCAATGGTAGGATGTTCCAATGCCATGGTATATTCATGCCATCCGATTGGATCGTGCATTCCTACTATTTCAGGAACATCGGATTCTATTCCATACGAGTGTCCTACAAGGGCGGGAGGGTCCCAGGCAATGGCGGACAACCGCCATCCCGCCGATCGCCCGTCGGGGCGGTGAGCGGATCGATAGCCCGTTTTGGCGGTTATTTCGAGGATCCCCGGGCCGTTTCCCGGTTCCCATGCAGAGGGCATCGGATTCATGGTATGTCTCTATTGTCGGATGACACGTTGTTAACCGAACCTACCGGAAAAGGAGAGTATTCATGTCATCGAGAAAATTTCCCAATGCGGAGGCCAAAATACTGGCCCTCGGGCAGGCGATGTCGTCCGGTTTCGCGGCCCATTCGGATATCTATCCGGCCCCGCCGGTGGCCGTTCCCGATTTCGATGCGGCGATGAACGCCTATGTGATGGCGAAAGAGGCGGTGCTGGAGACCAGCGCCCAGGCGAAGCTCGCGATGGAGGCCAAAGATAAGGCCCTAGCCGCATTCGTGAGCGACATGAAGACGAATCTACGGTATGCGGAAAATACGGTGAATTATGACGACGGGGACCTGGCGCTGATCGGTTGGAGCGGACGTCGGCCTTCCAGCGCCCTGGCGCCCCCCGGTCAGACCCTCTCCCTGACCTCGTCAAGCCGGGGGGATGACTGGATTACGCTGGACTGGAAGGCCCCGGAACACGGCGGCAAGGTGGCGGCCTATAAGGTGCAGCGCCGGGAGGAGAGCTCGGATCGCTGGCTGGATGTGGGGACGGCCATGGAGACGGCAATCACCCTGTCGGGGCAGGAAGGCGGTGGGCGATTCGTGTATCGCGTGGTGGCGCTGAATAAGGCCGGCGAGGGAGAACCGAGCAATAGTGTTTTGGCGGTCTTTTGAGGGACCCCCGGTGTGCCGTCATGAATTTTGAGTGGGACGACCACAAGGCCGAAACCCATTTCATCGAACACGGGATATCCTTCGAAGAATCGGAGGCCGTGAAGAAATCCCCCGGCAGTCGCGAGGCGCTTCGTCTCCGTAACGGATAGTCATGGACGCCGCCGTACATATATTGCCGCTGATACTGGAGGATGTCTGTTTCGAGGCGAAGGGGAACCGCCTGCTGAACGGGATCTCGATTCGGCTGGACGGGGGAACCCGAACGGTGATCCTGGGGCCGAACGGCGCGGGCAAGAGCCTGACGCTGCGGATCTGTCACGGACTACTCGCGCCCACCGGCGGGCGCGTCTATTGGCATCGGCGGGCCGTGGGCGAGAGGGTATCCCGACGTCAGGCGATGGTGTTCCAAAGGCCGGTGCTGCTGCGGCGTTCCGTGGCGGCGAACGTGGAATATGCCTTACGCCTGCGGGGTCTGTCCGGGAAACTTCGACAATCCGCCGTGGAGGATGCCCTGGATGTGGTGGGTTTGCGGCCGTTGCGGGACCGCCCGGCCCGGGTTTTGTCGACTGGGGAGCAACAGCGTCTGGCCCTGGCGCGGGCCTGGGCGCTGCATCCGGAGGTATTGTTTCTGGATGAGCCGACGGCGAACCTGGACCCGTCGGCGACCCGGGCGGTGGAGGGGATCATCGATCGCTTTCACCGGGCCGGGACGAAGATCGTGATGACGACCCATGACCTGGGACAGGCCCGCCGCATGGCCGATGAGGTGCTGTTTTTTCACCGGGGCCGGCTGGTGGAGTCCTCCCCTGCGAAGGGGTTTTTTACCCGGCCACGAACGCTGGAGGCGGCGGCCTTCGTGGCGGGGGAGTTGTTGTGGTAGTGCCGGGCATAGTCGGTTTTCGGTCAGACAATACCGACCCCCGCTTCCCGCATCTCTCGGAGGGCCTCTTCGCAGCCCTCGCACGAAACCGGACGTGTCGCATCCTTGATGAGCATCACCTCGAAACCTTCTTGACGTCCGTCCAGGGCCGTCGCCAGTACGCACACATCTTCGGCGAGACCGGTCACCCACAACCGCTTGACGCCATTCCCGCGCAGTTGCCCCGCCAACCCTGTTTGGTCGAAGGCGGAGTTCTGGTCCTGATCGAAGCGAACCCCCTTGGTGACCTTGACGGTGGCATCCGGCAACGCGAGATCCGGATGGAATCGGGCGCCATCGGTGTCCTGAACGCAGTGGGCCGGCCAGGGTCCCCCATAGGGTTCGAAGCTCATATGTTCCACGGGGTGCCAATCCCGCGAGGCGTAGATCGGGATGGATTTTGCCACGGCGGCGGAGATCCAGCGGTTGATAACGGGCACAACCCTATCGCCCTCATGGATGGGTAACGCGCCACCGGGACAGAAATCCGGTTGCACATCGACGATGATCAGGGCATCCCCGGGTTCCAGCGCCCCATATTCCGGGGTGTCTTCGAGATTGGCCATTGTTTTGATCCTCGAGAGGTTGAAGTCGGGAGATTAGGGCCCGCGAACTTCGTGCGGGCCATTCCATTGGATATGCTCTATTGCGAGAAGCCGAAAACCCCCGGAAACGCCACCAAGACCCCCAACACGGCCACCTGGAGGAAGATGAACGGGAGCACCCCTCGGTAGATGTCCGTGGTCGCGATCCCACCGGGCGCGACCCCCTTCAAGTAAAAAAGGCTGAATCCGAAAGGTGGCGTCAGAAAACTCGTCTGCAAGTTCATCGCCACCAGGATCGCATACCAGATCGGGTTGATCCCCAGGGCCTCGGCAATGGGCGCCAGGATGGGCACGATGATGTAGGAGATCTCCACGAAGTCGATGAAAAATCCCAATACCAGGATCGCCGCCATGGAAAGGAGGATGAAACCCCATTTTTCACCCGGCAGCCCCATCATGAAGTCCTCCACCAGATAATCGCCCCCGGTGTAGGTGAACACCATGGAGAACGCCGTGGCGCCGATGAGGATGGCGAACACCATGGCCGTGATCTTGACCGTCTCCAGGGCGCTCTCCATGAGCATTCGGAAAGAAAATTGACGATAAAAGGCAGACAGCACGAGGGCGCCGACGCCGCCCACCGAAGAGGATTCGGTTGGGGTCGCCATCCCGGTCAGGATGGAACCCAGCACCAACACGATCAGGGTCAGGGGCGGGATGATGGAAAATAGAACATCTTTGATGGGGCGCCCTCCCCGGCCGCGGCGGGTGGTATCGTCTCCGGTCGGTCCGGGCGTCGATGGGGGCGCGGAGATGGGCGGGGCCAGGTCCTTATTGAAAAACGTCACCATCAAGAGGTAGATGACGTAGATGGCTACCAGGGAGAGCCCCGGCCAAAAGGCGGCCTTGAACAGGTCCCCCACCGGTTGTTGGAACACATCGCCCAGGATCACCAGGATAATGGAGGGCGGAATGATCTGACCTAAAGTGCCCGCGGCGCAGATGGTCCCGGTGGCAAGGCGCTTGTCGTAGTGATACTTCAGCATCACCGGCAGGGAGATGACCCCCATGGCCACCACCGACGCCCCCACCACCCCCGTGGACGCCGCCAGCAGTGCCCCCACCAACACCGTGCTGATGGCGATCCCGCCGCGAATCTTCCCGAACAGGAATCCCATGGATTCCAGCAGGCGCTCGGCGAGCTTCGATTTTTGCAATACGATGCCCATGAAGATAAACAGCGGGATGGCCATCAACACCGTATTGTTCATGATGGACCAGATGCGGTGGGGCATCATGGCGAAGATACCGGGGCCTTCGGCGAACAGGCCGAAAAACACCGCCACCCCACCGAAGGTGAAGGCGACGGGGAAGCCCAGCAGCAACAGGACCAGGGCGGCCACGAACATGGTGATGCCGATCATGAATCATTTCGCTCCGCGGGATTAATCTATTATCGTGAGAATTTCGAACAAAACGATCGAAAGATCTATGTCCGGGTTGGGTGGTAAAACAGGGCAACCGAATGATAATTATTGCTGAGACAAAACCTTAAAGCGAAAAGAAT
>CAZQHJ010000106.1:0-8129 GCA_964593225.1 uncultured Thiotrichales bacterium
TCGTGGAATTTTCAGTGATTCAGAAAAATTAAATTGTCGATCGTGTGAGGTATAATTCAAGGAGTCGGGAATCGGCCGATTCCCATTGCAATCTTGAGCGGAATAAAAACCGACTTCACCACTACCGACGCCCAGTTTTCTACTTCCTGCTACCCACTGCTCACTCCCTACGCCATGTCACCCCCTTCCCTCCTGGAAACCTTCGAGAACCCCTACCCGCAGCGGGACTATACGATCCGGATTCGCGTGCCGGAGTTTACCTGCCTTTGCCCGAAAACGGGGCAGCCGGATTTCGCCACGCTGCATATCGAATACATCCCGGACCGCTCCTGCGTGGAACTGAAATCCTTGAAGCAGTACGTCTGGTCCTATCGGGAAGAAGGGGCGTTTCACGAGGCGGTGACGAACCGGATCCTGGATGACCTGGTGGCCGCTTGCAGTCCCCGGTTCCTGCGGGTCAGCGCTGAATTCAACGTGCGGGGGGGGATCTATACGACGGTGGTGGTGGAGTATCCGGGCGCGGCGCATTCGGATATGGCCCCGCTTCCCGGGGAAAGAGCGCGATAAACGGGATTCCACCGATCATTCGTACTCCAGGGACGTTCCTCTAATGTATAACGATCCAATTGTTGCCGAGATACGTAAATTCAGGGACGAATACGCGCGGCGATTCGGTTACGATCTCGACGCGATATGCCGCGATCTCAAGAGAGAGCAGGCCATGGGCGACAGGATTATCGTAAAACGCTCACCCGCGTCCCGCGCATCATAATCTCGCAAAGCAAGATCATGCATGATCTGTCTGCGGGGGCCGAGTACTTCTGGCGGGGCCTTTCCCTACTGAACGAACCCGGGATTCGCCGGTACGTGGCGATACCGCTCCTCATCAATACCCTGCTCTTCGGGACGGTGATCTATTGGGGCGCCGGAGAGTTGGATGCCCTGCTTGATGGCTTGATCCCGGATTGGCTGGACTGGCTGCGCTGGCTGTTGTGGCCGGTGTTCGCCATACTCGCCCTGTTCGTGGTGTTTTTCCTGTTCTCCTGGGTGGGGAATCTGGTGGCCGCGCCCTTCAACAGCCTGCTGGCCGAAGCGGTCCAGGCGCGCCTCGCGGGCCGGCCCGAAACCCGGGAAACCACGGGATGGCTGGCGCTTTTCAGGGATATCGCCCGGAACATCGTCCCCGCCCTGCTCTCGGAATTGCGCAAGCTGCGATACTTCCTGGTCCGGGCGATTCCCCTGGGGCTCCTGCTGCTCGTTCCGGGGGTGAATGTGGTGGCCCCTTTCCTGTGGCTGGCCTTCAGCGCCTGGATGCTGGCCATCGAATATGCCGATTACCCCCTGGGGAACCGGGGGCTGTCGTTTCCCGAGCAACGCAGGCATCTGGGCGAACACCGATTGTCGAGTTTCGGTTTCGGCGCCATGGCGCTGCTGGCGACTATGTTGCCGGGATTGAATTTCCTGGTCATACCGGCGGCGGTGGCGGGCGCAACGGTGATGTGGACCGAGAGACTGTAAGACGTTACGAGAAAATACTATGGAAGAACATCTGATTCCGCGTCTCATCGCGAAACTCCTGATACCCCCTATCCTACTCTTTGCCTTATATGTCCAGTTCCACGGGGACTTCGGCCCCGGTGGCGGGTTCCAGGCCGGCGTCATCTTCGCGGCGGGATTGATGCTGTACGGTCTGCTCTTCGGCACGGACGAGCTCCGCCGGGTCGCCCCGCCCGCCGTTCTCAGGGTATTGGTCGCCGCCGGCGTGCTCCTGTACGCAGGGGTGGGAGTGGCCGGGTTATTCCTGGATGGCCATTATCTGGACTATGACGTGCTGAGCGCCGACCCGGTGCACGGTCAGCATCTCGGCATCATGCTCATCGAACTCGGCGTGGGCGTCACCGTCGCCGCCACCATGACGACGCTGTTCTACGCGTTTGCGCCGGAATAGGCCCCCTCGGCGGGAAATCACCATGCGCATCGCCTTTGCCGGCACCCCGGATTTTGCCGCTATCATTCTGGATGCCTTGTTACAAGCGGCCCGCTCAACGGACCACTGGTCCCTCGTCGCCGTCTACACCCAACCCGATCGGCCGGCCGGCCGAGGCAGAAAACTTGCGCCAAGCCCGGTCAAACGCTTGGCGGCCTCCCATGCCATTCCCATCCGTCAACCCGAGACCTGCCGCGATGAGGGCGTTTGGGCAACCTTGGCCGATGTGGAACCCGATGTGTTGGTGGTGGCCGCCTATGGATTGATCCTACCCCGAGAAGTCCTCGCCATCCCGCGCCATGGCGGCATCAATGTCCACGCCTCGCTGTTGCCCCGCTGGAGGGGGGCGGCCCCCATCCAGCGCGCCATCCTGGCCGGCGATGGGAAAACCGGCGTATCCATCATGCAGATGGACGAAGGGCTGGATACCGGCGCCGTTCTGCGCATGGCCGCCTGTCCCATCCTTGCAAAAGACACCGCCGGTGCCTTGCACGACCGGCTGGCCGCCCTGGGTGCGACACATCTCATCCGGGCCTTGCGCGACCTGGAGGCCGGCGCGGCCCAGCCCGTTCCCCAGGACAACGCACTGGCCACCTACGCCAAGCGCATCACCAAATCCGAGGGAGCGCTCGACTGGCACCGCACCGCCGTGGAACTGGAGCGCCAAGTTCGCGCCTTCGTTCCTTGGCCGGTTGCCTACGCGACACTCCAAGACACATTCCAGGGGCAACCATTGCGGGTATGGGAAAGCGCCGTGGTCGAAGAAAGAAAGGATAAAGTGGCCCCCCCCGGGCGCATCACCGCCTGTTGCCCTACGGGTATCGATATCGCCACAGGGGAAGGGGAACTCCGTCTTCTGACGGTGCAACGGGCCGGGGCAAGGCCGGTATCGGTTGCCGATTTTCTGAATGGATGCCGGGAAATGCCCGCCTGACCGCCTTGTGGTCAGGAGACAACAATTCCCCGGTGTTTTTCGGAATGCGTCTTTTGGCAAACGGTCCCGGATTGATTGAGATCGAAAGCCAAAGTAAATAATCGAAGGAAGTTGCGGTGCGCAGCACCTAGCTGCGGCCTTTCCAGGGAACGAGCCGGTTCTCGGCCTTGCGCATCAGAATATCGATCCCATAGCCGATGATGCCGATCAGTATGACGCCCATGATAACGATATCGGTATTCTGAAATTTCGAGGCCGTAATGATCATCTTGCCGGCGCCTTTCTCGGCGGCGACCAACTCCGCCGCAACGACGGTGCCCCAACAGACGCCCATGGCAACCCGCGCGCCGGTAAAGATCTCCGGCAGGGAATTGGGCACGATGACCCGGGTCAGCACTTGGAATTTGGAGGCGCCCAGGGAATAGGCGGCGTGGACTTTCGTGATGTTGACACCCGATACGCCCGCCCGGGCGGCAATGATCATGATCCACAACGCCGCCAGGAACAGCAGTGAAATCTTCCCGGTTTCCCAGATGCCGAACCAGATGATGATCAGCGGTATCAACGCCAGCGGTGGAACGGGCCGCATGAATTCCACAATCGGATCGAACCATCCCCGAAACCAACCGGACAGGCCCATGGCATAACCGAGCGGGATCCCCACCAGACACCCCAACGCAAAGCCGACGATAACCCGAAACAGAGACCAACCCAGATTCTCCGCCAAGGTGACATTCTGATACCCTTCCCGGGCAATCTCGGTAAGACGCGCCCAGACCGCTTCCGGGGCGGGCAGCCAAATGGGCTCCATCTGCCAGCCCTTGTCGGGTTCGAAGACCAAACTGCCCTTGGCCGTCATCCGAACCTCGCCATCGGCGACGGAGACCGCCCCCAGCGGCGCAATGGGATGGCCTTCCACGGCAAGGATTCGATAGCCCGCTTCGCGACCCCCATCGTCATTGTGATGGGCCTTCAACGGCCTGCTGGTCCGCCAGGCGCCAACCTTGATGGCGTCATCCCTGGCGAAACCCTCGCCATCTTCGGGAATAGCGGGGAGATCGACCTCCTCGCCCACGGGATGCACGCGCACATGAATGACGGCCTCATCCGTCTCGCCCCGGGCATCAACGGCGCGATAGGTGAAGCTTGTCTCTCCCACATAGGGTCCGGGGGCATGGAAGGGAACCAGGGAGGACCCGGTGAAGGCCCCCCAGATGAGGAAAATCGTAACGACCGAAATCACCGAGGCCGCGCGATTCGCCGCGACCGCGCTTTCGTCGCCAAAGGTCACTGTCTTGAGGCTGGTGGAGTCGGCGCTTTTTGTCGCGAACCGACCGGTTATGAACCGGCGAATGCCATAATAACCGGCCATGGCGATGAAAAAGATGGCCACGTAGATGATCAGGATCCTCATTGCTCTTCCTTCCTACCCATGATCTCTTCTTCCATATCCCAGATCATGGTCAGAATCTCCTCCCGGATATCCGAAAACCCCTCGTGTTTTTTCACTTGGCGGAGATCCGCCCCAACGCCGATCTCGGCGAAGGGCAGGCGATATTCCTTGTAAATCCGGCCGGGTCGCGGCGCCATCACCACCAGGCGTTCGCCCAGCAACAGCGCCTCTTCCACGGAATGGGTAATCAGGATGATGGTCTTGCCGGTCTCTTTCCAGAGGTTGAGCACCAGGCCCTGCATCTTCTCCCGGGTCAGGGCGTCCAGGGCCCCCAGGGGTTCATCCATCAGGATCACATCCGGGTCATTGGCCAGACAGCGCGCCAGGGCGACGCGCTGTTGCATACCGCCGGAGAGCTCGTAGACGGCCTTATCCTTGAAATCCCTCAGCCCCACCGTGTCCAGGAGACGATCGACGATCGCATCGGCGGCGCGTTTCGCCATGCCTTTCATGGACGGGCCAAAGGCGACATTCCTGCGCACATTCATCCATTCGAATAAGGCCCCTTGCTGAAACACCATGCCCCGTTCCGGACCCGGACCGGTGACGGAACGCCCATTGAGCAGGACCCGGCCTTCGGTTGGCGCCACAAAGCCCGCGACGATATTTAAAAGCGTGGTTTTGCCGCACCCCGAAGGGCCAAGGACGGACAGAAGCTCGCCTTGTTTCAGGTGGAGCGTAACATTCTTGAGCGCCTGAACCGTGTCGCCGTCCGGCACTTCGAAGGACATGGAGACATCGTCAATAGATAACCCGTTCACTGTCACGACTACCCCCCGCTATAGATACCTCGCTCGACACCCGGCACCAACCTTATTCGGTTATCCCCGCAGCCATAATCGAAGGAATTTGCGGTGCGCAGCACTCACATCTTCGAAGCCGCTTTCAGATAGCTCGCGTCCACCGCGCCTTCATAGGATGCGCGGGCGCTGCCGATGACACCCTGTTCAACGAAAAAGTCGGCGACTTCCTTCAGAAAAGTCTGAATCCCCCCGCCAAGCCATTTCCCGCTCAATTGTGCCTCGACGGTGGGAAAATCGAAGCCGGCTATGGTCGCCCTGGCGGCCTCCTCATCCATACCGGCGACCTTCGCGATCACCGGCAGCATGGCCTCCCGCTCACCGGCTGCAAAACGGGCGTTCATATCCGCCGTCACCTTCAGGAACCCGGTCAGCAATTCGGCATTTTCCTTCGCCCAGGCCGCCGTCACCGTGGTTACATCGAATACCCGGATGCCCAGGGCCTCTTTCTCGGCGCCGGTCAGCAACACATTGCCATGCTTTTTCATGCGGCGTAGCGGTCCGCCCCAGCCGCAGACCATGTCCAGATTGCCATTGGCGAATGCCGCGGCGCTGTCGGGCGGGGCCATATCGATAATCGTCATGGTCGATACATCGACGCCGAAATAGGCCATCTGTTTCAAGAAACCGTAATGGGCCACCGTACCCAGGGGCACGCCGACTTGTTTGCCTTCCAGATCGCGCGGATTGGTCTTATCGATTTCCAGCATGGCGCGCACCACGCAATTATCGCTCTCCGAATAGGACTCGGATACGTCGATGACCTGTAAATCCTGCCCCGCCGAGGTCGCGACCACAAAGGGCGCTATGCCCTGACTGAAGGCAATCTGCACATCGCCGGAGGCCATGGCGGCCGACATTGCCGTGCCGGTATCGAATGCGCGCCAGTTGATCTCGACGCCCAGTTCTTTTTCATAGATTCCCCGAGCCTGGGCAAACTGGTTCGGCGTCGGCCATTCCAGGAAGTAGGCGATTGTGATTTCATCGGTCTTCTGCGCCATGCCGATTCCCCAGACGCCAATCCCCATAACGGCCAACGCTACTACGCTGAAGATAGATATCAGTCGTTTTTTCATGCCCATCCGGGGCCTCCTTACTAAAGTATTCAGAGCGTGTGAAACAAGTCAGTCGGAAATGGGTTGCGCGTGAACCCTGCGTTGCCGATTGGCCATTCGGATCGAACGGACCGCGAGCATCGCCTCCAGCATCAGCCAGAGGGTCAACGCCAGGATAACCGATCCGATGATGACCACCGACCATTGCTCTTTGCCCATGGCCGTCTGTATCCCCATGACCATGGCCGACAGGGTAGCGCCCAGCACCAGAAACATGGGCAGCATCGTATAGAGAATGGGCCTTTTTCGACGGTACAGGTAGATGGTGACGGCGAGCAGGGTGAGGCCCGCCAGGATCTGGTTGGTGGTGCCGAACAAGGTCCAGAGGAAGAGGCCCGCCGGTCTTCCGTCCACTTGGAAGAAGGCGAAGAAACCGATGGCGCCCACGGCGATCAGGGTCGAGAGATACCGGTTATCCAGGACCTTCACCCCGAGGGTAACACCGATCTCCTGCACATTGAAACGCAAAAGCCGCGTCCCCGTATCCACGCTCGTCATGGCGAAGGCCACCACCACCACACTCACGAAGGTATAGGCGAGGTCTATCGGCACCCCCAGTTGATGGATGAACTGCCCGGTTCCCTGGATAAACACGCCGAGTTTCTGGTTGAGACCGGCCGCCTGGTCCCAGGAACCGTAAAAGTCCGCCCACTCCCCGTGGGAAGCAAAGGCCCCGGCGGTGGTGGCGAGCACCGCGAGCAGGGCCAACAGGGATTCCCCCAACATGGCGCCATAGCCGATGAGGGGGGCGTCGGTTTCCTTGTTCAGTTGTTTCGCGGTGGTACCCGAGGCCACGAGCCCATGGAAGCCGGAGACCGCGCCGCAGGCGATGACGATAAACAGGAAAGGCAGCAGGGGCGGGGCCCCCTTGGGCGCGGCGTTAAAGGCGGGCGCGGCCCAGTCGGGGGAGAGGATGAAGAACCCCGCCAACATGGCGATGAGCGCCGAATAGAGCAACAGCGAGTTCAGGAAGTCCCTCGGCTGTAGCAACAACCACACGGGCAGGATGCTGGCGAAAAAGGCATAGACCAACAACGTCCAGGTCCAGACAGCGGCTGTGATGCCGGTGATGGGCAGATAGACACCGATCCAGGTGGTCCCCAGCATGAGGAGAAACCCGAGCGCAATCAGCAGCAGGAACGGGGCCATCCGCCGATACATCAGAAAGCCGATGACCATGGCGATGAGCATCAGCGAATAGGTGGGGAAGACCGCTTCCGGATGGGCCGAGGTGGGTATGTTTCCCGGGTCCGGGGCCGCGAAAAGCCCCGCGATGACCAGCACGAACACGCCCAGGGCCAGGGAGACCAGGAAAAACGTGATGAGCAGGAACAGGAGCCTGGCCCGGGGATGGATAATATCCTTGACGATTGTGCCGATACTCCTGCCGCGGCGGCGGGCGGAGAGCACCAGGGCGGAAAAATCGTGGACCGCGCCCACCAGCAGCGTACCCAGGACGACCCACAGCAATGCCGGCACCCATCCCCAGATAACGGCGATGGCCGGCCCCAGCATGGGGGCGAGACCGGCAATGGAGGCATAGTGGTGACCGAGCAGGACGTATTTGTTGGTGGGGAGGTAGTCGATGTCGTCCCGGAAGGTGTGGGCCGGGGTTTCGGCGTGAGGATTCAGGCGAAAGACACGGCGGGCGAGCAAGCGTTTTGCATAGAGGTGATAAAACACCACATACAAAACCAGTACGATGACGGTCATGACTCTGGGAGACATAGAAATTTCCTTCGGAAATTCTTTAGTACATATTTCTCGTTACTGTATTACTGTTGTCCCCTAGTGGTCTATCAATCTAATAACTTTGGATAAAGATGTTTTAGCTTGATAC
>CAZQHJ010000107.1:0-8042 GCA_964593225.1 uncultured Thiotrichales bacterium
GATATCGGCCCAAGCAGGCCCATAAGAAGCTGTTTGGAAATTCGCAATCTACCGCGGCGGTGCCCGAATGGCGTCCTGCCGCGTTGCGACGGGGACGAGGTTCGTTATGTGCTTGGGGGCGTCGTGTAGTCCACTACAATCCTTGATTTTCGCCCCTATCGCGCCTTGCGGGAGCCACAATCGGGAGCACCGCCTCTACGATGCGAATTTCCAAACAGCTTTTTTAGGAACCAGTGCGCGTTTGCGAGTGGCAACATGATTGCCACTTTGTCACATTACACAGTGACCTATCGACTGATTAATGGATTCTAAAAACCAGGACCCATAAGAATCGATAAGCCGACTGTGAATCCGGCACGGTGGAATCACTTACGAACGGAAGGTGTCTCGATGGGCAACCCCCTGGCGCGGGACATCACGTACAACTCCAGAGCGGTATATTCCGGCGATCCCTGCTTGTAGGGTTCGGAGCGAATGTTCTTATTGCAACCGCGGAACCGTCTGTGCAAGGAGCCGAGTTTTTGCCATTTCAGGCGGTAGGTCGGGAAACCGTTCGGCATTCCCATGCTGAGTCTTTCCGAACGTACCTTATTGCCATGATTGAGCTCGTGGCAGTGAGAGCAGGCCATATCCAACGCGCCGCGACGCTGATAGTAGAACGCCTTGCCTTGCTCGAAAAACGGCGCCGCCTCGCCATCGATCCCGATGCTGATGGGCAGACCGCGCGACCGCAGGCGCACCAGCGCGCTCATGCCGAGCATCTCGTCTCCCTCCCACTTCCATTCGTCCGCTTTCATGCGCTCGCGACGACACTGGTTGATGCGGTGTTCGATGGTCATCAACTTGCCATCGATCACCTTCGGATACCGGGGCGCGATACCCTTCAGGGCATCCGGATTGTCGGTGTGGCAGGAAGCACAAGACTTCTTCGCCTCACCCTGGGCGCGGTGCCAAATCTCCTCGGCCTGCTCCACCCACATAAACGCCGGGTTCTCGAAATCGTCGTCCTGCATCTTGCGGGTTTCCGGTGTACTGATGACGTATCCGCTATAGCGGTCTCCGACGGTATACCCCTGTAGCACGGGTATCGGCTCCTTGGCGCTTGGCTGGACCGTGGTAGCCACTATTATGGTAACCAGTGCCACCGCGCCGAGTCCGATGGCCGGGCTCCATCGTCTGTTACTAGCCATTTTTTCTCACCTCGATCAAACAACCGTTACCGCCTTGCCAAGTGTCGTTTTCTTACCGCTATCCTCGAACCAGGTCATCAGGAGTTCGCCACTGGACTCGGCCCGGCAATAGAACGCCAGATAGGGATTGGCCGAGATGGCGGTGTGCAGATCGGCGGCGAACACCAATTGGCCACCGAATGTTGCCTCTACCCGCTGGATCAGCTTACGGGGGATGAGCTCCCCGGTCTTTTTGTCCTTGCGGCGGCCGTTTTCCATGGGATGGGGAAACAGGGATTTGACCTGAAATATTTCACCGGCCTTCACGCTGGCCGGTACCTTGATGCGTGGTTTTTTCGTCATGTTCGTTCCTCCCGATCAGCCGCCACAGCCGCCGATGGTAACTTTGATCCGTTCCCGGGTGAGGTACATTCCGCCATCGTTCATCTCGGCCACGGCGACCACGTTCTGGGTCTTCGCAAGCCGCATTCGCGCCTTGACCTCGGCCTTGCCACTCTTGGGCGTCAGGTGAAAGGTGGCAACCTCCGGCTTGGGGTTTTCCTCGGCCAGTATATGGATCGCCTTGACGTGATGGCTGTCCGTCATGGGGCTGTCCACGCTGACCGTGAATGGCACGGTATTGCCGTTTTCCGCGATCCGCGGTAGTTCGAGGGAGACCTTCTCTTCGGTGGGGGCCTTGCCGCCGGTGATCCCCTCGATGGCCTTCAGGGTCTCCTCCACCGTCGCGAAGCTCCGGCGCGGGAACAGCGCCGAGCCCAGGAGCGTGACGCCACCGGCGCCCAATAACGCGAGGAAATCGCGTCGGGTGTTATCGATAAGGGGGATTGTTTGCTTCATGGAAACCTCCGGATGATGTCATTCGAGCGGGATTTTCTCCTGTGTCCAACCTTAAATCCCGACAAATCCCGGCAATCTGCCGATTTTGCCAAGAACGTCTAAAGCCGCACAGGGATTGTTTTCATCACTTCAACGTGGCCAGATAAGCGACCACATCCTCGACCTCCCGGGCCGTGAGGATCGACTTACCCTGGAATTTCTTGGCGACCCGGTGGAGACCGTCCACCCGATAAAAGGCCGGCATCATCGTCGCCGGGTTGACGCGCTTGGGATCGACGAGGCGGATCCGCAACGCCGGGATACCGAGCCGACTCGCCACATGGGTCAGATCGGGCCCCGTGGTGCCGTGGTCGTCCTCTTCGGGAATGGGCATTCCATGGCAAGCCAGGCAATTGCCTTTCTTGCGCTGGATCGCCAGGGCCCGGCCCTTGACGGGATCCCCCGGTTTGCCGGTCAGAGAGGCCGGAATCGTAAGGTCCACCACCTCGTAGGCGACCCTCTCCCGGGCCGCCTCCGCGGCCGTGGCCTGGGGAAACAGGCCCGCCATGACTAAGAGCGCACAGGCGAATAGGCGGGATATCGGTAAATCGGATAATGCGTCGAATTTCTTGTGGAAATCCTCGGCTTTTATAAAGTTGGCCATCATAAAGGGCTACCTCTGTTTTTCGTGAGCGCCTGACGGAAATGATGCGTATCTTCGATTGGCGGCGGGTGATAACCGCGGACCAATGCCGGGTCCCGATCCGGCCAATGACCCATGATCCGGGTTCGTCCACGTTTTGGCCGAGATCCCGATAAGATCCGGATCTTGCCAAAGCGTCTGGGCCGTATCAAAATCGATACCGTGTTTTTTCAGGTTGATCCGGCTTTTATCGGGATCGTATTCGAAGCCTGCCATGGCGAAACTATACCACCGATACCCCACAGGACATACTCGTTATTCTTTCGTTGCAAGAAAATCCCAAACACACCCCCGTCATACGGCAATACCTCCAAATCAAGGCCGAGCATCCGGATACGTTGCTCTTCTACCGGATGGGGGATTTCTACGAGCTGTTTTTCGACGACGCCCGCCAGGCCGCCAAATTACTGGATATCGCCCTCACTGCCCGGGGCCAGTCCGGCGGCGAGCCGATACCCATGGCCGGCGTCCCCTTCCACGCGGTGGACGCCTATCTGGCGAAGCTCCTCCGTCAGGGGCAATCGGCCGCCCTCTGCGAGCAGATCGGCGATCCCGCCAAGGCCAAGGGACCCGTAGAGCGGCGCGTCACTCGGATCGTGACGCCGGGCACGGTCACCGACGAGGCCCTGCTGGAAGACCATCGCGAGAACCTGCTGGTGGCCGTGCATCCCGCCGCCGATCCCGATGATGTCCCTCAAAAAACCTTCGGCATCGCCAGCCTCGATCTCGGCAGCGGGCGTTTCTCCGTACTGCCGGTCTCGGGAGAGGACGCCCTGGCCGCCGAGCTGGAGCGCCTCGGGCCCGCCGAACTCCTCGTCAGCGAGGATATCCGACTCCCTGCCTTGTTAAAGGAATACCCCGGTCTTCGCCGGCAACCGCCCTGGCACTTCGAACCCGACAGCGGGCAACGGTTACTGTGCCAACAGTTCGGCACCCAAGATCTGGCCGGTTTCGGCTGCGATTCTCCCCTGCTCATTGCCGCCGCCGGCAGTCTCCTCCAATACGCCAAGGACACCCAGCGATCGAAGCTGCCCCACATCCGGGGGCTGCGGGTGGAACGGCGGGAAGACGCCCTGATCCTGGACGCCGTGACCCGGCGCAACCTGGAGATCTCGGAAAGCCTGAGCCAGGCGCCCCAGGGCGCCCAAAACACCCTGGTCGGGGTCATGGACAGGACCCGCACCCCCATGGGCAGCCGCCTGCTCCGCCGATGGTTGGGCTATCCCCTGCGGGATCACCACCGCCTTCGCCGTCGCCACCGGTGTGTCGCCGCCCTGGTGGCGGCGGCACCCGAAACCGAAGCGGCCCGGGCGCGCCTCGAGGAAGTCGGGGACATGGAACGGATCCTGGCGCGCATCGCCCTGGGGTCGGCAAGGCCCCGGGACCTGGCGCAACTCCGCCGGGGGCTCGCCATCCTCCCGGTCCTGGCCGAGACCTTGGCCCCCCTGGCGCCCGGCGCCACGAATACGCCCCCCGAGAACCCGCCGTCGCTCCTCGCCGAATTGTTGGAAACCCTGGGCGAGTACCCCGAGTTACATACCCTGCTGACCCGGGCCGTCGTGGAATCCCCGCCGGTCCTTATCCGGGACGGGGGCGTGATTGCAACCGGCTTCGACGCCGAACTCGACGAGCTGCGCGGCCTCGGTAGCGACGCCGGGGCGCGGCTGGTGGAGATGGAGCGGGCCGAGCGCGCGCGGACCGGGATCGGGAACCTGAAGGTCGGCTACAACCGCGTCCACGGTTATTACATCGAGCTTGGCCGCGCCCAGGCCGACAAGGCCCCCGCCAATTACATCCGGCGACAGACCCTAAAGGGCGCGGAGCGTTACATCACGCCGGCGCTCAAGGCCTTCGAGGATAAGGTATTGAGCGCACGGGAACGGGCGCTCGCCCGAGAAAAGATGTTGTATGAAGAGCTCCTTGGCCGGTTGGGCGAGGAGATCGCGCCCCTACAGCGCTCGGCGGGCGCCCTGGCGGAGATCGATGTCCTCATCAATCTGGCCGGGCGGGCGGTGGATCTCGATCTGCGCGCCCCGGAATTGACCGATACCCCCGGCATTCGGATCACCGGCGGTCGGCATCCGGTGGTGGAGCAGGTATTGACCGATCCCTTCGTGGTCAATGATCTGGATCTGTCCGATGAACGCCGAATGCTCATCATCACCGGCCCCAACATGGGGGGCAAATCCACCTACATGCGCCAGAGTGCCCTCATCGTCCTGTTGGCCTGCGTGGGGAGTTTCGTGCCGGCCCAAGGGGCCGTCATCGGCCCGGTGGATCGGATCTTCACCCGCATCGGGGCCGCCGACGACCTGGCGGGGGGGCGTTCCACCTTCATGGTGGAGATGACCGAGACCGCCAACATCCTCCACAACGCCACCGAACAGAGCCTGGTGCTCATGGACGAGATCGGTCGGGGGACCAGCACCTACGACGGTCTCTCCCTGGCCTTCGCCTCGGCCATGCACCTGGCGAAGGAGGCCCGGGCCTTCACGCTCTTCGCCACCCATTACTTCGAGTTGACCGATCTGCCTTCCCGGGCCGATGCCGTCGCCAACATCCACCTGGACGCCGTGGAGCATGGCCACAGGATCGTGTTTCTCCACCAGGTCAAGGAGGGCCCCGCCGATCGCAGCTACGGGCTCCAGGTGGCGGCCCTGGCCGGTGTCCCCCCCGGTGTGCTGGCCAGGGCCCGGGAAATGCTGAAGGAACTCGAATCCGGCGACCCTCGGCCCCCGCCGCCGCCGGAACCCCCGCCGGAGGCCCCACCGGAACCGCCACCCGAATCCCCACCAAGCGGCGAGACCGCCCAGCTCGCCCTATTCCGCGAAGACCCCAACCACGCCATCGTCCGGGCCATGGCCGCCGTCGACCCGGACGCCCTGTCCCCCAAACAGGCCCTGGAGATCCTGCATCAGTTGAAGCGGTTGCTGTAGTGCCCCGCGCGGCGGCTTTCTTCGATGAGGGTCTGTGCAATCATCGAGGGATGATCGCCGGCCGTTGAACGGCGTATCCATGGCGCGGGGTGGTTGTGCCGCCCGGGGCAACCGCCTTCCACGAGGGCCTTTGGGACCATCCAGGGATGATCGCCGGTGGCCGAAGGCCGTCTCCCTGGCGCGAAGGGGTCGTGATCGCCCAGGGCATCCCCAGGCGCGTCCGAGGCGGTCCGTCTCTTCCAAGCTTCCATCACCTTGGGCCTCGATGGGGCAAGACGAGGCGCGCCCCCAACCCCGGGGGCTGTGGGATTCGGCAGCGCCGAATCACAGTAAACGATAAAAACGCTCCCAGGAAAAACTCTCTCCGGGATCCGTCTTGCGTCCCGGCGCGATATCGCAATGTCCCTGGATGCCATCCCGGCCGATTCCGGGCCAGGCCGACAGGAATAACCGGCCCAGCTCGGCCAGGCGCCCATACTGGCGCTCGTCGTAGGGCACATGGTCGGCCCCCTCCAATTCGATGCCGATGGAAAAATCATTGCAGTCGTTTTTCCCCCGAAATCGCGAAAACCCCGCATGCCAGGCCCGTTCTCCGAAGGGGACGAACTGAATCACCTCCCCATCCCGGCGTAGGAGCAGGTGAGCGGAGACCCGCGGTTCGGCGAGGGCGCGAAAATACGGGTGGGCGTCGGGATCCAGCCGGTTCAGAAAGAGATCCTCGATGAAAGGCCCGCCGAATTCCCCCGGCGGCAAGCTGATGGCATGGATGACCAACAGCTCTATGGCGCACCCGGCCGGGCGTTCATCACGGTTCGGCGAAGGGGCCCGACGGACCCCCCGCAACCACTGGCGGGCGGGATCCAACAGGATTCGGTCGTTCTTCATGGGATCGCACAGATCGATTTCCGCTTCTTTGGCGTGGGTTTTTCGGTCCGACAAGGGCCCGTATACACGTTCAACGGCGCTATTTCGGACTCTCCATAGGACACGGACCGACCGTATCCAAGAGGCGACTTCATCCCTGAAGCGTAATCTCCCATCGGATTTGGCCTTCCGGATGTTTTCGGCACAGGAAAGAATACCCCATTCCAGGTATCGGTCGGCGCGAATGCCTTACACGAATCCCAATAAAGACCGATATCCGGGTCCATGCCGGGAGGATGCCGCCATTGGGATTCACTTCCCCCGTCTTGGTCCGCCTACTCTTGGTATTCCCCATACCGCCCTCGGTATGAAGAATTGTCTTCGGGCCCGATTCCCCGTTAATATACCCTTCGGTTCCGTTTCCCGGACCCTATCGTGAAATAGAATATATCCCTGATTTCAGGGACGAATGACTACCTTTTCGTATTCCATCCCGAGGCTCCGGGTTCCCTATGGGATATCCCATCACCCATACCCATGGCCTCATATGGGAGACAAAAGGCTCTCTTATCCCACCCATGACCTAAGATCTCCGGAATATTAGGGATAATATCCCATGCATAATCCTTTTATTCCGAACACAGGATTTTATATCGCACATATCGCCCATTATAAGCGAAAGATAATGCCCCATAACTCGCATCATCCAACAAACCCAAGGAGTTATAACCATCCATGGCGACTTTCCCAATAGAAGAAGGAAAAATCTTTATCCTCGGAGAGGAGATGTCCGCCGGACTCAAGGCCCACCCGGACCTCTACCCGGCCCCGCCGGTAACCCCCGAGGATATCGATGAAGCGCTCACGGCCTATGCGGCCAGCAGGGGTGCCGTCATTGCCACCCGGTCCGCCGCCGAACAGGCCACCGCCGCCAAGCAGGCGGCCTTACAGACGCTGGCCAACAAGGTAAAGATGAATCTCCGTTACGCGGAGATGGCCGTCGGCTTCGAGGACGCCAAGCTCAAGGCCATCGGCTGGGGCGGACGCCGGGAGCGCATCCCCTTGGCCCCGCCCGGCCAGGCGCTGAATCTGGTGAGCGTGGAGCAGGGCGATGACTGGATCACGCTGTCGTGGAAAAAACCCCGCGATGGCGGCAAGACAGCCAGCTACGAAGTCCGGTGCCGGGAGCGGACCGGCGATGCCGACTATCTCACCCGGGCCACCACCACGGACACGAAAATCACCCTCCCCAACCAGGAACGGGGCAAGGAGCTGGAATATGTCGTGGTGGCCGTGAACAAGGCCGGGAAGGGGCCTGTCAGCAATGGGGTGATGGCGGTGCTGTAATGGGAAGGCATCGGAAGGCCAGGGAGGTTTCCTTAGCTATCCGGGGCGCCGGCTATAAAGGGCGCAAGGACCCATGCCCCTATCCATGACAGCTTCCGAACAAGGTTTCCATCGAGGAACGTCCTGCAATCGTGGAGCGGCGTGAACGCCTCGGAGATTGGGAACCGGACACCATCATTGGCAAAG